>JAHJXZ010000079.1 GCA_018827205.1 Gammaproteobacteria bacterium | reverse complement strand
GCAAAACCCAGGCGGCGGGCGCAAGTAATGTCCACGATAGCAGAGAATATTGCAAAGGTCGGAGTGCGCATCCGTGAGGCGGCGCAAGCCTCGCAGCGAGATTGTGCGACTGTTGGCCTACTCGCGGTGAGCAAAACCAAACCGGCCGAGGCAATTCGCCAGGCGTTTGCCGCCGGCACCCGCGATTTTGGCGAGAACTACCTGCAGGAAGCCCTGGAAAAACAGGTCGAACTGAGCGACCTACCGCTGACCTGGCACTTCATTGGCCCCATCCAATCGAACAAGACCAAGCCCATCGCTGAGCACTTTGCCTGGGTGCATTCGGTGGACCGTCTGAAAATCGCCCAGCGCCTGTCTGATCAACGTCCGGCGCATTTACCAGCGCTGAACATCTGCCTACAAGTGAATGTCAGCGGCGAAGCCAGCAAGTCCGGCTGCAACCCCGATGAGCTGCCAGCCCTGGCACAAGCGGTTACACAACTGCCCAACCTGTGCCTGCGCGGATTGATGACAATTCCCGAACCCACTGACGACCCTGTGGAGCAACGCGCCGCTTTCGCCCGCTTGCGCGAGCTGCAGCAAGACCTGAACCTGGACCTCGACACCTTGTCCATGGGCATGAGCCATGATCTGGAAGCCGCCATCGCCGAAGGTGCGACCTGGGTGCGCATCGGTACCGCATTGTTCGGCGCGCGCGACTACAGCACCAGCTGATTGAATTTGCCTTCAGCCTTATTAAAGGAAGCCCGTTATGACCACTCCCCGCATTGCCTTTATCGGCGCAGGCAATATGGCCGCCAGTCTGATCGGCGGATTGCGTGCCCAGGGCATTGACGCCAGCGCCATTCGCGCCAGTGACCGCGGCGCCGAACAGCGCAGCAAGATCAGCGCCGAACATGGCATCGAAACCTTTGCCAGCAACGCCGAGGCCATTCAGGGCGCGGACGTTATCGTGCTCTCGATCAAGCCGCAGGTGATGAAAGAGGTGTGCCTGGATCTCGCCGCGCATATCAGCGAGCAGCAGCTGGTGGTGTCGATTGCCGCCGGTATCAGCTGCGCCAGCCTGGAAAACTGGCTCGGCCCACGTGCAATTGTGCGCTGCATGCCCAACACTCCGGCACTGCTGCGTCAGGGCGTTAGCGGCCTGTATGGCAATGCACACGTATCGCCGGCCCAGCGCCAGCAGGCCGAACAGCTGCTCAGCGCCGTAGGCCTGGCGCTGTGGCTGGATAAGGAAGCGCAGATTGATGCCGTGACCGCCGTGTCCGGCAGCGGCCCGGCGTATTTTTTCCTGCTGATCGAGGCCATGACCGCTGCTGGCGAGAAACTCGGCCTGCCGCGTGATACCGCCGCCCAGCTGACCCTGCACACCGCGCTTGGCGCCGCACGCATGGCCGTGGCCAGCGATGTCGATGCCAGTGAACTGCGCCGCCGGGTAACCTCACCTGCCGGCACCACCGAAGCGGCGATCAAGAGCTTCCAGGCCGACGGCTTCGAAACCCTGGTCGAGAAAGCCCTGAACGCCGCCGCCCACCGCTCTGCCGAGCTGGCCGAACAACTCGGCCAATAAGGAACGAAAATGATCGGACTCAACACCGCCGCCGTTTATATCCTGCAGACCATTGGCAGCCTGTATCTGCTGATCGTGCTGCTGCGCTTTATCCTGCAACTGGTGCGGGCAGATTTCTACAACCCAGTCAGCCAGTTCATTGTGCGCGCCACCCACCCGCTGCTGAAGCCGCTGCGCAAGATCATTCCGAGCCTGGCCGGACTGGATCTGGCCTCGCTGATGCTGGCGATTCTGGTGCAACTGCTGCTGATGGCAGTGACCCTGCTGCTGCTCGGCTATGGCCTGGACAACCCGCTGCAGCTGCTGGTGTGGTCGATCATTGGCGTCACCGCGTTGTTCCTCAAGGTGTTCTTCTTCGCCCTGATCATCAGTGTGATTCTGTCCTGGGTCGCCCAGGGCAGCCATAACCCCACCGCTATGCTGATCAACCAGATCTGCGAGCCGCTGCTGTCGCCGATCCGCCGCATCCTGCCGAGCATGGGCGGGCTGGATCTGTCGCCAATCGTGGCGTTTCTGATTCTTAACCTGATCGACATGCTGGTGATCCGCAACTTGGCGATCATGACCGGCATGTATAAAGGCCTTAGCCTGGCGATCTGACCGCGAGCGCCGGATGAGCCACTTTCGCTGGGACGGCGCCGACCTGATCCTCGACTGCCACCTGCAGCCCAAGGCGAGCAAGGATGAGTTCGCAGGACTGCACGGTGAGCGGCTGAAAATCCGCCTCACCGCGCCGCCCGTGGAGGGCAAAGCCAATGCGCAGCTGCTGGCCTTTCTCGCCAACGCATTTGCCGTGAGCAAAAGCCAGGTCAGCCTGGAAAGCGGTCAGCAAAGCCGGCAAAAGCGCGTTCGCATCAAACAACCGCAGCGCCTGCCAGATGAAGCCGCCCTGACCGCCCAGTCACCCTGACCGACCATAAGGCGGGCGGGCGACGACATGCAATTGACGCCATAGCTGCGACCCGCATAATGCCAAACAGGTCAATCCACGAACGTCGTGGATCTGGCGTAATTCCACAGGCTTTAAAGCGTTATCTGCCGCACGTGCTTGCTCTGCGGCATCGTTCAATGTGTGCCCGACTTAACCTGGGTGCCGTATAGCCCCAGTCGCCCCACAATGGATGCGCCAACCGGAGGAATGCCCAGGATGAGCATGGAACGTCTCAGTCAGCAGGTCGATGCTTATGTCACCTGGAAGCGCGAGCTGATGCGCGAAATCACCCGCTATCGCAGCTGGCTGGTGACCAATCGGCTGAACTCCGAGGCCGTGGAAGCCAAGCTTGAGCGCGCGCTGAAACTGCTGCGCACTGACCACATCACCCTGGCCTTTGTCGGCGAGTTCTCGCGCGGCAAGACCGAGCTGATCAACAGCCTGTTCTTCTCCTCCTACGGTCAGCGCATGCTGCCGTCCCAGGCCGGGCGCACCACCATGTGCCCCACCGAGCTGTTCTTCGATCCGCGCTCGGAGCGCTCCTATATCCGCCTGCTGCCGATTGAGACCCGCGTGTCTGAGGCCAGCGTGGCGCAGTTCAAACGTATTCCGCGGCACTGGGTAAATATTCCGCTGGACCTCAGCGACCCAGACAATATGGTCCAGGCCTTTGTCCAAGTCGCGCGGACCAAGCCCATGCCGGTCGAACAGGCCATTGCCCTGGGCTTTCACCCGGACATGCTGGAAAGCACCAATAAACCTGGTGAAGTGCTGGTACCGGCCTGGCGTCACGCCATGGTCAACTTCGACCACCCGCTGCTGCGTCAGGGTCTGCGCATCCTCGACACCCCGGGCCTGAACGCCCTCGGTAGCGAGCCAGAACTGACTCTGTCGATGCTGCCCAGCGCCCAGGCGATCATCTTCCTGCTGTCCGCCGACACCGGCGTGACCGCCAGCGACATGGCCGTGTGGCAACAGCATATCCGCCAGCTTGATGAAGACACCCAGACCAGCCTGTTTGCCGTGCTGAACAAGATCGACGTACTGTGGGATGACCTGGCCGGCGAAGCCTTTGTGCAGAACGCCATCCGCCAGATCCAGACCAGCACCGCACGCCAACTCGGCATCCGCGTCGAGGACGTGCTGCCGCTGTCGGCCAAGCAGGCAATGCTGGCCAAGGTACGTAAGGACCCCGAACTGCTGGCCCGCAGCCAGATGAGCAACCTGGAAAACCTGCTCTGCGAACGCATCATTGCGCAGAAAGAGCGCCTGCTCGAAGACCGCGTGGTCAATCAGGTGCTGGCTCTACTGCAGAACAGCCAGCACGTGCTCAACCTGCGCCTGGAAAAGGTCAACGAACAGCAAGCGCTGCTGAGCAACCATCAGCACGACAACGGCCAGATGCTCTTCGAGCTGACCGCCAAGACCAAGGAAGACCACAACCAGCACCACAAGCGCCTGCTTGGCCTGAAAACCAACCAACGCCTGCTCAAGCGTCAGGGCGATCTGCTGCGTCACGCCTCGCGCAGTGAACGCCTGGACGAACACCTGAACAAGGTGCGCAAGAACCTTACCGGTAGCTGGACCACCCTGGGTATCAACCAGGCCATCCTGCATTTCTTCCGCAGCGTGGAGCAGGACCTGCACAACCTGTCGCAGGAAGCCGAGATGGCCAACAAGATGGTCGCAGCCATCTACCGCCGGCACAACGAAGAGAACCCGCTGCATGGCGTCGACGCACCGCAGTTCAACGTCAACCGTTACCTGCGCGAGCTCAAGCAACAACAGACCAAGGCCGACCAGTTCCGCCTGCAACTGAAAACCCTGCTGACCGAACAACGCAGTCTGACCAAACGCTTCTTCGCCACCCTGGTGCAGGAAGTGATCGGCCTGCATCAGCGCATGCGCCAGGAAGCCGAACAGTGGGCCAGCGATGCACTGATGCCACTGATGCAGCACACCCTGGAACACAAACAGCTGCTGGAAACCCACATGCTGCGGCTCAAGGCCCTGGCTCAGGAAACCCAGCAGGCACGCCAGCGCGGCCAGCAACTGGCACGGTACAGCGGCGAGCTGGAGCAGCAGCTGGCGCAGGCCAACGACATCCTGCGCATCCTGCGTCGCCCTGCCCCCGTGCAGCGCCAGGGCAAGGTGGTCAACCTGCCAGGGGCCGCACGCCCACACAGCATCGGCGAATAGTCCTCGACTTCAGCGCCGCCACATCCGCCGTACCCCAGCCGCCCCATGCGCTTGCCGCCTGGGGCGGCGCTCTTTAGACTGCGGCTCTTCCTTTATTGCGAGCAGGGTCGATGTCGACTGCCTTTCCCCAAGACTCTGTTGGCCTGGTAACCCCACAGGTGCTGCAGTTCGCAGAACCTCTGGCACTGGCCTGCGGGCGCAGCCTGGCCGACTACCAACTGATCTTCGAAACCTATGGCGAGCTGAATGCCACGGCAAGCAACGCTGTGCTGATTTGCCACGCCCTGTCTGGCCACCACCATGCCGCCGGTTACCACAGCGCAGAAGACCGTAAACCGGGCTGGTGGGACAGCTGCATCGGTCCCGGCAAGCCCATCGACACCAACAAGTTCTTCGTTGTCAGCCTGAACAACCTCGGTGGCTGCAATGGTTCCACCGGTCCCAGCAGCCTCAACCCGGCCACCGGCAAACCCTTCGGCGCCGACTTCCCGGTAATGACCGTGGAAGACTGGGTACACAGCCAGGCGCGACTGGCCGACAACCTCGGCATCCGCCAGTGGGCCGCAGTGATCGGCGGTAGCCTCGGCGGCATGCAGGCCATGCAATGGACCATCAGCTACCCCGAGCGCGTGCGCCATTGTCTAGCGATTGCCTCGGCACCCAAACTGTCGGCGCAGAACATCGCCTTCAACGAAGTGGCACGACAGGCGATCCTGACCGACCCGCAGTTCCACGGCGGGCACTTCCAAGAACAGGGTGTGATCCCCAAGCGCGGGCTGATGCTGGCGCGCATGGTCGGCCACATCACCTACCTGTCGGATGACGCCATGGGCGAAAAATTCGGCCGTGGCCTGAAGAGCGAGAAGCTCAACTACGACTTCCACAGCGTCGAATTTCAGGTGGAAAGCTACCTGCGCTACCAGGGCGAGGAATTCTCCGGGCGCTTCGACGCCAACACCTACCTGCTGATGACCAAGGCGCTGGACTACTTCGATCCGGCGGCCGCCTTCGACGATGACCTGGCCAAGACCCTGGCTCACGTCACGGCCGACTTCTGTGTGATGTCCTTCACCACCGACTGGCGCTTCTCGCCAGCACGCTCGCGGGAAATTGTCGATGCGCTGACTGCCGCGCGGAAAAATGTCTGCTATTTGGAAATCGATGCGCCCCAGGGCCACGACGCCTTCCTGATGCCGATCCCGCGCTACCTACAGGCATTCGACAGCTATATGAAACGGATTAAGGTGTAGCCATGCGCGCGGATCTCGAAATCATCCAAGAGTGGATTCCCGCTGGCAGCCGTGTGCTCGACCTGGGGTGCGGCAATGGCGAATTGCTCGCCTGGCTGGCCGAACACAAGCAGGTGTTCGGCTACGGCCTGGAAATCGATGCGGACAACATCGCCCAGTGCGTGAGCAAGGGCGTCAACGTCATCGAGCAGAACCTCGACAAAGGCCTGGGTAACTTCGCCAGCAACAGCTTCGACGTGGTGGTCATGACCCAGTCGCTGCAGGCCCTGCATTACCCGGATAAGGTGCTGGCGGAGATGCTGCGGGTCGGCAAGACCTGCATCATCACCTTCCCCAACTTCGGCCACTGGCACTGCCGCTGGTACCTCACTACCAAAGGCCGTATGCCAGTGTCGGATTTTCTCCCGTACACCTGGTTCAACACGCCGAACATCCACTTCTGCACCTTCGAAGACTTCGAAAACCTGTGCCACAACCAGGGCGCGAAAGTCATGGATCGCCTGGCCGTGGACCGCGACCACCGGCACGGCTGGGCCAGCCGGATCTGGCCTAATCTATTAGGTGAAATCGGCATTTACCGGATCAGCGGCCCCACAGCCGAAGACGTGCAGATCGCCAACTAGACGACTGCCCCGCAAGATTTGCTATCTGGAGACCCCTTATGCGTCGCATAGCACTACTGTTTATCGCCCTGTGCCTGAGCCTGCCGGCGCTGGCTGAACGCAAGCAGACCTTCGGCGATCTCGACGTGCACTACATCGCCTTTAACTCCGGCTTTCTGCAACCGGACATCGCCGCTGCCAGCGGCCTGGTGCGCAGCAAGACCCAAGGCGTGGTGAACATCTCCGTACTCAAGGCCGGCAAAGCCAGCAGTGCCAGCGTCAGCGGCGAGGTCAAGGACTTAGTCGGGCGCAGCCACCCGCTGACCTTCAAGCAGGTTAACGAGGGCGCCGCCATCTATTACCTGGCGCAGTTTCCCTTTACCCAGCGCGAGATGCTGCGCTTCACCATCACTGTCAGCGCTGCCGATGGCGTCGCGCACAGTTTCGATTTCAACCAGGAATTCTTTCCAGACGAATGATGCACTTCAACGAACTGGTACTGGCCAGCCACAACGCCGGCAAACTCAAGGAATTGCAGGCCATGCTCGGCAGCAGCGTACGCGTGCGCTCGGTCGGCGAATTCTCCATGGTCGAGCCGGAAGAAACCGGCCTGTCGTTTATCGAAAACGCCATTCTCAAAGCGCGCAATGCCGCACGGCTTTCCGGCCTGCCGGCGCTGGCTGATGACTCAGGCTTGGCAGTGGACTTTCTCGGCGGTGCCCCGGGTATTTACTCGGCACGCTACGCCGATGGCCAGGGGGATGCGGCGAACAACGCCAAGTTGCTCGATGCGCTGAAAGGTGTGCCGGACGCAGAACGCGGCGCGCAGTTCGTCTGCTGCCTGGCCCTGGTGCGGCATGCTGACGATCCGCTGCCGATCATTTGCGAAGGCCTCTGGCACGGACGCATCCTGCACGCCGCGCAAGGCATGGAAGGCTTTGGCTATGACCCGTTGTTCTGGGTGCCCGAGCGCGACTGCTCCAGCGCTGAACTCCCGGCCGCCGAGAAAAACCAGATCAGCCACCGCGCCCGCGCTATGGCCCTGTTGAAACAACGGCTGGGCCTGGCATGACCACGGCGTTCGGCGGGAGCTTCGCGCTACCGCCACTTGCACTCTATGTGCACATCCCCTGGTGCGTGAAGAAGTGCCCGTATTGCGACTTCAACTCCCATGCCGCCGGACCGAGCCTGCCGGAAGAGGCCTACGTCGACGCCCTGCTGGCGGATCTGGATGCCGATCTGGCGCAGGTGCATAACCGTCCGCTGAGTTCGATATTCTTCGGCGGCGGCACGCCCAGCCTGTTTTCGGCCAAGGCGCTTGGCCGCCTGCTTGAAGGCGTGGAGCGGCGTGTCCGGTTTGCCGCCGATATCGAAATCACCCTGGAAGCCAACCCTGGCACCTTCGAGCAGGCCAAGTTCCGCGACTACCGCAGCCTTGGCATCAATCGCCTGTCGATCGGCGTGCAGAGCTTCCAGCCGCCCAAGCTGATCGCACTTGGCCGCATCCACGACGGCGATGAAGCAGTGCGTGCAGCGGACATGGCCCGCGCAGCCGGTTTCGACAACTTCAACCTCGACCTGATGCATGGCCTGCCGGATCAGTCCATCGAGGATGCACTCAGCGACCTGCGCATCGCCATCGCCCAGGGGCCGACGCACCTGTCCTGGTATCAGCTGACGGTTGAGCCGAACACGGTGTTCTGGAACCAGCCACCGGTAATGCCCGAGGACGACATTCTCTGGGACATCCAGGAAGCCGGCCAGGCCCTGCTGGCCGCCGAAGGCTATGCGCAGTACGAAGTCTCCGCTTATGCCCAGGCCGGCAAAGCGGCACGACACAACCTGAATTATTGGACCTTTGGCGACTTCCTCGGCATAGGTGCGGGCGCACACGCCAAACTCAGCCACCCGAGCGGCAGCATCAGCCGTAGCTGGAAAACTCGCCTACCCAAGGATTACCTGGACAGCAGCAAAGGCTTCAGCGCCGGCGAGCGCGTCCTGAGGGCCGATGAATTACCCTTCGAATTTCTGATGAATGTGCTGCGCCTCACGGACGGTGTCGCCAGCGAACTGTTCACTCAGCGCACCGGCCTACCGCTCAGTCAGCTCGCCGCAGCGCGTGCCGAGGCCCAGCAACGTGGCCTGCTGCACAGCGACCCGGCCCGCCTGAGTGCCACCCGCGAAGGCCAGCTGTTTCTCAACGACCTGCTGCAGTATTTTCTACCCTGACGCACACGCCGCCACGGCTAAGGACACCGGATGGACCTGCTACTCGACCTGATCGTCACCCT
>JAHJXZ010000078.1 GCA_018827205.1 Gammaproteobacteria bacterium | reverse complement strand
GTTGTGCTCGCGTTTGGCGGCTTCGCGGCCCTGCCACACGCGCTCGACAATTGCTGGCAGGCAATGCTCGCTGCGCGAGAAGCGCGCACCACGAAAGCCCGGCACCGAATGGGCGTCATCCGGCTGGCGCAGGCCTTCGATCAGTCCCACCGGGTCGATCAGAAAGCTGCGAATAATCGACGGATACAGGCTCTTGTAGTCGAGCACCAGCACCGACTCGTATAGCCCTGGCTGGGAGTCCATGACAAAACCGCCGGGGCTGGCTTGCGGCGGGTTGTCACCGAGGTTCGGCGCAACAAAACCGCGACGGTGCATCAGCGGCATATACAGATGCTCGAAGGCCGCTACTGAGCCGCCGTTACGGTCGGCGGGCAGGCCGGTAACGGTGGCCCGCTCCAAGAGGAAGTCGAGGATGCCGGTTTTGCCGAAGATCCGCGTCACTAGCTCGCAATCGCGCAGGTTGTAGCGCGCCAGGGCGGGTTTGTCCTCGCGGAACATTCGGTCGATTTCGTCCATGCGCTGGTAGGGCGTGGAGATGTCCTTGCCCTCGCCGAGCAGGTTTTGCGCGACGTTTTCCAGACTGAACGAGGGGAAGCTCCAGGTCGCCGAGCGCAGTGTTTCGATGCCATCAATAATCAGCCGGCCCGCCGCATCGGCAAAGAAGTGGCCGTTGCCGCTGCCATGCTCGCGCCACTGCATCTCACTGCCATCGCGGCCCAGACGCAGCGGGATGGCCAGGCGGCGGGCGTGTTCGTGCAGCACGCGCAGGTCGAACTGCACCAGGTTCCAACCGATGATCGCGTCCGGGTCGTGCTGCGCCATCCAGTGGTTGAGGCGGTCGAGCAACTGCTCACGGCTGACGCAGTACTCCAGCTGAAAATCTACCTCTGGCGGCTGTTCCGGCGCGCGGCCGAGCATATACACGTTGCACTGGCCGCAACCCTCGATGGCGATGGAGTACAGCTCGCCGAAGGCATTGGTTTCGATATCCAGCGAGGCCAGCTTGAGGGTGGGGCGGTAATCCGCGCAGGGTTTGATCTGCGCGTCCAGCAGCATGCCGTTCGCATCGGGCGTGCCGGCGAACAGCACCGGCGCGGTGATAAAGCGCTCCATCAGGTAGCGCTCCGGCGGGCGCACATCGGCCTCGTAAACTGTTACGCCAGCGCGGTGTAGGCGTTTGTCGAGGTCAATCAACTGGCGATGTTGCTGGCAATACAGGCCCAGTACCGAGCGTTGCTGAAAGTCTTTGAGGGCCAGCGGGCGCAGCTCAGCGCCGCTTTCATTGGCCAGTAGCGCCTCGGCTTGGGCGCGTTGCTCGGCCGGGATAAACGCCACCGAGGGTTGCAGCGGCAAGCGGATATGTCGCGGGCCGTGGTCGGTGGCCAGCCAGAACTCCACCTGCGTCCCGGCCGGCGTATCACGCCAGTGGCGGGTGAGGATGAAGCCCTGTTGTAAATCCACTGCACTCATCTCGCGTTGATTAGAAGTGGCAATTCTACGCGGGCTTTTATCTGTATGCCCATACAGTAATTGAGCGGCTGCTCAGCGGGCACAGACAAAGCTGACTTTAAGAGTAAAATGCCCGGCTTGATTGACTGCCCCGATGCCCACGCCATGTCCCTGCCCAAGCACCACCTCGAACTGCTCAGCCCTGCGCGCGATACCGCTATTGCCAAGGAAGCCATCCTGCATGGGGCCGACGCGGTGTACATCGGTGGCCCCGGCTTTGGCGCGCGGCACAACGCCAGCAACAGCGTGGCGGATATTGCCGAGCTGGTGCAGTTTGCCCACCTGTTCCATGCGCGGGTGTTTGTCACCCTCAACACCATCCTGCATGAGGATGAGCTGGAGCCGGCGCGGCAGATGATCTGGCAGCTGTACGAGGCCGGGATTGATGCGCTGATCGTGCAGGACATGGGCGTGATGGAGATGGATCTGCCGCCCATCGAGATCCACGCCAGCACCCAATGCGACATACGCACCTTGGAGAAGGCCCGTTTCCTCGACAAAGCTGGCTTCTCCCAGCTGGTGTTGGCCCGTGAGCTCAACCTGGAAGAAATCAGCAACATCTGCAAGAACGTCGATTCGGCGGTCGAGTTCTTTATTCACGGCGCTCTGTGTGTGGCGTTCTCCGGGCAGTGCAACATCTCCCACGCGCAGAACGGGCGCAGCGCCAATCGTGGCGACTGCTCGCAGGCCTGCCGTCTGCCCTACACCCTGAAAGATGATCAGGGTCGCGTGGTGGCGTTTGATAAGCACCTGTTGTCGATGAAGGACAACAACCAGACCGACAACCTGATCTACCTGGTGGATGCCGGCGTGCGCTCGTTCAAGATCGAAGGGCGTTACAAAGACATGAGCTACGTGAAGAACATCACCGCGCACTACCGCCGCGAGCTCGACGCGATTCTCGAACAGCGCCCGCACCTGGCCCGCGCTGCCAGTGGTCGCACCGAGCACTTCTTCACCCCGGATACCGACAAGACCTTCCACCGTGGCAGCACTGACTACTTCGTGACGGATCGCAAAGTGGATATCGGCGCGTTCGATTCGCCTACCTTCACCGGGCTTTCTGTGGGTTATGTCGAGAAAGTCGGCAAGCGTGACCTGATTGCGGTCACCGACACGCCGCTGTCCAACGGCGATGGTTTGAACGTGCTGATCAAGCGCGAAGTGGTGGGTTTTCGCAGCAACATCTGCGAACTGAAAGGCGAGTTCGAGGAAGACGGCGAGAAGCGCTACCGCTACCGTGTCGAGCCCAATGAAATGCCCGAGGCCATGCAGCGCGTGCGTCCGCAACACCCGCTTAATCGCAACCTCGACCATAACTGGCAACAGGCCCTGCAGAAGACTTCAGCCGAGCGCCGCGTTGCGGTCAGCTGGCAGGTGGCGTTGCAGGGTGATCAGTTGCACCTGAGTGTGACCAGCGAAGAGGGCGTAGTCGCCAGCGTCAGCCTGAATGGGCCGTTCGCCGCCGCCAAGGATGCCGAGCAATCCCGCGAGCAACTGGCCGACACCCTGAGCAAACTGGGTACCACGATGTACTACAGCACCGCTGTGCAGGTCGACTGTGAGGCTGTGCCGTTTATCCCTGGCTCGCAACTCAAAGCCCTGCGCCGCGAGGCCATTGAAGCTCTGACCCAGGCCCGCGTCGCGGTTCATCCGCGTGGCGGGCGCAAGCCAGTTAGCGTGCCAGCGCCGGTGTACCCGGAGTCGCACCTGACCTTCCTCGCCAACGTCTACAACGACAAGGCTCGCACCTTCTACAAACGCTACGGTGTGCAGCTGATTGACGCCGCCTACGAGGCCCATGAAGAAGCAGGCGAAGTGCCAGTGATGATCACCAAACACTGCCTGCGCTTCTCCTTCAACCTGTGCCCGAAACAGGCCAAAGGCGTCACCGGCGTGCGCACCAAAGTCTCGGATATGCAGCTGATTCATCAGGACGAAGTGCTAACCCTGAAGTTCGACTGCAAACCCTGCGAGATGCACATCATCGGCAAGATGAAGGGCCATATCCTGCATCAACCGCAGCCGGGTAGCGCCCAGACTCAAAGCGGCGCAGTGGGCTATATCACCCCGGAAGATTTGCTCAAGACCATCAAGCGCTAGAGCTGAAAGGCGACTTGTAGGATGGGGCGGGGCGCGCAGGTATCGCGTGCTCAACCCATCCTACGGGCTAAGCGCAGGCTCGCCAGCGCGCGAGAATGGTGCTCGTATAGGACGCTGAGCGCTCGATCGGCTGGCCTTGTTCTAGCAACCAGTCCGATAGGGCGGGTAGATGCCGGCTAGGTACACGCGGATAGCGGTGGTGTTCACCGTGGTAGTTGTAGTTGAGGTAATGAATAAAAGGGCGTTCGAAGGGGTTGCTGGTGTGACTGCGCAGCCTCATCACGCCTGATTCGCCAGGCATTGGCACGTGTTCGCAGAAACCACGAATCTGTGACATAAGCAGGCCAACCGTGGCCGCGGATAGCGGGAAAATCAACCCGAGCCACAGCTGCTGGCCTCCTCCTGTTGCAAGTAAAAAGAATGTCCCTTGTACCAAGACTAAGCCTGCGCATTCACCGAGTGTGATAGGCCAGGGCCGAGGCATGCTCAGTCGTTGTCTAAGCAGTGTTGCCATATGTGCCATGTTCCAGCCCAGCAAAGGCCTCAGTAGGTGCCAAGCGAGCTGGAGGCGAGTGGCGGTTTCGAGAGCACCGTAGTCGAGGAGTTGTGGATCGCCCTCGTCTCCAACTGTGGCGTGATGTTTTTTATGCAGGGCATCGAAGGCAATGAAGTCGACTACGGTCCACCAGCCTGCAATACGCCCAACAATGCGATTAAAGGCATGGGTGCGGAACAGCGACCCATGTACAGCTTCGTGCACGAGTAGGGTTGTCTTGGAGATGGCTATACCCAACGGCACCACCGCAGCGATGGCCAGCCAGGGCGAAAGGCTGGCCCAGAAAGGCAGCATAGCGATGTGAATCAGTGGAACTCCGAGCAACCTGAGGGTTGCTCGGAGCCCCCAGGCATTAGAGGTTTCAAAGAAGCGTCTGGGGATTACTAGCTTGGCTTGCGGGGTTGTCACGTGTCCTTCCATGGTGCTTATCCCATTTGTTTGTATTGAAAGTACCTAGGCGGGCTGAGTGCAGCGCTCCCCATCGCGCTATTCAAACCGCAAGTCTGCGCTGCCACTAATTCCGCCCGGGCACGCCCTTGAATAACACCAACCACGCCAGCAGCGGATAACAAAAGTAATGCAGGCCAAAGATAAATAACCCCATCGGGCCGGGTTCGTCTTTGAGCCACATCATGCCCAGCAGGGCCAGGTAGAGCAGGGCGAGGATGCCGCCGTAGAGGGCGAGTAGCTTGCGGCGTTCGCTGGGGAGTGGCGCGCGACGATGTTGGAAGTGAAACCACAGGGCCATGCCACCTGCTACTAAAGCGGCCACCAGCAGGGTGCTGAGTGCGCCGCCGAGTTTGACGAAGCTGCGCACCAGCAGGTTGAGCACCATGACCGTTACCACGCCGCCAATGGCCAGGCGGGTTGTCGAGACGTTATCGGTGTTGGGCGGGTTCATCGTGCGCGCTCCCAGTGATTTAGAGGCTGCGGTTTAGGCCGAAGCGTTTTTTCAGAATGCTTTCCATCAAGCGCTTAGGCACTAGTGCGGCCAGCAGCGGCATGCTGCGGCTGCCGTTGCCTAGGCGGATCAGGTTCGGCCGGGATTTGCTCTGCACGGCGGCCAG
>JAHJXZ010000077.1 GCA_018827205.1 Gammaproteobacteria bacterium | reverse complement strand
TAGCGCAATAGCTTGGTCAAGGCCACGGCCTATCCGCTAGGCTCACACGATATTGTCAGGGAGTTGGCTATGTTTGAATCCGCCGAGATCGGCCGCAATATCGATAAAGAAACCTTCGACGCCGAAGCCCCCGCGCTGCGTGAGGCGCTGCTGGAAGCGCAGTACGAGTTGCAGCAGCAAGGGCGTTTTGCCGTGCTTATCCTGATCAACGGTATTGAGGGAGCAGGCAAGGGTGAGACGGTCAAGCTGCTCAACGAATGGATGGATGCGCGGCTGATTCAGGTCAACACCTTCGACCAGCAGACCGATGAGGAGTTGGCCCGTCCACCGGCCTGGCGCTACTGGCGACAATTGCCACCTAAGGGGCGTATTGGGGTTTTCTTCGGTAACTGGTACAGCCAGATGCTGCAGGGGCGGGTGCACGGGCGGATCAAGAATGCGGTGCTCGACCAGGCTATCGATACCACCTTGGGAATGGAACGCATGCTCTGTGATGAGGGCACGCTGATCTTCAAGTTCTGGTTTCATCTCTCCAAACAACATATGAAGGCGCGGCTTAAGGCGCTGAAGGATGACCCGCTGCACAGTTGGCGGATCAGCCCACTGGATTGGCAGCAGTCAAAGACCTACGACAAGTTCGTGCGTGTCGGTGAGCGTATCTTGCGGCGCACCAGCCGTGATTACGCGCCTTGGTATGTGGTTGAGGGGGTCGATGAGTATTACCGCAGTCTTACCGTCGGACGCATTCTCCTCGACGGTCTGCAAGCGGCGCTGAAGGCGAAAAGCCGACCGCTGCCACACCCTCATGCTGCACCGTTGACGTCCAGTTTGGGCGAGCACGGGCTGCTCGATAGCTTGGACATGAGCCAGTCCTTGGACAAGGACACGTACTCCGAGCAACTGATCAGTGAGCAGGCGCGACTCTCTAGCTTGATGCGTGATAAACGTATGCGTCGGCATTCGCTACTCGCCGTTTTCGAGGGGAACGATGCGGCCGGCAAGGGCGGGGCGATTCGCCGAGTGATTGCTGCGCTCGACCCGCGTCAATACCGCATCGTACCTGTCGCCGCGCCGACTGAAGAAGAGCGCGCACAGCCCTATTTATGGCGCTTTTGGCGGCATGTTCCTGCGCGAGGAAAGTTCACCGTATTTGACCGCTCCTGGTATGGCCGGGTGTTGGTGGAGCGGGTTGAAGGTTTTTGTGCACCAGGCGACTGGTTACGCGCTTATGGTGAGATCAATGACTTCGAAGAGCAGCTCAGCGAAGCCGGCGTGGTGCTGGTGAAGTTCTGGCTGTCGATTGATCAGCAGACCCAGTTGGAGCGCTTCCAGGCCCGTGAACAGATCCCCTTTAAACGCTTCAAGATTACCGAAGAAGACTGGCGCAACCGCGACAAGTGGCCGTTGTACCGTGATGCGGTGGGCGATATGGTCGACCGTACCAGCACGGAAATCGCACCTTGGACGCTGGTTGAGGCCAATGACAAACGCTTTGCTCGCATCAAGGTGTTGCGCACTATCAATGAGGCGCTTGAGGCTGCATTCGATAAGCACTGAGTGACCAGTTCCATGAGCTACAGGATGGTCGCGCATACGGCTGATGAATGATCATCGCCGAGTGAGATTGTCCGGTTTTATTCTCATTGCCAATTCAACCCAAGAACAATGAGGTGCGGCATGCGTGAAGTGGTGATCGTTGACAGCGTACGGACTGGCTTGGCCAAGTCCTTCCGTGGCAAGTTCAATCTGACCCGTCCAGACGACATGGCGGCTCATTGCGTCAATGCATTGCTGGCGCGTACCGGCATCGACCCGGCGCTGGTAGATGATTGCATTGTCGGTGCCGGCTCCAATGAAGGCGCCCAGGGCATGAACATCGGCCGCAACGTCGCAGTGTTGTCTGGCCTGGGCACCAACGTGGCCGGCATGACCCTCAACCGTTTCTGCTCGTCAGGCCTGCAGGCCATCGCGATTGCTGCCAACCAGGTGGCGTCGGGTTGCAGCGATGTGATCGTGGCCGGCGGTGTCGAGTCGATCACCATGACTCTGAAGAGCATGAACACGCAGAACCTGTTCAACCCGGTGCTGCAAAAAGATGTGCCGGGTATCTATTACCCCATGGGCCAGACCGCCGAGATCGTTGCGCGTCGTTACAACGTCAGCCGCGAAGCCCAGGACGCCTATGCTCTCCAGAGCCAGCAGCGCACCGCACGGGCTCAGGCGGACGGTTTGTTCGACGATGAAATCGTGCCGATGCACGTCAAGTATCAGGTCGAAGACAAAGCCACGGGAGAGAAGAGCATCGTCGACGGTATCGTCGCCCACGACGACTGCAACCGTGCCGACACCACCTTGGAAAGCCTTGCCGCGCTCAAACCAGTGTTTGCTGATGACGGTTCGGTAACCGCAGGCAATGCCTCGCAGCTGTCCGACGGCGCTTCCATGACTCTGGTGATGAGTCTGGAAAAAGCCATTGAACTGGGCCTCAAGCCGCTGGCGTTTTTCCGCGGCTTTGTTGCTGCTGGCTGTGAACCGGACGAGATGGGCATTGGCCCGGTCTTTTCGGTACCCAAGCTGCTCAAAGCCAAGGGGCTGAGCATTGCCGATATCGACTTGTGGGAACTTAACGAGGCGTTTGCCTCGCAGTGCCTGTATGCGCGCGATCGTCTGGAAATCGATAACGCCAAGTACAACGTCAATGGCGGTTCGATCTCCATTGGCCACCCGTTTGGCATGACCGGCTCGCGTCAGGTCGGCCATCTGGTGCGTGAGCTGCAGCGTCGCAACCTGCGTTACGGCATCGTCACCATGTGTGTGGGGGGCGGCATGGGCGCAACTGGGCTGTTTGAAGCGGTGCGCTGATTAGGGGGCCAGAAATACCAGACAATAAAAAACCGCGATTACTCGCGGTTTTTTATTGTCTGGAGTTGGGCTCTTCAGAACGCACGGCTTTCGATGATCTCGTTTGCCTGAATCATCCTGCGGATATAGAAGGCAATCTCGCGTTCGGCATCCGTTCGGTTGAAGTAGGGGCCTTCCAACGTGCCCTCGCGGGTGGAGAAGAAAAATTGGCCGTTGACCGCACTTACGCGCTCGCTTCGGTAGTGGGTACCGGGGTTATGGTCGATGTTGCGTTGGCCGAACATAAATGAACCTCCCGCAAAATGAACTCCTGAGGTCAGTCTAAACGGCGTTTTTCTGGCTGCAGAACTTAACGACAAATGGTCGTTTTCGCCGAAATTCGGCATGCTTTACGCCTTTATTATATTTTTTGACGCCAGAACGCTGGCTTAATACTGTGCGGCCATCAGTACAGTTGCGGTGAATAGCGGCGCTTGGCTGTGGCTGTGCCGGTGTACGGTGGCGCTCTAGAATGCTCGGCTATCGCTTCAACCTGCATCGGGCAAAGGTTGCGGTACTGGTTGCGAGGCGTCTATGCACATTTCTTCCGGTCGCTGGCTCTACGGTCTTTTTCTCGCGCTGCTGACCG
>JAHJXZ010000076.1 GCA_018827205.1 Gammaproteobacteria bacterium | reverse complement strand
TTGTCGCCAATGATGATCTTCTTCTGACCATCACGCTCCACCAGAATCAGCGCGTGGATGTGCAGGATGCGTCCGTCGCGCTTGAATTCCTCGATTTCCACGGTGATCTGATACGGCAACTCGGCACCGAGTTGACGCATGATTTTCTCGCGTACCAGCTCGGCGGCGAAGAAGCGGCTGGAACGGTCTGTAACCTGATCTTCCGGGAAGAAGTGCACGCCTTCTGGCAAATGCTCGCCGACCAGTTTTTCCAGAGTATCTAGGTTGTGTCCATGCTGGGCAGAGACCGGCACGATCTCAGCATTCGGCAGCTGGGTAGCCAGCCACTCCAAGTGCGGCATCAACTCAGCTTTGTCTTCAATGCGGTCGGTTTTGTTGATCGCCAGAATCACCGGGCCTTCGACGTATTGAATACGCTCGAGCACCATCTGGTCCTCATCGGTCCAACGGGTGCGATCAACCACGAAGATCACTACGTCGACATCCTTCAGCGCCGACGAGGCGTTCTTGTTCATATAGCGATTGAGCGCTTTCTCGTTGTTCTTGTGCAGACCGGGGGTATCTACATAGATGGCCTGCACCTCACCTTCGGTCTTGATGCCGAGCATGTTGTGCCGAGTGGTCTGCGGCTTGCGCGAGGTGATCGCGAGTTTCTGGCCGAGGATGTGGTTAAGCAGCGTCGACTTGCCCACGTTTGGCCGGCCGACGATGGCGACATAGCCACAGCGTGTAACAGGTGAATCAGTCATTGCCATTCTCCACACCCAGGGCGATCAGCGCAGCAGCTGCCGCAACCTGCTCGGCGATACGCCGGCTGGCACCCTGCCCCAGGGTTTTATCATTCAGTAAGGTAATCTGACATTCGACCACGAATGTCCGACAGTGCGGCTCACCCTGGATATCCACCACTTCATAGCGTGGCAGCTCACAGCCGCGCGACTGCAGAAATTCCTGCAGACGGGTTTTCGGGTCCTTGTTGGTATCAACCAAGGTCAAACTGTCCAACTCAGTAGTCAACCAAGCCAACACCCGCTCGCGAGCTGCATCCATCCCGGTATCCAGGTAGATAGCACCGATCAGCGCTTCCAACGCATCGGCAAGAATCGACTCACGGCGAAAGCCACCGCTCTTCAGCTCGCCGGAACCCAGGCGCAGGTACTCGCCCAAATCAAAGCCACGAGCCAGAATAGCCAAGGTCTCGCCCTTGACCAGGCGCGCACGCAGACGTGACAGCTGCCCTTCGCGGGCCAACGGAAAGCGCTGAAACAGCGCCTCGCCAGCAACAAAGTTGAGAATGGCGTCACCGAGAAACTCCAGGCGCTCGTTATTACGCCCGGCAAAACTGCGGTGGGTGAGAGCCAGGATCATCAGTTCCTGGTCCTTGAAGGTATAACCGAGCTGCCGCTCGAGACGGGCTAATGACGCACTCACGGCATACGCACACGAAATTCTTTGTCGAAACGCACGACCAGATCAATATTCTCGATCAATGGCTCGCGCTTTTCGTATTTCAGGTGCACACGAAATTCGTTGTTTTCAATTTTTACTTTGATCGCATCCTGCATATCTAGGTCGCGGATACTGTTGACCTGCATGCCCTTACTGATATGGCTATAAAACTCGTTGATGCTACGAATATCAGCAGCTTTATCAGTTTCAACCGAAGTAATCATTTTCTCCAAAGACATATAGTCGAAGTAATGCGGCAATACCTTAAACGCCGCACTGGCCAAAAAAGCAACCATAGCCAACACCATCAACCAACTAAGAATCGACATTCCCTTTTGCGAATGCGCAGATTTCATATTTGTCCCCAAATTCAAGTTATGTGAAAGCCATTACGGCTGGAGGCAAGACTATATATAGCCTGCGACGCTGCATTTAACAGCGTCGCAAATTCGGCAGCAGGTCAGTGAATCAGGCCTACGCGGGAGAAATTCGGCAGATTGCGCGACTTCGGATCCGGCCAGCTCATCCAGATGGCAAAGGCTTTGCCGACGATATTCTGGTCCGGAACCATGCCCAGCAGCGGCTTGGGGATGGCTGGATCGTTCCAGTAGCGGCTGTCATTAGAGTTATCGCGGTTGTCGCCCATCATAAAGTAATGCCCCTGCGGCACGACCCACTCGCGACCTGGCTCTACTCGATAGCGCTGCATTTCCTTACGGATCTGGTGCTCTGCCTCACCAAGTCTCTCGTTATACAGCGTCGCACTGCCCAGGCTGCCAGGCTCATCACCGATCAACTGCTGCGCTACAGACTCGCCATTGATGGTCAGACGTTTGTCGCTACTGTAGGCAATTCTGTCACCGGCCAAACCCACCACACGCTTGATGTAATTGATGTTTGGGTCGCTTGGATAGCGGAAAACCATAACATCGCCACGTTGCGGGTCGCCTACCTCAATCACCTTGGTGTCCAGCACGGGTAGGCGAATGCCATAGGCGAATTTGTTAACCAGAATAAAATCGCCCACTTCCAAAGTCGGCTTCATCGAGCCGGATGGAATCTGGAAGGGCTCGACAAGAAACGAGCGCAGCACCAGCACGATGGCCAGTACTGGGAAGAACGACTTGCCGTACTCCACCAGCAAAGGCTCTTTGTTCAAACGCTCCATCACAGCCTCATCAGGCTCGCTGACCTGACCGTGGTAGGTGCTGATAGCGGCTCGCCGGCGCGGGGCCAGAAAGATCAAATCGAACAACGCCAGCGCGCCACAGACGGCGACGGCGATAACCAGTAACAGCGGGAAATTGATCGACATAGGACCTTAACTATCCAACTTGAGCACAGCGAGGAAGGCTTCCTGTGGAATTTCCACGTTACCAACCTGCTTCATGCGTTTCTTACCGGCCTTCTGCTTTTCCAGCAGCTTGCGCTTACGACTGACATCACCACCGTAGCATTTGGCCAATACGTTCTTGCGCAGCGCCTTGACCGTAGTCCGCGCAACGATCTGCCCACCAATTGCAGCCTGAATAGCCACGTCAAACATCTGGCGTGGAATCAGCTCTTTCATTTTTTCAGTCAGCTGCCGGCCTTTGTAGTGAGCATTGTCCTTGTGCACGATCAGGGCCAGGGCATCTACCTTGTCACCATTTATCAACACATCCAACTTGACCAGATTGGCCGACTGGTAGCGATCAAAATGGTAGTCCAGCGAAGCATAACCACGGCTGGTGGATTTCAGACGATCAAAGAAGTCCAGCACGACTTCGTTCATCGGCAGATCATAGCGAACCTGAACCTGAGAGCCGAGGAACTGCATATCGCGCTGCACGCCGCGCTTTTCAATGCACAGAGTAATGACATTACCCAGATGCTCCTGCGGCACCAGGATAGTGGCCTGCACGATGGGTTCGCGGAAGTCCTCGACCGAGGAGACATCCGGCAGCTTGGACGGGTTGTCGACGTAAATTGTTTCGCCGTTCTTGAGCAAGACTTCGAAGATTACGCTAGGCGCAGTGGTGATCAGATCCAGATCGTATTCACGCTCCAAGCGCTCCTGGATGATCTCCATATGTAGCATACCGAGGAAGCCACAACGGAAACCGAAGCCCAGTGCGTCGGAGCTTTCCGGCGAATACTGCAATGACGAATCGTTCAGGGTCAGCTTCTGCAACGCATCACGAAAATCTTCGAAATCCTCAGAGCTGACCGGGAATAGACCAGCATAGACCTGCGGCTGGATACGTTTGAAACCGGGCAGCATTTCGACATTCGGTGTAGCAGCTAGGGTCAGAGTGTCGCCCACTGGCGCACCGTGAATATCCTTGATGCTGGCAATGATAAAGCCCACTTCACCGGCCTTGAGGTCAACGGTCGCAGTGTGCTTTGGATTGAACACGCCGACGCTATCGACCAGGTGCACCTTGCCGGTGGACTTCACCAGCACCTTGTCACCCTTCTTGATCCGGCCATGGCGTACACGTACCAGGGAAACCACGCCCAGGTAGTTATCGAACCAGGAGTCGATGATCAGCGCCTGCAGCGGCGCCTCGATATCACCGGTTGGAGCCGGAATAGTGTGCACCAGACGCTCAAGTACTTCATCGACGCCCAGGCCGGTCTTGGCGCTGCAAGTAACCGCATCGGTGGCATCAATACCAATGATCTTCTCGATTTCTTCCTTGACCCGGTCCGGATCGGCCTGCGGCAAGTCGATCTTGTTCAGCACCGGCATGACCTCAAGGCCCTGCTCGATGGCGGTATAGCAGTTAGCTACCGACTGCGCTTCCACGCCCTGACCGGCATCGACCACCAGCAATGCGCCTTCGCAAGCCGCCAGGGAGCGGCTGACTTCATAGGTGAAGTCGACGTGGCCGGGGGTATCAATAAAGTTCAGCTGGTAAGTGATGCCGTCTTTAGCCTTGTAATACAGGGTGACGCTGTGCGCCTTGATGGTGATCCCGCGCTCACGTTCCAGATCCATGGAGTCCAGCACTTGGGCCTCCATTTCACGATCGGCCAAGCCGCCACACATCTGGATAAACCGGTCGGCTAGGGTCGACTTGCCATGGTCAATGTGGGCGATGATGGAGAAATTGCGGATATGACTCAAATCACTCACGGATCAACACTCAAAAAGGTCGCAGGCGACTGCCCGCCGAAAATAGCCGCGAAGTGTACCCGAAAGCCACCTTGTACGTCATCAAGACCGCGCGGCAGCCCTATGTAAAAGGGCGACCGAAGTCGCCCTTTTACTCTGCCTGCGCCGTTAGTCGGCCAGCTTGAAGGTGATAAAGCTCGCGCGCCCCTGACGCAACACACGCATCGACACAGAACGATTCTTCGGCAGCGCCTGCGCAACCTCGGTAAAGGTCTTGGCCGAATTGATCGCCTGATTGTTCAAGTGAGTAATCACATCACCCGGACGTAAGCCAATCAAGGCAGCCGGACCATCCTGCACCTCGGAGATGACCACGCCACCTTTTAGATCAAGGCTCTTTTCTTGCTCAGCGGTCAACTCAACCACCTTGACACCTAGGCGATTACTACTGCGCTCAACACCAGGTGCAGCATTACCCGCAATGGTTTCGCCATCTTCAGGCAACGCACCGATGCTCATTTTCAGTTTTTTACGCGCGCCATCACGCACAACATCTAGTTCAGCCGTGGCACCTGGCTTGAGCGCACCAACCAGATGCGGCAGGTCAGCGGACATGATAATCGGCTTGCCATCCAGGCTAAGAATCACGTCACCGACCTGTAAACCGCCCTTGGCTGCCGGACCGTCCTCCAGTACCTGCGCCACCAACGCACCGGCCGGTTTATCCAGGCCAAACGACTCAGCCAGATCCTTGTTCACTTCCTGAATCACCACACCCAGCCAGCCGCGACTGACCTTGCCTTCGGTCTTCAGCTGATCAGCAACATCCATGGCCACACTCATCGGGATGGCGAACGACAGCCCCATAAAGCCGCCGGAACGGGTGAAAATCTGCGAATTGATACCCACCACTTCGCCGGCCAGGTTGAACAGCGGGCCACCGGAGTTACCCGGATTGATCGCTACGTCAGTCTGAATAAACGGCACATAGCTCTCGTTCGGCAGGCTGCGACCTTTGGCGCTGACGATCCCAGCGGTCACCGAGTGATCGAAACCAAATGGCGAACCAATCGCCAAGACCCACTCACCGACCTTCAGCTCTTCCGATTTGCCCAGCTTGACGGTTGGCAAGCCAGCACCCTCAACCTTGAGCAGCGCAACATCACTGCGCGGGTCAGTCCCGACCAGCTTGGCTTCCAGCTCACTGCGGTCCGACAGACGCACGATGATTTCATCGGCATCGGCAATCACATGATTATTAGTCAGCACATAGCCATCAGCGGAAATGATAAAGCCCGAACCCAGCGACTGGGCTTCACGCTGGCGACCACCGCCGGGATTACGCGGCACCTGCGGAATATTGCGCTCGAAGAACTCGCGGAACATCGGCGGCAAACCTTCAAGATCGGGCGCGTTGAGCTGACCACTGCCAGCCACCGCGCGATCTGGCACCTTTTGCCGAGTACTGATATTGACGACCGCCGGTGACGCCTGCTCAACCAGCTCGGTGAAATCCGGCAGGCTCGCTTGAGCAAACAGTGCCTGCCCCATCAGCAGCACGGCACATAACGCAGTAAATGAAGATTTCAGACCAGGCTTCGACATACAACTCCCCATTAGGCCAGCAAAAGTCTTAAAACGCTGCTGCGGCACCAGCAAGCAATGCACGCAACACCACAGGTTGCAGAGCCGGATCACCGGCCGTAACACGGCTGCGCCAGCGCACAGCACAGCAAGCAAACAGAAAACCGCACAGCGCGCTGAGTATTACCCAGGGCTCAGTCAAACCCGCCTGTTCAGCCAGTACAGCCGCAGCAAACAAGCCGGACAAGGGCAGCAGATACACCAGCAGTGAGCCGCGAACCAGCAGATCCTCATGCACACCGATGATGACCGCATCACCCACATTCAGCTGCAAATCCGATAGCGCACGCACACAACCACGACGACCGCTTGCCCCGAGCTGATCAAGCAAGCCCTGGCCGCAACCGGCTTTGACGGAACAACTGGAGCAGGTGCTTTTGCGCAGGGTTTCGACCCAGACAGCGCCGGACTCAACAGCCACAACTCGCCCCTGCTCCTCGATCACTCCGCCACCTCGGCAGCCGAGCGTATGGACAAGGCCACTCGTTCAGCCGTACCCAAAGGAATTTCACCAACTACGGTGACCATCACGTCACCATCATCAGTCTTCAACCGGCGCGAAACCGCCACAGTCGGCCCCAACTGAGTTCGGACATCCTCAACAACAGCGCCGCGTAGCGCTTCTATAAATACAGAAAAACGCGCCAAACCATCGCCATATACCTGACATGCAACTGGTTCATCCGATGCAGGGCTGCGGCGCTGGGTAACCGAACTCAGGCTAAAGCCTGGCGGCAACCAGTCAGAGCGCCAGGCTTCGACAGCATCCAGTTGAGCAAGAGACAAACGCACCGGGCGACACCCTGCGCCAGGCTCAAGGCTAGAGGCGGTGGGGACTTCAGTTTGTAGTTGAGTAAACTGGAAACGCTCGAGTAGCTGCCCCTTGTCGTTGACCAGCAAGGACTTGAGCGGCAAGCCGGTTTGCTGATCAAGGTGCAGTTCGATGCCATAACGATGCTGATCGCGCGGCACCAGCGCCAATACACTGGTAGCTCGCCCCGCCACACGGGACTTACCGAGCACTCGCAGCTCATACCACTCACTCAGCTGCTCGGCATCCAAGGCCCGGGCAGGCCACAGCTGACTGTCGATCAATTGATCAGCGAGAGCACCACTGGCGCATTGCACCTGACCATCGACACGCAACACTTCCTGGGCGGAACCATCCAGCTGCAGCAGACGCTCACGCAAAGCGCCGCCCTCACCGACACGGTGCCAGATGCTGTGCGTCGAAAAACTACCATTGCGCTCATAAACAAAGGTGCCTTGAAAGCTCTGTGTGCGCTCGGCATCCGCCAAACGCTGGAGCAAGGCCTGACCTTCATCGGCAACTGCCGGCAACGCCAACCAGCTGCCCAGCAACAGAACGCTTAAAGGAATAAAGCGCATGCGATTCCTTAATAACGAGCCGTTAACGGTTTTCCAGACTGGCGGCGCGCGCATATGGCAGCGCACCTTCACTCGTACTCATGGCTGCCTGCTGCGCATGCTGGCGCAGATAGGCCGGCAAACGCTGCTCATGCCAACCTGGCTGACCCTGACCCACGGCGCTAGCCGCAGGAGCGGGCAGTTCTTCAGAGGTATTGAAGCCTGCCAGCATGGCCGGCCCGCTAACCTGGGGAATATTCAGCACTGGCTGATTAGCCTGCTGCGCCAACTGCGCACCGGTGATGTCGTCCTGGTTGTACAGGCGCACACCCGCCAGCACCGCCACCGTGACCGAAGCTGCAACAGCCAGGCGACCTACGGTGCGCCAAGGGCCACGCTGCGTTTGCTGCGCAACGGGGGCAACATCGTCAGCCAGAGCAGCAGATACAGCAGCAGCGATGTCCAGCCGCGGCTCAAGCAGCTCTTTATGCATGACCGCACGAGCGATCTGGTAACGCGACCAGGTTGCGCGCAGCTCAGGGTCATCACTGGCTGCCAGCACGCGCCTTAGTTCAAGTTCATCCGCTTGGTTATCCATCACCGCGGACAGCGATTCCTGCAGGGTTTCACGACTCATGGCGGTTCCTCTCTTGGCTGACGCCGCTGTCTCAGGTTTCCTGCAGCAACGGCTGCAGGGATCGATCAATAGCCTCACGCGCCCGAAAAATTCGCGAACGCACGGTGCCGACTGGACACTGCATGACGCTGGCAATGTCCTCGTAACTCAGACCATCAAATTCACGCAAGGTTAGCGCTGTGCGTAAATCTTCCGGCAACTGCTCGATGCTGCGGTGCACGGTGGCCTCGATCTCGTCGCGCAACAGTGCACGCTCCGGCGATTCGATGTCCTTGAGGGCATGGTCACCGTCATAGAACTCAGCATCCTCAGCACTTACATCACTGTCTGGCGGGCGCCGACCACGCGACACCAGATGGTTCTTCGCCGTGTTGATGGCGATGCGGTACAGCCACGTGTAGAACGCGCTGTCACCACGAAAATTACCCAACGCCCGATACGCCTTGACGAAGGCTTCCTGCGCCACATCCTGCGCCTCATGGGTGTCATGCACAAAACGCACGATCAACCCGAGAATCTTGTGCTGATACTTGAGCACCAACAGATCAAATGCACGCTTGTCGCCGCGCTGTACGCGCTCAACCAGTTGCTGATCATCTTCCTGGGTTAGCATGAAAACTCCTCATAAGGTTTGAAGGAGCGCAACGCCAACCCTTTACTCGGTCTGCCAAAGTAGACTTGGGCATTGCGCAAAAGTTCTCTCCTTCAAACAAGCTTCCTGCAGAACACTTAAAAGTCCTGCACGGAACAGCGCAGCAAAGGGACTCCACTGCTGCGCTTGTAGTCTGGATCACCCGCCGGCTAGGCAAAAACCGCAGGCCCGTTGTAAAGCTGCCTGACACAGGCGAATTTCCATCTAAACAACCGCCTATGGAACCCGAAACACTTAAAAAGTTCCCGAGTAACGCACTTGGTCATAAGCCGGCTATTGTGCCGTCCACCCCCTCTATATACTAGGGGCCGCTTTTCGCGGAATTCGAACATGAGCCAACATTACCAACACGACGTTCTGGTTATCGGTAGCGGTGCAGCAGGCCTGACTTTGGCCCTCACACTGCCTGAAAACCTGCGCATTGCCGTACTGAGCAAGGGCAACCTGTCCAACGGCTCGACCTATTGGGCGCAAGGCGGCGTGGCAGCGGTGCTGGACGATACCGACACCATTGAATCGCATGTCGAGGACACCCTCAATGCTGGTGGCGGCCTTTGCCGCGAGGACGCCGTACGCTTTACCGTCGAGCACAGCCGCGAAGCCATCCAGTGGCTGATCGACCAGGGCGTACCCTTTACTCGCGACGACCAAACCGCGCGCGAAGACGGCGGTTTCGAATTCCACCTGACCCGCGAAGGCGGCCATAGCCACCGACGCATCATCCATGCCGCCGACGCCACTGGCGCAGCAATCTTCAACACTTTGCTCGAACAGACCAAGCAACGCAGCAATGTCGAACTACTGGAGCAGCGCGTCGCCGTCGACCTGATCACCGAGCGCAAACTCGGCCTGGAGGGCCAGCGCTGCCTGGGCGCTTACGTGCTCAATCGCGCCAGCGGCGAGGTCGACACCTTCAGCGCGCGCTTTGTGATTCTCGCCACCGGCGGCGCGGCCAAGGTTTATCTCTACACCAGCAACCCGGATGGCGCCTGCGGTGACGGCATCGCCATGGCCTGGCGCGCCGGCTGCCGAGTTGGCAACCTGGAGTTCAACCAGTTCCACCCGACCTGCTTGTACCACCCCAAAGCCAAGAGCTTTCTGGTCACCGAAGCGTTACGCGGTGAAGGCGCACTGCTCAAGCTACCGAACGGCGAACGCTTTATGCCGCGCTTCGATGAGCGGGCCGAACTGGCGCCACGGGATATCGTCGCCCGCGCCATCGACCATGAGATGAAACGCCTGGGGATCGACTGCGTATTCCTCGATATCAGCCATAAACCGGCTGATTTTGTGAAATCGCATTTCCCCACCGTGTATGAACGCTGCCTGGACTTCGGTATCGACATCACCAAAGAGCCAATTCCAGTGGTACCGGCTGCGCATTACACCTGTGGCGGTGTGCTGGTCGACCAGAGCGGCCGCACCGATGTACCCGGCCTGTACGCCATCGGTGAAACCAGCTTTACCGGCCTGCATGGGGCCAATCGCATGGCCAGCAATTCGCTGCTGGAATGCTTCGTCTATGCCCGCTCGGCAGCGCAGAACATTGTTGCGCAGCTGGAGCAGATCAGCATGCCCAGCGACCTTCCCAGCTGGGACGCCAGCCAGGTGACCGACTCCGATGAAGACGTGATCATTGCGCACAACTGGGACGAACTGCGGCGTTTTATGTGGGACTACGTCGGCATCGTGCGCACTAACAAGCGCTTGCAGCGCGCCGAGCACCGGGTACGCCTACTGCTCGATGAAATTCACGAGTTCTACAGCAACTACAAGGTCAGCCGCGACCTGATCGAGCTGCGCAACCTGGCCCAGGTTGCCGAATTGATGATTCGCTCAGCCATGCTCCGCCACGAAAGCCGCGGCCTGCACTACACCCTGGACTACCCGCAGCAACTGGCCGAGGCCAAGGACACTATTTTGCTACCGCCCACCTATGGCGACTGAATTTCAGCCGCACCCGTAAGCGCCGATGCTGATCACGGGCCAGGCTGTCACGGGCGATGCAGGCCGAACGCACGCGACGCTGTCCGGCCAGACGAAAGCGCAACAACACAATCAACGGTAAGGCCAGGCTATCGGGATGCAACTCGATAGCCTGCCAGCCCTGCGCCGCACTGTGCACCTGCCAACCATCGGCCGTACAGCGCAGCGCACGGTAGGCCGAAGGCGAACTCAGCAGCAGATGCCGCGGCAGCACCCAAGCGGCATGGGTGAGACAGAAGCCAACCCCGAGCACAAGCGCCCAAAGGGGGATATCCACCAGCGCCAGGCTAAGCAGCGCCAGCCCTTGAATCAGGGCATAGCAGGCCAGCAGCTGCCGTGAGGGCAGCCATTGGCATTGCCAATCATCACTTCGGCTGGACACGATCCAGAATCATCCGAACCATGCGCTTAAGATCAGCATCTTCCGGCTCAGCACGCTGCATAAACCAGCCGAACATGTCCTGATCTTCACATTCAAGTAGTTTGCGATAACGCTCGCGATCATCGGCATCGAGGTGTGGGTACACCTCCCTGACGAACGGCACCAACAGCACATCCAGCTCCAGCATGCCGCGGCGGCTGTGCCAAAAAAGACGATTGAGTTCAACCGAGTCAACCATGGGTATGCTCCTTGGATAAGGCGCGCAGTATACCGATGAAAAGCGCCCCTGTTGATCGTGTGCATCAGCCGACTAGGCAATGTCCGTAAGCGAAGCAGCGGCAAGCGCTGACAAGGCGCGAGGCGCGCTCTATGATGAGCCCCCTAACTTTTATCCAGCGATACCTAACCCACCATGGCCGATACCGCGTTTTATTGCACCCTCAGCCACGAAGGCATCCTTGCCGTGCGCGGCCCCGATGCCAACAAATTCCTCCAGGGCCAGGTCACCTGCAACCTCAATTACCTGAGTGACAGCCATTCCAGCCTGGGCGCGCGCTGTACTCCCAAGGGCCGCATGCTGTCGAGTTTTCGCATCCTCAGCGTGAGTGACGGCTACCTGTTGGCGATGGCCAGCGATTTGCTGGAAGCACAACTGACTGACCTGAAGAAATACGCCGTCTTCAGCAAATCCAAACTCACCGACGAAAGCCAAAACTGGCTGCGTATCGGTTTAAGCGGTGGCGATGACGCCCTGCGCAGTCTCGGCCTGGAGCTTGCAAAGACCACTGACAGCGTGGCCCGCAGCGATGAACTGCTAGCCCTGCGCCTAAGCGACGGCCGTGCCGAGCTCTGGCTACCCGTCAGCCAGGCCGCAGCTGTACAGGCGCAATTGGCCACGCAGCTGCGCGAAGCACCGTTGAATGACTGGCTACTGGCACAAGTACGCGCTGGGATCGGCCAAGTCACGGCTAGTACCCGCGAGCTGTTTATTCCGCAGATGATCAACCTGCAAGCCGTGGGCGGCGTGAGCTTCAAGAAAGGCTGTTACACCGGCCAGGAAATCGTGGCGCGCATGCAGTACCTGGGCAAACTCAAACGTCGCCTGTATCGCCTGGAACTGCACGATAGCCAGGTGCCAGAGCCTGCCACTGCGCTGTTTTCACCCAGCCACGCCTCCAGCGTCGGTGAAGTGGTGTTGGCAGCGCGTAGCCCGGCCGGCGTTGAACTGCTCGCCGTATTACAGGACGAAGCCGCACTGAATGGCGTTATTCATCTGGGCTCTGACGAAGGCAACACGCTGAGCGTGCTCGATTTGCCGTATACACTGGACTCAGACCGCGAAATACAGCGCTAAGCACTTACTACACTTATTACTATTGCCTGACCGCCTAAAGAGAATTGCCCATGAGCAAGCTTGCCGAGAAAGTCCAAAAGGAACTGACCCAGGCCATCGACAGCGATGAACTGGTACTGCCGACCCTGCCGGAGGTCGCGTTGAAGGTCCGCGAGGCGGCAGAGGATCCGGACATCGGCATCCCGCAACTGAGCAAGGTGATTGGTAACGATGCAGCCCTGACTGCGCGCATCATCAAGGTGGTGAACAGCCCGCTACTGCGCACCAACAAGGAAATCACTGACCTACAGATGGCCGTCGGTCGCCTCGGCATCAACTACACCTGCAACCTGGCCACGGGCCTGGCGATGGAGCAGATGTTCCAGGCCACCAGCGATGTGGTTGACCGAAAAATGCGCGAAGTGTGGAATAAAAGCACGGAGATCGCCGGCATCTGCCACGTTCTGTGCAAACACTACACCCGCCTGCTGCCGGATCAGGCAACCCTCGCCGGCCTGGTGCATCAGATCGGCGTGCTGCCGATCCTCACCTACGCCGAAGATCACAGCGAACTGCTGGCTGACTCGATCAGCCTCAACCACGTGATCGAGCAGATTCACCCGATCATCGGCGATAAAATCTTGCGTGCCTGGGAATTCCCCGAACTGATCGCCATGGTGCCAAGCCAGTACCTGGACTTCACCCGCGACAGCGCCAAGGTCGACTATGTCGATATCGTCCAGGTTGCCACCCTGCAAAGCTACCTGGGCAGTGAGCACCCTTACACCCAGCTGGACTGGAGCCAGATCCCGGCGTTTCGCAAACTTGGTCTGGACCCAAGCCAGAACCTGAATGAAGACGAAGACCTCTCCGCTGCCATGGAAGCAGCCATGAGCATGCTTCAATAAAGCCCCTCACGCGCATGCAGCCGAATGCAACTAGACTGAATACAGTCCCCCGCAATTGGCATACGGCTCATGCGCGCTCTGCTGTTATCCGCCCTGTTCAGCCTGTTTTGCGGTGCTTTTGCCGCTGCAGAATCGGTGCGCCTGACCAACGGTGAATGGCCGCCTTATCTGGGCGAACAACTACCGCACAAGGGCGTTGCCTCACGCACCGTCGCCGAAGCTTTTGCCCTGCAGGGCATCGATGTGGCCTGGGAGTTCCACCCCT
>JAHJXZ010000075.1 GCA_018827205.1 Gammaproteobacteria bacterium | reverse complement strand
GTCCAGCCCCATGCCGTTCTCACGCAAACTGCGAATGAAGGAAATCATTACCAGGCCGTTGAGCACCGCCACGCCCGACAAAGCAATGAAACCCACGCCCGCGGAGATCGAGAGCGGAATATCTCGCAGCCACAAGGCCATGATCCCGCCTGTCAGCGCGAAGGGCACGCCGGTGAACACCAGCAGGCCATCTTTGACATTGCCGAACATCATAAAGAGCAGTGTGAACACCAGCAGCAATGAGACCGGTACGACAATCTGCAGGCGCTTGGCCGCCGACTGAAGCTGCTCGAAGGTGCCGCCCCAGGTCGTCCAGTAGCCTGTAGGGACGCTAACCGCCTGGGCGATCTTGCTCTCGGCCTCGGCGACAAATGAGCCGATATCGCGACCGCGAACGTTAGCGGTGACCACCACGCGGCGCTTGCCACTTTCACGGCTGATCTGGTTCGGCCCCGGTGCGGACACCACACTCGCCACATCAGCCAAGCGCACAAACCCTGGGCCATCCAACCCATCGCCATTGGCCAGACGAATAGGTAGCTGCTGGATCTTGTCGACATCATTGCGCCACTCGTCCGCCAGGCGAACTTGGATATCGAAACGCCGGTCACCTTCAAACAGTGCACCCGCCTCGCGCCCGCCGATGGCGGTGGAAATGGCGTCCTGAATCTCCGAGACATTCAAACCGAATCGTGCGGCTTTCTCACGGTCGATTTGTACGCTGAGCATCGGCAGACCGGTGGTCTGTTCGACCTTCACATCAGCTGCTCCTGGAATACCCTCCAGCACCTCAGCGATTTGCTCGGCGGTCTCGTTCATCACATCCATGTCATCGCCAAACACTTTCACTGCGACGTCACTGCGTACGCCGGAGATCAGCTCGTTGAAGCGCATCTGAATGGGCTGAGTGAACTCATAGTTGTTGCCGGAAACCTGTTCAACCGCCTCCTGCATCGCCGCAACCAAATCGGCTTTGCTGCGATCAGGATCGGGCCACTGGTCGCGCGGCTTTAGCATGACAAAGTTGTCCGCCACGTTCGGCGGCATTGGATCGGTTGCGACTTCAGCAGTTCCAAGCTTGGCGAACACCGTATCAACCTCGGCAAAGGATTTGATTCGTTGTTCGAGTTGCACCTGCATTTCAATTGCTTGCGAAAGGCTAGTGCCAGGAATACGCAGGGCATGCAAAGCGATATCGCCCTCATCCAGGCTCGGCACGAACTCACTGCCCATCCGCGAAGCAGCTAAACCAGAAAGCACCATGATGACTGTCGCAATGGTCAGCACTAACGGCTTGCTGACCATGACCCAATCTAGCAACGGCGCGTAGCCTTGCTTGACCCAGGCCATTAGCCGATTTTCTTTTTCACTGACGTTGCCATTGAGGAACAGTGCAACAGCTGCCGGGACGAATGTCACCGAGAGGATCATGGCTCCGAACAGGGCTGTCACCACGGTGAACGCCATTGGGTGGAACATCTTGCCTTCCACGCCGGTGAGCGCAAATATCGGCAGGTACACCACCATAATGATCAGTTGGCCGAACAGCAGTGGACGACGCGCCTCCTTCGACGCCGCGAACACCTCATGGAAGCGCTCATTACGGGTCAACGTTCGGCCTGCTGCGGCCTGGGCGTGAGCCAAACGACGCACGCAGTTCTCTACGATCACCACGGCACCATCGATGATGATGCCGAAATCGAGTGCGCCAAGGCTCATCAGGTTCGCGCTGACCTTGTTGCTGACCATGCCCGTAAAGGTGAACAGCATCGACAGCGGAATCACCATTGCGGTGATGAGGGCCGCCCGAATGTTACCCAGGAACAGGAACAGGATAGCGATAACCAGCAGAGCGCCTTCGATCAGATTCTTCTTCACCGTATTGATGGCCTTATCGACCAATACAGTGCGGTCATAGACCGTCTTCGCTATGACTCCTTTCGGCAGGTTGCGATTGATCTCCTTTATGCGCTGGTCGACAGCCTGCGATACATAGCGGCTGTTCTCACCAATCAACATAAAGGCAGTGCCGAGCACCACCTCCTGGCCGTTCTCAGTAGCGGCCCCGGTGCGCAGCTCCTTACCCAGGCCAACCTCGGCCACATCACCGATGCGCACAGGAACACCATCGGTGTTCTTGATGATGATGTTGGCGATGTCAGCGATATTGCCGACTTGTCCCGGAGCGCGGATCAGGTACTGCTCGCCGCTGCGTTCGATGTAGCCCGCACCAACGTTGGCATTATTGCTCTCCAACGCAACCACAATGTCCTGCAGGCTGAGGCCATGTGCGACCAGGCGCTCCGG
>JAHJXZ010000074.1 GCA_018827205.1 Gammaproteobacteria bacterium | reverse complement strand
GATCGAGCCGCAATACCAGCGGGATAAGGCGGTCGACCAACCTTTCCGCTGATGGCGATGCTGCGTGTCCGTCTGATGCTAACTGGGTAGGCTATAGATGGATGAGGCGCTATACGAGACGACCATCGTGCGCCAGTTCGCGGGGCTGAGTCTGGAGCGCATTCCGGACGGAATCAACGTCCTTAACTCTATCCTTTGCTGAAGAGATGCGGACTGCGTGCCGACCTCCAGGCACCGAAATCAATGGCGACCTAGATGACTTGAGGCCTGTCGTTGCGTTGCGCCATGGCACCTTAGTCGATGCCACGCTGACCTATGCGTCAGCTCGAGATCTAGGGCTATGTCAGATCATTCCAACCTTTTTTACAAAACTTTACGATTACGCATGCAAACCCTTGACGGCTGTTGAGTCCAGTGCTTATATAGCCCGTACATCAGGTTTAGCGCGTCAGCGTCGACGTAGCTGAACCACTCTCATTTCAAAGAGCAAATAAGCTCTCACGGAACTGTCCGTGAGGGCTTTTTTTTGTGCGCAAAAAACAACAACAAGAGGTGCTAGCTATGCGTCATGGTGATATTTCAAGCAGTAACGATACAGTCGGCGTAGCCGTTGTGAATTATAAGATGCCGCGTTTGCATACTCGAGAGGAGGTAATGGTAAACGCGCAAAAGATAGCTGACATGGTTATTGGTATGAAGCAAGGCCTTCCCGGCATGGACCTCGTGGTCTTTCCGGAATATAGCCTTCAGGGAATCATGTACGACCCCGCGGAGATGATGGAAACCGCCGTATCCGTTTCAAGCGAAGAAGTAGAGGTCCTGGCCAAGGCCTGCCGTACTGCTAATACCTGGGGCATATTCTCGCTTACCGGCGAGCGCCATGAAGAACATCCGCGCAAGGCCCCTTATAATACGCTCGTGCTCATTAACAACAAGGGCGAGATCGCTCAAAAATATCGCAAAATTATCCCCTGGTGCCCGATCGAAGGATGGTACCCCGGCGGCCAAACTTACGTTTGCGAAGGCCCGAAAGGCATAAAGATCAGCATGATCATTTGCGACGACGGCAACTATCCCGAGATCTGGCGCGACTGTGCGATGAAGGGTGCCGAGCTGATCGTGCGATGCCAAGGCTATATGTACCCTGCCAAAGAACAGCAAGTTCTCATGTCAAAAGCCATGGCTTGGGCAAACAATACGTATGTCGCTGTCGCCAATGCGGCAGGCTTCGATGGCGTCTACTCTTATTTCGGCCACTCGGCAATCATCGGCTTCGATGGACGCACCCTCGGCGAGTGTGGTGAAGAGGAGATGGGTATTCAGTATGCGCAACTGTCGGTCTCGCAGATCCGTGATGCCAGGGCAAATGACCAGTCACAGAACCATCTTTTCAAGTTACTGCACCGCGGATACACCGGCTTGCAGAATTCGGGCGATGGAGACAAAGGCCTAGCCGAGTGCCCGTTCGAGTTTTACAAAACGTGGGTAACCGATGCCGAGAAAGCCCGGGCAGACGTTGAGCGCTTCACCCGTTCAACTACCGGCGTCGCGCAGTGCCCGGTGGGCCAATTGCCCTATGATGGTTTGGAGAAAGAAGCCTAAGCATCGCTAGGAATCTCAGCGGGCTGCTTACGCAAGCAGCCCGCTGTCTTCGATTACTTCACCATTACGGGAGGCGCCCATGCCTTTTCTTACCGATATGCTTGAGCAATCTCGACGATCACAGGCGCAGGGCGCGGCCATGGCTGCAGAGAATCTGCCTAGCGCCGATGTAGTCCACGCACATCTCGCTACCCGCTCGGTTCTCCAGAGCAGGTATCGCTTCGATATCGATACGATCATGTCCGGCCTAAGCGAAGAGGTTCTTGGGCAGGGACAGGCACTTCGTGCCGTTGCGGACATGCTTCATGTCATTCGCGCGGACATTACTGACCCGAGGCGGCCACTATACACGGCTCTTTTCCTTGGCCCCACCGGCGTTGGAAAAACCGAGATCGTCCGCGCGCTTGCGAAGGGAATGCACGGTGACGCCGATGCGTTTTGCCGCGTTGATATGAATACCCTTTCGCAAGAACATTACGCGGCGGCACTCACCGGAGCGCCGCCGGGCTATGTAGGCGCCAAAGAGGGCACTACCCTGCTTGACCAGGAGAAACTGGATGGGTCGATTGGCCGGCCAGGCATCGTCTTGTTCGACGAACTGGAAAAAGCGAGCCCACAAGTGATCCAGGCGCTGCTCAACATACTGGATAACGGCATATTGACCGTCGCCTCCGGAGAACGAACTTACAATTTCCGGAACTCGATTATCTTCATGACGAGCAACCTCGCCGCTCATGAGATCCAGCGCTACGACGAATCAAAGAAACGGTTTCCGGGACGCTTTATTCGAGCGAGCGCGCAATCCCGGCATCGCGCGATCGATCAGATCGTGCAAAAAAGACTACTTAAGACGTTCGCGCCTGAATTCGTCAATCGGATCGATAACGTAATCACCTTCAATTGGATCGAGCGGGACCTGCTCGAACAACTCGTAGCACTTGAGGTGACGCGCCTGAATCGACGACTAAGTAAGCACCACTGCCACCTGGCAATAACGCCCGATGTGACACAGATGCTCGCGCAGCTTGGCTTCGATCGCCAATTCGGTGCTAGGGCACTCCGACGCTGCGTACGCCGCCATTTGGAAGTTCCACTAGCCAAGCACCTCCTCGATCACGATGTGACGACATCGGGTGCGTCGCACATTAGTTATCTGGCTGACATAGACGAAGGAAAAGTCCGCTTCAGCCAACGCTGAACTCAAGCGAGTTTAGGGAGGATCTACGATGGCACTTAGTACTGGTCAGCCAGCCATTGGGCTGCTCTTTTCAGAAACTGGCGTGACCGCGGATGTCGAGCGCTCGCAGCGCTTTGGCGCTTTGCTCGCCATAGAAGAACTCAACCGTGAGGGAGGCGTCGATGGCCGGGAGATAGCTGCATTGTCGCATGATCCAGGAGGCGATCCCGAACGGTACCGATTGTACGCGGAAGAACTGATTCGCAACCAAGACGTGAAACTGCTGGTGGGCTGCTATATGTCCCACACGCGAAAAGCCGTTATGCCCGTCGTAGAACGAACCGACGCACTTCTCTGCTACCCGACACCCTATGAAGGCTTCGAATATTCTCCCAACATCTTATATGGCGGCCCCGCTCCAAACCAGAACAGTGCGCCGCTCGCGGCGTACCTGATCCTTCACTATGGTGAGCGTGTCGTCTTCATAGGATCCGATTACATCTATCCACGTGAAAGCAATCATGTGATGCGTCATCTGTACCGCCAACATGGCGGCAAAGTCGTCGAGGAAATCTACATCCCTCTGTACCCATCAGTAGAAGACCTCAACCATGCTGTCGATCGCATTGTTCGCGCTGACGCGGACGTCGTTTTCTCAACGGTCGTGGGGACCGGAACCGCCGACCTTTACCGGGCTATCGCGAAACGATACGGCGACGCTGCCCGCCCGCCAATTGCAAGTTTGACCACTAGCGAAGCGGAAGTTGCAAAGATGGGAAATGAGGCCGCTGAGGGACACGTCGTTGTAGCGCCCTTTTTCTCCAGCATTGATACGCCAACGAGCCGCTCCTTCGTCAGTGCTTGCCATCAGTTCTTTCCACAGGACGTTACGATCACCGCGTGGGCTGAGGCTGCGTACTGGCAGACGTTGATGCTAGGCAAAGCTATGCAGGCTGTGGGGAGCTGCAACGTCGAAGACGTTCAGCGAGAGATCTACAAGATCAGACTGGACGCACCACAAGGTCCGGTCTGGGTAGACCAACAGAACAATCATTGCTTCCTAACCGCCCGGATCGCCGAGATTGATAGCAGCGGTGGTTTCGTCGTGAAGTGGCAGTCTCCTGGCCCCATCAAGCCTGACCCCTATGTCGTGGTGCATAATCTCGACGACTGGTCGGCAAGCATGGGTGGGATGGCGCGCTCATGAGCGGCCCGACAATCTTGAGCACGTTGAGGGATCTTCAGGTCATGCTGCTGAATCCGCCCGGCGAAGTCAGCGATGCCTTAGTTCTACAGCTCATTCGAATTGGCTGCTCGGTCCGACAGTGCTGGCCCCCGCCAGACCAGTTTGATCTGCACGTCGACGTGATATTCACGGGAATCTTCCAGAACCGTCACCATGAAGAGATCGGCGCACTTGTGACGTCGGCTCATCCGCGGCCGACGATTGTTGCCCTAGTCGAATACGAAAGCCCCGCAGTGCTATCCCAGATCATCGAATTGGAGTGCCACGGAGTGATCATTCACCCTTTGGACGCTCACCGCATCCTACCAGCGCTTGTGTCGGCCCTACGGGTCAGCAAGGAACTGACGAAGCTGAAGCAAAAAAACGAACAACTTCAAGAAAGGTTATTGGGTCAGGCAGACGTAAACAGAGCCAAGCTTCTCTTGATGAACGCGCAAGGGTGGAACGAGAGCGAGGCTCATGCGTTTCTGTCCCAAGAGGCTATGAAGAGCAGGCGGACATTGCTAGAGACGGCGCAAATCGTAATTAAACAAAACGACCAAACAAAAAAACAAACAATAAAATGAGGCTTACATTATGCTTGGATTAACTCTGCTATACGTAGGAGCGGTGCTATTTGTAAACGGCATCTGGCTTATGGGTAAGATTGCCAACAAAGAAGTCGCGATCATCAACTTTCTTGTTGGAGCTCTTAGTTTAGTCGTGGCCCTCTATCTGATTTTTTCCAGTTCCACAAATGCAGGATCCATCAAGGCCGGCGCATTTACACTGCTTTTCTCGTTTACCTATCTTTGGGTTGCAGCCAACCAATTTCTAGGTTCCGACGGGAAAGGCCTTGGCTGGTTCTGTCTATTTGTAAGCATAACCGCCGGCACGATGGCCATCCAGGCGCTCGGTCAGTTAGAGGGCGGATTCGGGATATGGAATGCTATGAACTGGTCCGCGTGGACGGTGCTTTGGTTTAGCTTTTTTCTACTGCTCGCATTATCTAGAAACATTAAAAAGCCGGTCGCGCTGCTCTCACTCCTATGCGCTATTTTCACCGGCTGGATACCCGGCTTATTAATTCTCAGCAATATCATTGTCGTGTAGGACGTAGCCATAGCAACAATCTGGAATCACGCGCGTAGTCAGCTTCGAGTTTTCTGGTTGCGACCACACAGGTGATATGCAGTGTTGCCCTATGTTTACCAAGGTGCAGTCGGCCACTACGGCTGGCTGACCCCGACACAGATGATCGACGGACTGGCCCTGGGTGAAACCACGCCTGGGCCGCTGATCATGGTGGTGGCCTTTGTCGGTTTCGTCGGAGCCTATGTTCAGCAGGGGTTCGGTGCCGATCAGGCCTTCCTGGCTGGAGCCGTGGCCGCCAGCCTGGTCACCTAGTTTACCTTCCTGCCGTCCTTCCTGTTCATTCTCGCGGGCGGCCCGTTGGTGGAGTCGACCCACAACGAACTGAAGTTCACCGCACCACTGACGGCCATCACCGCCGCCATGGTCGGAGTGATCCTCAACCTGGCGCTGTTTTTCGGCTACCACGTGCTCTGGCCGCAAGGCTTCGAAGGGACTTTCGACTGGCCTTCGGCACTGATTGCCGTGGCGGCAGCGGTGGCCCTGTTCCGTTTCAAAAGGGGTGTGATCAGGTACTGGTGGCCTGTGCGTTGGCCGGGTTGGTGGTGCACCTGCTGCAAAACTAGAGAGGTGGAGAATGAGCCGAATCTCGATTTGCGAACTCCTGGAGTGGCAAGCCGCAGGACGTAGGTTCATGCGCCGAGCCAGCGTTCGGCTTGCCGATGCCGCAGTGCGCAGTGGCGTGATCCCGAGGCTGTCTTCACTTGGAAGGATCAGGTGCCACGGGACGGGCCAGCGATTGTCTATTGCGCAAAGGGCCATGAAATCAGGCAGGGCATCGCCGCCAGACTGGAAGGCCATGGGCCTGGATGCGCGCTACTTGATCGATGGTTTTGCCGGCTGGCACGGAGCCTGCCGGCCCACCCGCAGCCTATCCAGCTAGGCAGTAGGTGCATGCCCGTGAACGCCCAAAGATTGACCGGATCGCCTGCCCCTGGTTGATCACCCGTTTTATCGACCCAGAGCCACAGTTTCTCTATGTGCCGAGTGGCGATGTACTGCGCCTGGCACGAGAGCAAGACGCTACGCCTTACATCTGAGCAACAGACCCCGGGACAAAATAGTCCGCGTTTTGGCCGGAAGCCGACGATTGTCACCAGCAGCCATCGGCCAAAAGCGGACACCTGCTTGTGTATAGATTCTGCTTCCAAAGCTGAAGGTTGAAACTGTCTAAGACAGTTGAGGTAACTCTGGGAGCCGTATTAGGCTCACGGGCAGCTAGTCAATCAGAGAAGCTAACTTAATAGCTGCCAGAAGTTGTTCGCCAGCAGCCAGCAGGATGCCATTAGAGATAACAGCAACAGCAACTGGCGTGGGCTGTGTCGGTCGATGCGGTTATCAAAGCAGCGGGCCAAGCCATAGCCGGCGAGCACCGCAGGCACCAGTTTGCAACTGGTAGTTAGATAGTCCGGGGGCAGACGGTTCTGATAAGAAAGAACAAGCAGCGAAACCGGGGTCGTTAGCAGAAAGAAAGTGGCTAATTCATCGCGCGTACTAAGGCGCTCGCACGTCTGGTATACCAACGCCATAGGCGGGCCACCGACCGAGGTGGCGGTGCCCATCAGCCCTGAGAAGAAGCCGGCGAAAGCCAGATTACGCGGAATGCAGCGGATCTCCAACCAGCGGTAACTAGAGACCGTGGTTAGCAACACGCAGACCCCGAGCAGCAATCCAAGCCAGGTGCTAGGCAGCAGGCCGAGCAAAAGGCCGCCGCACCAGGCACCGGGCAGGCGCGCGATGATAGCTGGCATGGGCCGGCGCCAGACCATGGCCTGGCGATTACCAAGAGCCATACATGCGGCGAGGACAACTCCCAACATCAAAACCGGGCCCGGTACATAGCTGGGATTAAGCAAGTAGAGTAGTGGCGCCCCTAGCAGGGCGAAGCCTATGTCTAGCCATGCCTGCACCAGACTGGCGCATAACACGATAAGCATCGCCAGGCAGTCGCCGACACTATAGGTAATCGCCATGGCCGGGAGCTCGGGCGAGAACTTCAGCGCCCGCCCGCACCGCTGCGCGATTGTTCGGAGCTTTCTACCAACACCGCCTCGGCCAGCTGGTTGAGCTGCTGCCAGAGTTCGATGGAGATATCCATGCCGCCTTCCAGGGCGCCCTGGAAGGCGCGGGCGAGTTGCTCTGGGCTGACCTGGCGATAGCCGCTGCGTTGGGCGGCGCTACCGTGCAACTGGCCGCCGAGGTCGATGCGGGTGCTCAACAACAGGGTCAGGGTCTGGGTATCGGCCGCACTGGTATCGCCCAGCAACGCCTCGCTGTAACTGGGATAGCAGGCACCGGCGGCGATGCTGGCTACATGCTCGCTGACCGGCTGCTTGCCGTTCTGCCAGTAGGCCAACGCGCTGATGCCCTGACGCGCACAGTCGACCAGCAGCTTGAGGATGAACTTGCGGTTGTGGCAGTTGCGCACCTTGACGTTGACGCAGCCCAGCTCCAGCACCTTTGTCTGGGCCAGCTCGATGATGCTCGGCATGCAGTTCAGGCCGCTGCGACCATGACAGTCGAACAGGAGCGCCTGGCTCTCCTCAGCAAGCAGCTGCAGGGGCGGGCGCTGGCTGTCGGCGACGTAGGGCAAGGCGCGCTGCAGCTCGCCAAAGCCCTGCTCACCATGCACCTGCAGCCACTTAACCAGGCCGGCGGCATCTTCGTAATAGCCGACCGGGTAACCCATGCCTTCGAAAACCCGTTTGAGCAGGGAGGTCAGTTCGTTAGACGAAATCAGCATCAGCGTGCCTCCTCAGTCGGCGCCAAGGGCAGGAACCAATCGTCCTCGAACGGCTGGCCGATATCCTCCAACAGCGGTGCGCCCTGGAACATGGTGTTGCGCACCCACAGGCGTGAACGTGGGTCGAACTTGCTCACCCCAAAGAAGGCCAATTTGCAGCGCAGCAGGTGCATCGGCAGTACCTCGCGATCGAGCAGGTTAGCCTGGATTTCGCCATAGTGCGTTTTGGCCATGCTTTGCATGCGTCGGACGATGCCGCGATGCTCTGGATGACGCAGGAGGAAGCTGGCCGTGCAATGCTCGGGATTCTCGGCCAGGTAGGCCGCAAGCTGGCGATGACACTGTTGCGCCAGATAGCCGATGCCTAGGGGCATTTGCTTATCGCGGCCGTTTTCTAGGTTGCAATTGCCCAGGCGCGGCTCTTGCTTTTCCTCGGATCGATACCAGAAGGTTTCGCTGGCGCCGTCTGCGTCAAAGTCGATGGCCAAGGCCCAGGCGTAGCGCTGCTCGATCAAGTTCAGCAGTTCGCTGGCGAGCATCTGCGGTTGCAGTTCAAGGCCCTCGACCAGGGCGAAGCGATCCTCTAGGTTGTCCACCAGCTCCGGGTACAGTTCCAACAGAATGCAATTGAGCAACTCCTGGGCCTGCAGGCTGAGCGTGCGCTCAGCCCAGCCCAGCAACGCTGCCCAGCTTTGCAGCGGCTCGGTCGCGAGCCAGTCCTGCAGGGCCGCGAAGTCCTCCAGTACCTGGCGATTATTGGCGGTTTGCCAGGCGTCTTCGGTGACAGTTTGCTCGATATGCCGGACAGCGCGCTCAATCAGGCTGTGCAGGCGGGCCTGGCGCTCAAGGGTGGCCTGACCGAGGCCACGCACGCGCGCCAGCGCCAATTCACGCATTTCGATCCAGCGGCTGATCAGCTGCGGATGGTTGATCAAGTAAGGCGCCATGCCCAGCCCCGTGGAATTACCGATGCCGAAATAGCGCTTGAGTTGAGACTGCATCGGCACAGCGGTATCCGGGGCACGCTGGCGGGCGATGTGCTCGGCCTGCTGCAGGCTAAAGTTGCGCAGCATAAAGCAGTTGAACATTTCGGCGGCGAAGGGCCGCGCAAAGTCCGGGTGCTTGCCACTGACCTTCTCCCAGTCAGCCATACCCAGTTTGCCGCTGCCATACACCGCAGTGGTGCGATAGAGATAACCGACCCGCGCAATCTGCTCCACGTCGGGCTGCTGACCGGCGCTTAGCGCCGCCACCACGCTGTCAAAGTTGCGCACGCTGCGGTTGGCCCGCGACAGCACGATAACCTTGGCATCCAGGCGACCGGCTTCCTGCAGCGGTACGTTACGATGCAGATACTCGACATAGTCATCGTCCACCTCGCCCTCGCACAGGGCCATGGTCAGGTCCCATTCGCTGGCGATCACCCGGTCATTGCGTTTGTCTGGGTCGAGGTATTGAGAGAACAGCACGAAGCTGAATAGATCACTGCTGGTTTGAATGCGATAGATCACCGTGCCATAGCCTTCGGCATCTAAATCAAAGCGCGTGGGCATGATCTCCCAGCCCTCACGCATGATTTTGCGCACCAGGCTGCGCATAAAGCTCAGGCGACTCTGGTGCAGGCTGCCTAGACGCTCCAGGTCCATGACCACATGGGGTGGCCGCATACGCAGGGTCTGACCCGTACCGATGCCGGTATCGGTGCTGGAAGAAATGCTCATAGGCGTGACCTCGACAGGGTGCAGCGGATTGTTTTTATCTAGCCCCGATGGTGGTTTAAGCCCCGTCTCACAGCAATTCAGATCGACCTATCAGCCGATAAGTGAAACTTATTTGGAATGGTCTTTTAATCAAACAGAATCGTTATCGGCACGGGCCGGGTTCAGCTCGGCGTCTCGCAAGATAAACTCAAACAGAGCCTTGGCAGCGACCGGCAACGAGCGGTTGGCAGCGTAGACGATACCGATATCACGGCTGATCCGCGGGTCACTCAGGGGAATAAAGCGCAGTTGACCATGCTCGGTCGGGAAGGCAAAACGTGGCAGCGTAGTGATGCCCATGCCCGTCTCAAGCATGGCTAGCAAGGAGATCATGTTGGACATATAAAACTGTGAGTCGGCCACCAGTTCTTCGGCTGCAGTGCCGTCCAACAGGCGCGAGGTGCCGTTGGCAATCAGCCGCTCGCCGCGCAGTTGCTGCCAGCTCAACTCGACTTCGCCGGCCAGGCGATGATCGCTGCGGCACACCACGCCGATGCTGTCTGCCCAGATAGGAGTGAAGCAAATGTCGCTGTCTGCCTCCCACAGGCTAGCGATACCAAAGTCCACCTGTTGATTCTCGACCATGGCCAGCACCGCCTCGGAGCTGTCATCGAACAGGCTGACGTGCAAGTCGGTGGCGTCACCAATAAAGCGCGCGAGAATATCCGGCAGCAGACGGCTGGCAATCGACGGCACCGAGGCGATGCGCAGATGCCCGGATTTGTGCTGGGCGATCAGGTTCATATCGTTGACCACGCGGTCATGATGGGCGATCAATTCCTTGGCATAGACCATGAACTGCGCCCCGAAGGGCGTCAGCTCCGGGCGCGCCGCCCGCGCATTGCGCTTCTCGAATAAACACTGGCCGAGCTTGTTCTCCAGATCGCGGATCGACAGGGAAATCGCCGGCTGGGTGCGGTGCGCCTTTTCCGCCGCGGCGTGGAAACCCTGCAACTCGGCGACCCAGACGAAATGCCGCAGTTGGGCGATTTTCAGCTCAGGCAGCATGGTAAGTTTTCCTTATCAAATAATATTTACTACTAATTTTAGTTTATTACGGAGCGCGCCTACCATTCAGCTACAGCTTGAGAGGAGGCGCACATGTCCACTGATATCTTCCGCAACTACATCAACGGTGAATGGGTCACCGCTAACCGCAGCCTAACTAACATCAGCCCGGCGAACACCGCAGACATACTTGGCGAATATGCCCAGGCCGATAACGAGCAGGTCGAGCTGGCCCTGGCTGCGGCCCACGCCGGTCAGGCGCAGTGGCAAGAGAGCGGCCTTGAGCAGCGCTATCAGGTGCTGATGGCCATCGGTGACGAACTGATCGCACGCAAAGCCGAACTGGGCGAGCAACTGTCCCGCGAAGAAGGCAAGACCCTCGCCGAGGGTATGGGTGAAGTCTACCGCTCCGGCCAGTTCTTCCATTACTACGCCGCTGAAGTATTGCGCCAAATGGGCGAGACCGCCGACTCGGTGCGCCCCGGCGTAGAAATCGAAACTCGCCGCGAGCCAGTTGGTGTGGTCGCCATTATCACCCCGTGGAACTTCCCCATGGCCACCGCGGCCTGGAAGATCGCCCCGGCCCTGGCCTTCGGCAATGCCGTGGTGTTCAAGCCGGCCAACGCGGTACCCGCCAGCGCCTGGTC
>JAHJXZ010000073.1 GCA_018827205.1 Gammaproteobacteria bacterium | reverse complement strand
CCCATTTTCTGCAGGGCCACGGCCAGGTGCACCAACGGTAAACCGGACAGTGCATCACTGCGTCGCTCATACAGGCTACGCAAGGCACCCAGCGGCGCCTGCTGGCTGCGCGCCAACACGTAACCAGCGTAAGCCTGCACGGCAAAGCGGCTGTGGTTGGCGTTATCGCTGTAGTTGACCTCGATCAGCTGGCGCTCCTGCAAATAGCGCAGCAGACGTTCGTTGGCCTTTTTCAACGCCTCTTCCGGTACGCCGAAGCCTTGCTCGCGAGCACGTAGGAGGAAGTCGCTGACATACGCGGTCAGCCAGTACTCCTCATCGCTGTCCGCGCCCCACAGGCCGAAGCTGCCGTTGTAACGCTGCATGCTCAGCAGGCGCTCGATGCCCAGCTCGATGGAGCGCTTGCGTTGTTCATCCGGCTCGACTTCCACACCCAGGCGCTTCAGCGTTGCCGCATCGGCATACAGCGATGGATACAGGCCGCTGGTGGTTTGCTCCAGGCAGCCGTAGGGATACGCCTTGAGTGCGCGGATCTGCTCACCAAGGTTGAGCGGCGGACGGCTGGAAATCGCCAGGCGCGCTTCCAGGCCGGCAGACTCAAAACGGCTCAGAGCATCGGCTGGCAGCAGCCAGCTGTCACCTTTTAGCACCGCGCGGAAGTGCAGCAGCTGCGCCGGGTAGGCCGGGCGAATGCCCAGGGTCCACTCACGGCTGAACGGCGGCAACTCTTCACCGGGCAGGCTCAAGCCATTCACTTTGACCGTAAAGCGGCCCTGACCATAACCACCAAGGGCGGTCACCGGGATGCGCAAGATGGTGCGCTGGCCATCGGCCAGGGTGATCGGCGCCATTGCTGCCCCTGGGTTCTGCGCTAGACGTAGCTGGCCTTCGGCACTCAGTTGCACATCCAGCTTCTGCTCGCGCCCAGACAGGTTGCTCAGGTCCAGGGCCAGAGTGGTTTCATCACCACCGGCGAGGAAACGCGGGGCCGACAGCTCGGCGATCAGCGGGGCGGCGACCACCGTTTTGCCTTCGCTCATACCGTAAGCATCATCGGTCCAGACTTGCGCCATCAGCCGCAGTTCGCCGTTGAAATCCGGAATATCCAGGCTGACTTCGCCTTCACCTTGCTCATTCAGCTGCAACGGTTGGCTCTGCAGGGCGACGATCAGCACACTGGTGTCCGGACGCTTACCACCAGCGGCCAGCGCGGCGTCACCACCGAAGGCCAGCTTGGCCACACGGCCTTGGCCGGCTTCGATCAGTTGCCCGTAGATATCCAGCTGGTCTGCGCCATAGGCCTTGCGGCCGAAGAAGTTGGCGAATGGATCGGGCGTGGCGTACTCGGTGATATTGAGGATGCCGACATCCACCGCGGCCACCAGCACCTGCGCCTGTTTCGGGATACTGCCATCGGCATTACGCGCCTGTACCTTGACCTTGAGCGGCTGGTTGGGGCGCATTTTCTCGGCGCTGGTCAGGCTCAGTGCAAGTTTGCGCGGCGCGCGATCCAGCGGCAGATGCAGCAAGCCGACCGCGCGTTTTGGCGTGGCGTTGCTCTTGCGCTCGCCGGGGCGAATCACCAGCGCGCTGACATACAGGTCATGCCGCGCCCAATCCTTGGCAATCGGAATGTCGAAAGTCTTACCCTCGGCAGGTACATCGATCTCTTGCCACCACAGCGGCCCTTCGCTGGACTCCACCATCAGGTAGCCCTTGCCCGCAGACGGTGGGGTAACGGTTACCTGGGCGGTTTCGCCATCGGCGTAAGCCGGTTTATCCAGCGCCAGCTTGACCTGATCCGGTCGCACAGCCCCCCCGTCGGCGTTGTCCTGCCAGCGATAGCCAGCCCAGAAACGCATGCTGCTGAGCATACCGGTTTGCGCATCGATAACTTCAAGGCGGTACGGGCCCCACTCCACCGGGAAGCTGATCTTGGCGGTGCCGCCAGCCGCGACTTTGAGGGTTTCTTCGTTGAGAGTGAGGAATTTCTCGGTGTAGTTGTGGCTCCAGCCATCGCTCTCGGAGAAGTTCCAGAAGTAGTCACGGCGCTCACGAATCAGACGCACGCTAAGCTGATCTGCGGCCAGCTTATTGCCCTCGGCGTCGGCCACCAGCACTTCGAACTCAGCCAGGCTGTCGGCATCCACCTCCTCGCCATCAAACAGCCCGCGCACACCCGGCAGACGCTCGGCGGGCCATACGGGTTGAATCACTCGTCGGGTAATTGCACGACCACCAGACTCCTGCAGGCTAGCCTGAAGAATCAAACGCAGCGGCGACTTGGCATCGGCCCAGCGGCTTTCGATATCCAGGCTGGCCTTGCCCTGCTCGTCCAGGCTGGTTTCATCTAGCTCGATGTCCTCGCTCAGTTCTTCTTCGGTGACCGAGCCGAACTGGTAGCCCGGCAGGCTGGCCACCGCCTCACGCAGCGGGCGCACATAGAGCTGACCGCTGAGGCGATTACCCGCCGCCGGCGCGCCGTACAGATAGCGGCAGGTGACCTCGAACTGTGCGTTTTCCGCTGGGGTATAGGGTTCTTCGCTGCCTTTAATTTCCAGTGCCATACGTTCTGGCAGGAAGTCTTCCACAGAGAACTCATACAATTGCGGCTTGCCATCACCCAGCTCAAACAGCAGCTGCCAGCGCCCAGTAGGGGCTTCGTCAGCCAGTTGCAGCTGATACTGATACAGGCCAGCGTCATCGGCCTGCCAAACAAACTTGCGGCTGACCTGTTCGTCCGGGCGGCGCACTTCAACATTCACCGGCTGGGCTTTTACCGCGCGACCATCGGCATCGCGCAGCAGGCCATTGAGCAGTACTGTTTCGCCCGGGCGATAGAGATCACGCGGGCCAAACACGAAGAACTGCAACGGGTGGGCGGCAGGCCCGGCAATATCGAACTCGGCCAGATCCAGCGCCGAGCTGTTCAAGCGCAGCAAGCTGGTCTGCTCGCCTTGATGAGCCAGCAGCACTTCGGCCTTCGGTGGCAGCGGCAGTTCGCTATGGCCGGCGCTGTCGGTCTTGCCTTCGGCCAGCACCTGGCCTTCGCCATTGAGGATTTCCAGGCGTACATCGCCCAGCGCATCGCCGCCAGCCAGGGCCTGAGTGAAGACATCGATACGGTTCTGGTAGCGCCGCGCGGACAAGCCGATATCACTCAGGGTGAACAACGTGGCCGGCTGCGAATAGTTGTAGCTGCCGGCTTCACGCATTACTGCCAGGTAAACGCCGGGCTGCTTGAACGGTTCCAGGCCGGCAATCGGCAGCAGCAGGGTTTCGCGGGTGTTGCGCGCAGGGTTCAGGTCGAAGCGGCCACCGTAGACCAGATCGGCCATCGGCAGCAGGCTGCGGGCTTCCCAGTTATCCAGATTGCTCGAGCGGCCCCAGCGGTTAAGGAAGGCCGGCAGCGATTCGGGCTTGATGCGGAAGAACTCAACATTCACCTTGTCGACGTTCAGCGCGATCACCGGCAGACCTTCGGCCAGGCGCGTGGGCAGCAAGGAGCCACGGCTGGCGAAGCCAACACTGGCCTGCAGGTCGCGAGTTTCCAGGCGGGTGACCTGCTCGGCGGCGAGGCTCTTGCCATTCAGCCCGAGCAGACCGGCATCCACGGTCAGCACCAGCTTGCGCTGCGGCTCCAGGTGGCGCAGGCGTACTTCCATCAGGTTGTCCGTCAGTTCCCAGGCACCATCGACCTTGCCGTCTTTGCTATCGACCAGGTGCAGGCGCTCGGCGAGTTTCTGCTCGGGGTCAAGCGGCACTGAGAAGCTGACCGACAGTGTGCTGGCACCTTCCAGCTGCACTTCCGAAACATCCACCACGGTCAGTTCGCGACCGGCGTAACGTTCGGCCAGCGCCTTGCGGTCGACCGCCGGCTTGGCAGCCTCACTACTGACGGGAGTGGCTTGGGTTGCCGTGACTTCGGCAGGCCCAGGGGTGGATGAATCACAGGCGCTGAGCAGGCTCAGGACAAGTGCCAGAAGCAGTCCATTCTTCGGCATTGCGGGCTCCAACAAGGGTAGGTGCAGAGGCCTGACACTATAGTCGAGGCGCTAACCGACCACTAAGCATGCGCACACAAAATTGCTGGGCAGCGCACGCCAGCCGATCAGTGTTTAATAACCCGCCTGTGACACGCGCCCGCGCATTTCGTTGCAGCTATCGCCAATCAAGTTTGAGAGCGCAGTTGATAAACGCCATACGTGACGCCTGGCAGCATGCGCCCACCCATAAACGGGTGTGGGCGCTGGCTGCGCCGATGATCCTTAGCAATATCTCAGTGCCGCTGGTCGCACTGGTCGACAGCGCAGTGATCGGCCATTTGCCGCATGCCCATCAACTGGCGGCCGTAGCCGTTGGTAGCAGCCTCTACACCCTGCTGGCCTGGACGGTGGGATTCCTGCGGATGGGCACTACCGGCTTCAGCGCCCAAGCGGTCGGACGCGGTGATGGCGGCGCACTGCGCCAGGTGTTGCTGCAAGGCCTGCTGCTCGGCGTGCTTCTGGCGGTGCTGCTGATCAGCCTGGCGATTCCGCTGAGTGACGCCGCACTCGGGTTGATGAATCCTTCTGCACAACTCGACGGGCTGGCGCGTAGCTATTTGCATATCCGCCTACTCGGTCTACCCGCCGCGCTGACCACTTATGCCTTGGTCGGCTGGCTACTCGGCACGCAAAACGCCCGGGGCCCACTGGCCATTTTGCTGACCACAAACCTGCTGAATGTCACGTTTGATCTATGGTTTGTCCTCGGCCTGGAATGGGGCGTGGCCGGCGCGGCCTGGGCCTCGGTGATTGCCGAATGGAGCGGTGTACTGCTCGGGTTGTACCTGGCCCGCCGCGCCCTGCGCGCCTATGCCGGCACGCTGGACTGGGCCTCCCTGCGCCGCTGGCTGAACTGGCGACCGCTGCTGGCCGTTAACCGCGACATTTTCATCCGCACCTTGGCCCTGCAAGCCGTGTTTTTTCTGATCACTATGCAGGGCGCACGCCTCGGCGATGCCACCGTGGCAGCCAATGCGCTGCTCCTCAACGGCCTGTTATTGACCGCCCACGCCCTTGATGGCTTGGCCCATGCGCTGGAAGCGTTGTGCGGCCATGCCCTCGGGGCCCGTGATCGCCGGGCGTTGCGCCGCACGTTGATCGTCGCGGGGGGCTGGTCGCTGCTCGCCAGCCTGGCGTTTGCCCTGTTCTTTATGCTCGGCGGGCACTGGTTTATCGAGCTACAAACCAACATTAATGTGGTGCGCGAGACCGCATTCACCTACCTGCCATACCTCGCCCTACTGCCGTTGATTGCGGTGTGGAGCTACCTGCTCGACGGTCTGTTTATCGGTGCCACGCGCGCCCGTGAAATGCGCGACGCCATGCTCCTGGCCCTGCTACTCAGCCTGCCACTGGCCTGGGCCCTGCGACCGCTCGGCAACCAGGGCTTATGGCTGGCTTTTCTATGTTTTATGGGGCTGCGCAGTCTGTGCCTGGGTGGCTATGCTTACCGCCTGACCCGTGCAGACCAATGGTTCGCCCCCAGCCAATCAGGAGCAACCCATGCTCATCCCTGAAATGCCCCACGATGAAGTTCTGCGCCAACAGATCCTCGATGACAGCGAGCTGATCGACACACCAGCAGACCCTTACCTGGACACCCTGGTAAAGGTGGTGCGCGAGGTCTTCGCGGTTAAAACCGTACTGGTCAGCCTGATCGACCATGACCGCCAGTGGTTCAAATCGCGCATCGGCCTGGAGATCACCGAAACGCCGCGCACCATTTCCTTCTGTGCTCACGCCATTCTCGGCACCCGTCCGCTGGTGGTCGAAGACACCTACAACGACCTGCGCTTTCACGACAATCCCGTGGTGCTCAACAACCCGCATATCCGCTTCTATGCCGGACAGCCGTTGTTCTCTCAGGAGGGGCAGCCGCTGGGCACCCTGTGCATGATCGACCCAGCCCCGCGACAGCTGACGGACAAACAACTGCGCCTGTTTATCGACATGGCCGTGCTGGTCGAGGGCTACCTCAAGCTGCGTCAGATCAGCGCCCAGACTGAACAACTGCGCGCGGCGCTGAGCCGTGAACAGCGCAAGACCATGCTCGACCCATTAACCCAGCTGTGGAACCGCGCGGGCCTCAACCACTTTCTGCCCAAGCAGCAGGAACAGGCCGACGACCTCGGCCTGCAGCTCGGCGTGCTGTTCTGCGACCTGGATTACTTCAAGAAGGTCAACGACAGTCACGGCCATGCCGCTGGCGATCAGGTGTTATGGGAAACCGCGCGATGGATCAGCGCAGCCGTGCGCCCGCAAGATGTGGTGACACGCAGCGGTGGCGAAGAGTTCGTGGTGCTGCTGCAGGTACACGACCAGCATGAATTGCTGCAGATCGCCGAGCGCATTCGCAGCGCCCTGAACAAGGAGCCGGTGACCATCGACGAGCTGCAACTCAACCTGACCATCAGCATCGGCGCAGCCCTGCGCAACCCTCTGGAGCTCCCGACAGCCACTCTGAACCGCGCTGACCAGGCGCTGTATCAGGCCAAAGGCAACGGCCGCAACCGGGTAGAACTCGCCAGCTAATTAATCAACCACGTGAAGGGACTCCTGCATGGGTCAAGCAATTGCCGCGTACCTGCATTACCTGTCGATCTTTCTGCTATTCGCCCTGCTCAGCATCGAGCATGTGCAATTCAAACTGCCGCTGGACCTGCGCCGCGCGCGCAGCCTGATCATCACCGACATCGCTTATGGCATCTGCGCCGGTGTGGTGCTGTTTACCGGCTTGGCACGGGTGCTCTGGTACGGCAAAGGACTGGACTATTACCTGAGCAACAGCCTGTTTCACGCCAAAGTCGGTCTATTCATTCTGGTTGGGCTGATTTCCTCGGTACCGACCTTTGTCTTCCTCAACTGGCGCAACAGCTTAAAGGCCGGCGAAGTGCCGCAAGTCAGCGCAGCCAAGGCGCGCCTGGTGATCACGGTGATTCGCCTGGAACTGGCGCTTCTTCTCGCCATCCCATTACTAGCGGTACTGATGGCACGCGGTTATGGCGTGATCGGCTGACAGCCGAGCGGGCTACCAACCCGGAGGGAGGCGCTTGAGCGGCGAACGACTGCATGAATGCAGGAGGCTGGACGAAGCAGGCGCCATAGCCGAAAGTCCCTCCCGGTAAGCCCACATGCCGCCCGCTGATTTGCCCGCTAGGCCCTGCTCTGCTAGTGTCGCGCCGGTCCCGATTCCCCGATCTACCCCGAGATATCCGCCATGGCCGCCCGCAAAAAAGCCGCGCTCGACTTCGAGCAATCCCTGACCGATCTGCAAAACCTGGTCGAACGTCTGGAGAACGGCGAGCTGTCGCTGGAAGACTCGCTGACCGCCTTCGAGCAAGGCGTGCGCCTGACCCGCGATTGCCAGACCGCCCTGGCCCAGGCCGAACAGAAAGTGCAAATACTGATGGAGCGCGACGGCGAGCTGGAGGAAGCCCCCTTCGACGCGGATCAGCAGGCATGATTGCGGCCTACCAGAGCAGCTGCCAAAGCCGCGTCGATGCCGCCCTGGAAAACCTCCTGAGCAGCCCACGCCCGGAGCTGGAACGCCTCTATGCCGCCATGCGCTACAGCCTGTTCAATGGCGGCAAACGCGTGCGCCCGCTCCTGGCCTACGCCGCCTGCGAAGCCCTCGGCGGTGAGCCTGAGCGCGCCAATGCCGCAGCCTGCGCGGTGGAACTGATCCACGCCTACTCTCTGGTCCACGACGATCTACCGGCGATGGACGATGACGACCTGCGCCGCGGCCAGCCCACTACCCATATCGCCTTCGATGAAGCCTGTGCGATTCTCGCCGGCGATGGCCTGCAAAGCCTGGCCTTCGAAGTGCTCGCCGACGCTACGCATAACCCGCATGACGCCGACCTGCGCCTGGCCATGCTCAGTGCCCTGACTCGCGCCGCCGGCCCGGCGGGGATGGTCGGCGGTCAGGCCATCGACCTCGGTTCGGTGGGCCAGCAGCTCGACCAGAACGCCTTGGAAATCATGCACCGGCACAAGACCGGCGCCTTGATCGAAGCCAGCGTACAACTAGGCGCCTTGGCCAGCGGTCAGGCGGACGAACACGCGTTGAAAGCCCTGCACGCTTATGCCCGTGCCATCGGCCTGGCGTTTCAGGTGCAGGACGACATCCTCGACGTGGAAAGTGACACCGCCACCTTGGGCAAGACTCAGGGCAAGGACCAGGCCCACGACAAACCCACCTATCCAGCATTGCTCGGCCTTGACGCAGCCAAGGCCTATGCTCTGGAGCTCCGCGATCAAGCCCTGCACGCCCTGCGCCCGTTCGACCAGGCCGCTGAGCCGCTGCGAGACCTGGCGCGCTATATCGTCGAACGCCGCAGCTAAGCCTGCGTAATCCCCATCGCGGGCAAGCCCGCGATCACCCCGCCCCTTATCACCCACATCAATAGCCCAACCCTCAGCCGCTAAGGCTTGGTTTACCTCGCTTACAGAGCGCCTAAGATGGCTCGCAGAATAAAAATCTGGAGCCACCATGCCCTTTACCACCGCGCCCTTCGCCGCTCTGCTAATCGCCAACCGTGGCGAAATCGCCATCCGTATCACCCGCGCCGCCAGTGAACTGGGCATCCGCTCTGTCGCGGTGTATGCCGAAGACGATGCGGCCTCTTTGCATGTGCGCCAGGCCGACAGCGCCGTCGCCCTCAACGGCCGTGGCGTAGCGGCCTATCTGGACATGGATCAGCTGATCGCCATCGCCCAAGCCGAGGGCTGCGATGCCGTGCACCCGGGTTACGGCTTTCTCGCGGAGAACGCCGAGTTCGCCCGCCGCTGCCAGACCGCCGGTTTGTGTTTTGTCGGCCCCAGCAGCGAAGTGCTGCAGCTGTTTGGCGATAAGGCAGCGGCGCGGGAATTAGCCGAACGCTGCGCGGTGCCGCTGGTGGCGGGGGTTAATCGACCAATCAGCCTTGCCGAAGCCCACGGGTTCTTCACCGAACATGGCGCGGTAATGCTTAAAGCCCTGGCCGGCGGTGGTGGCCGCGGTATGCGCCCAGTGTTGCGAGCCGATGAACTGGACGAAGCCTTTGCCCGCTGCCAATCGGAAGCCCGCGCTGCATTCGGTAATGACGCGCTGTATATCGAGCAATTGGTCAGCCAGGCCCGGCATATCGAAATACAGGTACTGGGCGATGCCAGCGGCGCGGTCAGCCACTTGTGGGAGCGCGACTGCAGCCTGCAACGCCGCCAGCAGAAGCTGGTGGAGATCGCCCCCAGCCCGGACCTACCCGCCGCCACCCGCGAGCGCATGATCACCTGCGCGCTAAAGCTGGCCGGAGCGGCAAAGTACCAAGGCCTGGGCACCTTCGAGTTTTTGCTGGATGCCGAGCAGCCCGAGCGCTTCTACTTTATGGAGGCCAACCCGCGCATTCAGGTCGAACACACCGTCACCGAGCAGGTCACCGGTGTTGACCTGCTGCACACCCAGCTCAAGCTCGCCGCCGGTCAGTCACTCGCCAACCTCGGCCTGCTGCAGCCGCCGCCCGTCAATGGCTGCGCCGTGCAGCTGCGTATCAACCTGGAAAGCATGAACACCGATGGCAGCACCCGCCCGGCCGCCGGCACCTTGAGCGCCTACCAACCACCCAGCGGCCCTGGCCTGCGCGTGGATGGTTACGGCTACGCCGGCTATCCGGTCAGCCCCAGCTACGACTCACTGCTGGCCAAGCTGATCGCCCACGCGCCGGACTTCCCCAGCGCCCTGCGCCGCGCCTACCGCGCGCTGTGCGAGTTCCGCCTGGAAGGCGTGGCGAGCAACCTGCATCTGCTGCAAAACCTGCTGCGCCTACCGCACGTGGCGAGCTATCAACTGACCACGCGCTTTGTCGAAAGCCACCTGAGCGAGCTGCTGGCAGCGCAGCCCCAAGCCCACCCGCATCACTTTTTTGCCGATACTCAGGCCGCACGCCAAACCACCCATCAAGCACAGGATGTCCCGCCGGGCTGCCTGCCGCTGCAAACCCACAGCACTGGCGTGGTGGTCAGCCTGGAGGTGACCGAAGGCGATGCCGTCGCGGTCGGCCAGAGCATCGCGGTGTTGGAAGCGATGAAGATGGAATTCGTGGTCAGCGCCAGCCACAGCGGCATCGTCCGCCAACTGGCGGTGCAGGTCGGCAGCGCATTGAATGAAGGCCAAGCGCTGCTGTTTATCGAACCTGCTGAAGTCGATGCCGCCAGCCAGCAAAACGAACAAAGCCTGGATCTGGAGCATATTCGTGCAGACCTGGCCGAGGTGCTCGAACGCCATGCGCTGACCCGCGACGAACGCCGCCCGCAGGCCGTGGCCAAGCGGCGCAAAACCGGTCAACGCACGGTGCGGGAAAATCTTGCCGAGCTGCTGGATGACGGCAGCTTCAGCGAATACGGCGCACTGGCGATTGCCGCGCAACGCCGCCGACGCTCGCTGGAGGAGTTGATTGAACAGAGCCCGGCCGATGGTTTAGTGGCCGGTTTCGGCACGGTCAATGCTGCCACCTTCGGCAGCGAAGCCGCGCGCTGCATGGCCATCGCCTACGACTACACGGTATTCGCCGGCACCCAAGGCGTGATGAACCACAAGAAGACCGACCGCATGCTCGGCCTCGCCGCGCAGTGGCGCTTGCCACTGGTGCTGTTCGCCGAAGGCGGTGGCGGTCGCCCGGGCGATACCGATTTTGTCGGCGTGGCCGGGTTGGACTGCCACACCTTTGTCGGCATGGCCAAACTCTCCGGGCTGGTGCCGCTGGTGGGCGTGGTTTCTGGGCGCTGCTTTGCCGGCAACGCCGCCCTGCTCGGTTGCTGCGATGTGATTATCGCCACCGAAAACGCGACCATCGGCATGGCCGGCCCGGCGATGATCGAAGGCGGCGGCCTGGGCAGCTTCAAACCGGAACAGGTCGGCCCAGTCAGCGTGCAGGGGCCCAATGGGGTCATCGATGTGTTGGTGGCGGATGAAACCGAGGCCGTGCAGGTCGCCAAGCAATACCTGAGTTACTTCCAGGGCCCGCTCAGCGACTGGCAATGCGCCGATCAGCGCGAGCTGCGGCATGTCATCCCTGAGAACCGCCTGCGCGTGTATGACATCCGCCAGATCATCGCCACCCTGGCCGACCGCGACTCGGTACTGGAACTGCGCCGCCAGTTTGCCCCGGGGCTGATCACCGCGTTTATCCGCATTGAAGGTAAACCGTTCGGCTTGCTGGCCAACAATCCCGCGCACTTGGGCGGCGCCATCGACGCCGTGGCTGGCGACAAAGCCGCGCGCTTTATGCAGCTGTGCGATGCCTTCGATATCCCGCTGCTGTCGCTGTGCGACACCCCCGGTTTTATGGTCGGCCCCGAGGCAGAAAAACAGGCCACGGTGCGCCACGTTTCGCGCATGTTCGTTGCCGCCGCCAGCCTGACGGTGCCGTTTTTCACCGTGGTGCTGCGCAAGGGTTACGGCCTCGGCGCGCAAGCCATGGCCGCCGGCAGCTTCCACTCGCCGCTGTTCACCATCGCCTGGCCCAGTGCCGAGTTTGGTGCGATGGGCCTGGAAGGTGCCGTGCGTCTGGGTTTTGCCAAAGAGCTGGCGGCTATCGAAGAGCCCGACGCGCGCCAGCAGCTGTTCGACAAACTGGTGGCTAAGGCTTACCAGAACGGCAAGGGCATCAATATGGCCAGCTTTCTGGAGATCGATGCGGTCATCGACCCGGTGGAGACCCGCGCCTGGCTGCTACGCGGGCTAAATGCCGCACCCCGCCCCGCACCTCGCGAAGGCAAGAAGCGCACAGTGGATACCTGGTAGAGGGCAGCAATCCGTAGGCTGGGTGACAGCCCATCACCGCGCCCGATGGGTTAGCACCTATGCAGCCCATCCGTCCTACGAATTCATTGGTTGCTGCCTGGCCGAAGCATGTTTGGGCAGTTTCCGGCGCATCGGGTAAACTGCCGCATCTTTTACACCTATAACGATCTGCCTGATGCCGACGACCTTCCACGAGATTCCCCGTGAGCGCCCGCTGACGCCCCTTCTAGACCGCGCCAATACGCCGGACGAGCTGCGCCGCCTGGGCGAAGCCGAACTGGAAACCCTGGCCGACGAGCTACGCGAATACCTGCTGTATACGGTCGGGCAGACGGGCGGGCATTTCGGCGCGGGCCTGGGCGTGATCGAGCTGACCGTAGCCCTGCATTACGTCTTCGACACCCCGGACGACCGCCTGGTATGGGACGTCGGCCATCAGGCCTATCCGCACAAAATCCTCACTGGCCGCCGTGAGCAGATGGGCAGCCTGCGGCAGAAGGATGGCATCGCCGCCTTCCCGCGTCGCTCAGAAAGTGAATACGACACCTTCGGCGTTGGCCACTCCAGCACCAGCATTAGCGCAGCGCTGGGCATGGCCATCGCCGCGCGCATTCAGGGCAGCAAACGCAAGGCCGTGGCAGTCATCGGCGACGGCGCCCTGACCGCCGGCATGGCCTTCGAGGCGCTGAACCACGCCAGCGACGTCAGCGCCAACATGCT
>JAHJXZ010000072.1 GCA_018827205.1 Gammaproteobacteria bacterium | reverse complement strand
TATACGCCTGAAGAGCTGCGCATTATAGGGACAATGAAACGCAGGTCAATCGATTGTTATGCTTTTGTTTCAATAAGCACCAATACCTAGGCCACCAGCCCCAGAACCGCGTCGCCTGCAGAAACGACAATGAGCTGCGTCGTCTTCGTGCCGAACTCAAGCGCGTGACCGAAGAGCGAGACATCCTAAAAGGCCGCCGCGTACTTTGCCAAGGAGTGCGGCTGAAGTACGCCTTCATCAACCAGCTATCCGCTGACTATTCGGTTCGCCGCCTGTGCCTGACGCTGAAAGTACATGCCAGTGGTTACTACGCGTGGCTGGCTGAACCGAAGTCGGCACGAGCCAAGGATGATCAACGCCTGCTTGGACTGATCAAGCACGCGTGGCTAGAGAGCGGCTGTGTGTACGGTTACCGCAAAATCCACGATGACCTTCGTGAGCTTGGAGAAGCATGCGGCAAGCATCGTGTTGCTCGACTGATGCGCTTGGAAGGGCTGCGCTCACAGACAGGGTATCGTCGCCGACCGGGCCGCTATGGTGGTAAGCCTCCAGCGGCTTCACCGAATCATCTGGAGCGCCGATTCAATGTCACCGAACCCAACAAGGTCTGGGTCACGGACATCACCTACATCCGCACCTATGAGGGCTGGTTGTATTTGGCGGTGGTGCTCGATCTGTTCTCGCGACAGGTAATCGGTTGGTCAATGAAACCGCAGATGACCAGCGACCTGGCTATTGATGCATTGCTGATGGCGGTTTGGCGGCGTAAGCCCAAGCAGGAAGTAATGATTCACTCAGACCAGGGTAGTCAGTTCAGCAGCGGTGACTGGCAGAGTTTCCTGAAAGCCAACAACTTGCTTGGCAGCATGAGCCGACGCGGTAATTGTCATGACAATGCGGTTGCGGAAAGCTTTTTCCAGCTGCTGAAGCGGGAGCGGATCAGGCGGAAGATCTACAGCATCAGGCAGGATGCCAGAGCCGATGTATTCGATTACATCGAGATGTTCTACAACCCAAAACGCCGACATGGTTTCAACAACCAGCTATCGCCGGTAGAGTTCGAAAAGCGCTATTTCCTGTGGACTACCCCCACTTCAATAGACATTTCCCGACCTCATAATGAGGCGCGCTCAAACGCCTCGGGGCTGACACCACCCAAGTGACTATGGCGGCGAGTTCGGTTGTAGAACATCTCGATGTAATCGAACACATCGGCCCTGGCCATATCGCGGGTTTTGTAGATCCGCTTACGGATGCGCTCCTTCTTCAAACTGCTGAAAAAGGATTCGGCCACAGCATTATCCCAGCAGTTACCGCGTCGACTCATGCTGGGTTCTAGATTGTTAGCCAGGCAGAAACGCTTCCAGTCGTCACTGCCGTACTGGCTACCTTGGTCAGAATGGACGATAACTCGCTCCTTGGGTTTTCGTCGCCAGAGCGCCATCAGTAGCGCGTCCAGCGCCAACTCACGGGCAAGCGTCGGCTTCATCGACCAGCCGACCACCTTGCGCGCATAGAGATCCACCACCACGGCCAGATACAGCCAGCCCTGCCAGGTACGGATATAGGTGATATCGGTTACCCAAGCCTTGTTAGGGGTATCAACGGTGAATTCTCGATTGAGATGATTCGGCGCGATGATCGAGGGACGCCCTGCAATTGGGCGCGGAGCTTTATAACCCCGCAGCGCCTTGATCTTGTGACGTCGCATCAACCGCGCAACACGATGCTTGCCGCAGGTTTCACCAGCTTCCCGCAAGTCGCCAAAGACTCGGCGTGCACCATACACACCACGGCTGGCCGCATAGGAATCTCGGATCAACCGCAGCAGTCGATTGTTCTCTTGTTCACGATCAGAGATCGGCTTGTGCAGCCACTGATAGAACCCGGCACGAGCAACCCGCAATACCCGACACATCGTGGTGATTGCGTACTGATGGCGGTACTCGTTCATAAAGCGATACTTCACTCGGGCTCCCTGGCAAAGTACCGCGCGGCTTCCTAAGAAACACATTCGACAGCCTGTAGCGTGAATCCAAACTCGGCTGCTCGGCGGTACAACCCTTTTACCACGCGCTCCCGATACTTCTGCTCATAGTGATCGGCACCTGGATCCTGAT
>JAHJXZ010000071.1 GCA_018827205.1 Gammaproteobacteria bacterium | reverse complement strand
GCCGGATCATCGCGTGCTGTTGCCGGCCTCAGCTCTGGCGGGTGCCAGCCTGTTATTGCTGGCGGATCTGGTAGCGCGGCTGGCATTGGCACCGGCCGAATTGCCGATTGGTATTGTCACGGCGCTGATTGGCGCGCCGTTCTTCCTCTATCTGTTACTGCGAGGGCGTACCTGATGCTGCGCGCGGAAAATCTGGCGGTACAGCGCGGCCCGTGCACGGTGTTGGCGGATATCAATCTGGAGCTGCGCCCGGGCGAAGTGCTCGGCGTGCTGGGGCCCAATGGCGCCGGCAAGAGCACCTTGCTCGGCGCCTTGTGTGGCGAGCTGCAGCCGAGCCGCGGCGATGTCTGGCTGGATCAGCGGCGGCTGCAGGACTGGCCGGGCAGCGAGCGCGCGCAACGTCTGGCGGTGTTGCCGCAGACCTCGACGCTGAACTTTGCCTTTCGTGTGGAAGAAGTGGTGGCAATGGGCCGTTTGCCCCATGCCAGCGGCCAGCTAAAAGATGCGCAGATCATCAAGCAGGCGTTGGAGGCGGCCGATGCGTTACACCTGGCCGGGCGCAGTTACCTGGCGTTATCCGGCGGCGAGCGTCAGCGCGTGCACCTGGCGCGGGTACTGGCGCAGCTCTGGCCCGGTGGTGAGGGGCAGATGCTGCTGCTCGATGAGCCGACCTCAATGCTCGATCCGCTGCATCAGCACACCACGCTGCAGGCCACGCGCGCCTTCGTTGAGCAGGGCGCGGCGGTGCTGGTGATCCTGCATGATCTGAATCTGGCCGCGCGTTATTGCGACCGCCTGTTACTGCTGGAGCGCGGCCGGCCTCATGCGCTCGGTACGCCTGAGGAAGTGCTTCGCGCTGAGCCGCTACAGGCCGTGTTCGGTCTCGAAGTGCTGGTGCAACAGCATCCAGAGCGCGGTCATCCGTTAATCATTGCCCGCTAAGGTCATAGCTATGCGCATTGTTTTATTGCTGGTTGCCGCGCTGTTAAGCGCCTGCCAGGCTTCGTTACCGGCTTTACCCGCCTGGCAAAGCCCGGAAGGTTTACAGCATCCTGAGTTGGGGCAGATTGTCGAGTTGCGTACTGGCGCGCAGCTGACCCCAGCGCAGTTGCTTGAGCGCCTGGCCGCTGCACCCAAGGTGCTGGTGGGCGAACGGCATGACAATCCCGATCACCACGCGCTGCAGCTCTGGCTGTTGCGTGCCCTGGCAGCGCAGCGCCCGCAGGGCAGCCTGCTGCTGGAAATACTGACGCCGGATCAGCAGGTCAAAGTTGATCAGGTGCGCGCTGCCATCGCGACTGGGCAGGCGCCGCAGGACATGCTCGATGCCCTGGCCTGGCAGCCGGGCTGGGCCTGGTCGCTGTACGGGCCGCTGGTGCAGCATGCTCTGCGTCAGCCTTATCCGCTGCTGGCGGCCAACCTCGAGCGGCGCGAGATCATGCAGATCTATACCCAGGTGCCGCAGCTGCAAGGCCAGGCTTCCACCGCTCAACCGGTGCGCGAGGCTTGCTCAAGCAGATTCGTCAGTCGCACTGCAACCTGCTGCCGGAAAGCCAGCTACCTGCCATGCTCGCCGTGCAGCAGCAACGCGACCGGCGTATGGCCGAAGCGTTGATCGCGGCACCTGAACCGAGCCTGTTATTTGCTGGCGCATTCCATGCACGCCGCGAGCTGGGCGTACCGCTGCATCTGCAGGATTTAGGCGCTGCCAAGGGTGTGCAGGTGTTGATTCTGGCGGAGGTTGGCAGCCAGATTACCGCCGCGTCTGCCGATTTCGTTTGGTACACCCCGGCGCAGCCTGAGCAGGACCACTGCGCCAAACTGCGACCCTAGCCCGATTTGCCTGCGGCTGAGCAGGTAGTCTGCGGTTTTCACCGGAGACTGACGATGCCAGCCGCTGCTCACGCCCTAATTACCCGTTACTTCAACGCCCTCAACGAACGCGACAGCCGTGCCTGCCTGGCTCTGCTCAGTGCCGATGTGCTGCTGGATATCAACCAGGGGCCGCGCGAGCAGGGCGTACAAGCTTTTGCCGACTACCTGGAGCGCAGCCAGCGCTGCTACCGCGAAAGCATCGATAACCTGCAAATCCTCACCGAGCCAAGCGGGCAGCGCGCTGCCTGCGAGTTCACCTTGAGCGGCGAATACTTGAGCACTGACGACGGTTTACCGGATGCCTGTGGCCAGAACTATCAGCTGACGGCAGCAAGTTTCTTTGAGATTCGCGACGGCAAGATCGCCCGAGTAAGCCAGCATTTCAACCTGCCGGAGTGGCTGGCGCAGGTCGATTTCTAAAGGCAGCTAAGCGTACTTTTCGACAGGTAAAAAAAGACCCGGCAAGAGCCGGGTCAATAACCGTGATTAGCCTGATGAGGAGATAATCTGAAGAGGCCGACTGAAGGTCTCTTAAGCTTATCGGCTGATCTCGCGATCAGTTGTGGTAATAATAACAATTCTCATTTTCAAGTCAACAGTCTTAAGCAAACTTTTTTATCGGCCTGCCAAAGACCTGTTCGGCCCATAAACAAACAACCCGACGCAAGGTCGGGTTGTTGATGGTGCAAGCGGATTTCAGGACGCTTCGGCTGGTAGGCGCAGCTGGGTGACTTCCTTGTTCAGCAGGTCGATACGCTTGGCCATGCTCTCGATCAGGCTGTGGGCAATCCGTGGATTGCTCTGCATCAGGCTGAGGAACTGCTCCTTGGGAATAACCATCACGGTGCAAGGCTCGCTGGCCAGTACAGTGGCGCTGCGCTTCTCGCGGGTGAAAACGGCCATGGCGCCGAAGATTTCATCCTTCTGTACGTCACCGACCTTGTG
>JAHJXZ010000070.1 GCA_018827205.1 Gammaproteobacteria bacterium | reverse complement strand
GCTGAGCGTGCTGGCCTGCGCCAGGGCGGGCGCAAGAAGCGGGGCGAGCAGCAGCGGTAGGGCGGCGAGACGCATGGCAAACTCCTGGACAGATATGGCAGCGGGCGAATGTCTTACCCTAGGCCATTAATTGGCGGCAGAGCAATCAGTCTTGGCGACGGGCGGTCGATCCGCGCTGCTGCCACTGCTGGCTGGCCTGGGCGCTGCTATCGCAGGTTGGCGCCTGCCGGGTAAAGTGCGTTTAACCTTGTTGCGCCGGGGGCTTTCTGGTATAAAGCAGCGCTCTTTTGTAGGGGCCCGGTTCTTGCGCTTTCAGGTACGGCCGGTAAGACCCTCGAGATACGCGGCGCTGAGCGCCAAGATTGAATAATTAGCGGCCAACCCATGCCGGGTTGGGCATGTGGTTTTAGAGGGCTGAGGCATGTCGAGAGTCTGTCAAGTTACCGGTAAGGGTCCGGTAACCGGGAATAACATTTCCCACGCAAACAACAAAACCCGTCGTCGTTTCCTGCCGAACCTGCAGCATCACCGCTTCTGGGTCGAGTCTGAGAACCGTTTCGTGCGTCTGCGCGTTTCTGCCAAAGGCATGCGTTGCATCGACAAGCGTGGTATTGACGTCGTTCTGTCCGAGCTGCGCGCTCGCGGCGAAAAGGTTTAAGGAGAAAGTCATGCGTGAATTGATCCGTTTGATCTCGAGTGCCGGTACTGGTCACTTCTACACTACCGACAAAAACAAGCGCACCACTCCGGACAAAATCGAAATTAAAAAATTCGATCCGGTTGTGCGTAAGCACGTGATCTACAAGGAAGGCAAGATCAAGTAATTGATCTGGCTCCTTGCCGAAAAAGCCCGCTTTTATAGCGGGCTTTTTCTTGCCCGGAATTTGGCCTCATTAAAATCAGCAGGCTAAAAATGGCCGTGCGCCATTTTTGGCATTGCCTGGCAGCGGTGCGCCGGTTGGCCGCTGGGATGGCAGGCAATAAAAAGCCCGCACATGGCGGGCTAAAGGGTGACGCATGAAGCTGATGAATCAGTTTGCGGCTTGCTCGAAGATCACATAGACCTTGCGGCAAGGCTCCAGCACTTCCCAGGTGCCAGAGAAGCCGGCCGGGATGACGAAGCGATCGCCGGCGCGCAGGGTCTTGGCGTTGCCGTCCTTGTCGCGCAGTACCGAGACGCCTTGCAGGATCTCGCAGTACTCGTGTTCGGTGTAGTTGATGGTCCAGTGGCCGATGTCGCCTTCCCAGATGCCCGTATTGAACTGACCGCACGGGCTGCCGTAGTGGTTGCGCACGCTTTGCTCGGGGTCGCCCTTGAGCACTTTCTCTGCTGCCGGACGGTAATGTTCGGGCGTAGTGGTGGCGGTGGCGAAGTCGACGATCTTTTCGATGTTCATAAGCATGTCCGGTAGGGATTGAGCGCCTGTTAAGGCCAGGCTTGTTGTCGGTGGAGTAGCGATTTCGGCAGTCTATGTTTAATAAAGCACACATAACAAGGCGGCTTTGCCAGTTTTTGTAAAAAATATTGGAAGTGTGCAGGCCTCTGGTTTAGTGTTGCCGGCAGGATTGAGTTGTGAGATCCATACAGAATAATTGACAGCGCGTGCGGCCATCTGCGGCGCTTTACTAGCGATAGAGGATGTAGCAATGACTAGCCTGACTCGTGCCGACTGGGAGCAGCGCGCCAATAACCTGAAGATCGAAGGCCGTGCCTTTGTTCATGGCGAGTACCGCGCGGCTGTTTCTGGGGCCACCTTCGAGTGCATCAGCCCGGTTGACGGTCGCCTGCTTGGCCTGGTGGCCAGCTGTGATCTGGCCGATGCCGAGCTGGCCGTGGCGGATGCCCGCGCCACTTTCGAGTCTGGCGTGTGGTCGCGTATGGCCCCAGCGCAGCGCAAGCGCGTGATGATCCGTTTTGCCGATCTGATGGATGAGCATGCTGAAGAGCTGGCGCTGCTGGAAACCCTGGACATGGGTAAGCCGATCAGCGACTCCCTGGGCGTTGATGTGCCGGGTGCCTCCCGTGCGATTCGCTGGAGCGGCGAAGCGGTCGACAAGATCTATGACGAAGTGGCCGCCACCCCGCACGATGAGCTGGGCCTGGTGACCCGTGAGCCGGTTGGCGTGGTTGCCGCCATCGTGCCGTGGAACTTCCCGATGATCATGACCTGCTGGAAGCTCGGGCCGGCGTTGTCTACGGGTAACTCGGTGATCGTCAAACCGTCCGAGAAGTCGCCCCTGACTGCGTTGCGTCTGGCGCAGCTGGCACTTGAAGCGGGCATTCCGGCTGGCGTGCTCAACGTGCTGCCAGGCTACGGTCACACCGTTGGTAAGGCGCTGGCGCTGCACATGGATGTCGACACCCTGGTGTTCACCGGATCGACCAAGATTGCCAAGCAGCTGATGATCTACGCCGGTGAATCCAACATGAAACGCGTCTGGCTGGAAGCGGGCGGCAAGAGCGCGAATATCGTTTTCGCCGATGCACCAGACCTCAAGGCTGCGGCCGAGGCTGCTGCTGCCGCGATCTGTTTCAACCAGGGCGAGATGTGCACTGCGGGTTCGCGTCTGCTGGTGGAGCGCTCGATCAAAGACCAATTCATGCCAATGGTGCTGGAAGCCATGCAGGACTGGAAAGCCGGCCACTCCCTTGACCCGGATACCAAGGTCGGTGCATTGGTCGATGCAGGTCACCTGAATGCCGTGCTCGGCTACATCGACGCCGGCCACAAGGATCAGGCCAAGCTGCTTTGCGGCGGCAAGCGTACCCTGGAAGAGACGGGCGGCCAGTATGTTGAGCCGACCATCTTCGATGACGCGCACAACGCCATGCGCATCGCTCAGGAAGAGATCTTCGGCCCAGTGTTGACCGTCATTCCGTTCGACAGCACCGAGGAAGCCATTCAGATCGCCAACGACAGCATCTACGGTCTGGCGGCTGCCATCTGGACCAGTAACCTGTCCAAGGCCCACCTGGCTGCCAAAGCCCTGCGCGTCGGCAGCATGTGGGTCAACCAATACGACGGCGGCGACATGACGGCGCCATTTGGTGGCTTCAAGCAGTCGGGTAATGGCCGCGACAAGTCGCTGCATGCCTTCGACAAGTACACCGAGATTAAGGCGACCTGGATCAAACTGTAACGCTTTCCGGACGACCTCCGGGCCGTCGGCCATGCTGCGTTGCGTCCTCGCTTTTAATGCTCACGTACTGCAGTACGCTGCGCTTAAAAGCTCCGGGGCGCCTTGCTTGGCCTTAGTCCCGTAGCTCTTGATTGACGGGTTTGGCTCCACTAAATCCATTTGCGGCCGGGTTCCTATGGAGCTCGGCCGTTTTGCATCTGTGCAGCGGTTGCCGCGCGGGCCAGGGAATGGAGTGAGAAGAATGAACTGGATGACCTATTTCGCCGTCAGTGCGGCGGTGGTGATCGTGGGGCTGGCGCTGGGTGTAACGCTGCCGCTGGTGTCGTTTCGTCTTGAGTCGTGGGGCTATGGTCCCTTTGCTATTGGTGTGATGGCCGGTATGCCGGCCATTGGCGTACTGCTAGGCGCACGTCTCACTGGTCACCTGGCGGGTTGGTTTGGCACACCGCAGACCCTGCGCCTGTGCTTGTTGGCCAGTGCGGCCTCGGTCGCGTTACTCAGCGTGATGCCGAGCTATCCGCTGTGGTTGCTGCTGCGCCTGCTGATCGGAATTTCCCTGACCGTGGTGTTTGTACTCGGTGAAAGCTGGATCAATCAGCTGGTCGAGGACCGTCTGCGCGGTCGACTGGTAGCGCTGTACGGCACCGGCTTTGCACTCAGCCAGCTGTGTGGGCCGTTGCTGCTGACCTTGTTGGGTACGGAAAGTGACCACGGCTTCTGGTTCTCCGCTGCACTGCTGGTGGGCGGTAGCCTGCTGCTGTTGGGTCGCGATGGCGCGCCCAAGGTCAATGCGCAGAGCGCGTCCGGGCGCGGCATCCTCGCGTTCTGCCGCACATCGCCGGCGATTGCCTGGGCAGTGGTGCTGTTTGCCGCGTTCGAGGCCATGGTACTGACCCTGCTGCCGGTGTATCTGGTGCGCGAAGGTTTTGACCAGCAACTGGCGTTGATCATGGTCAGTGCGGTGGTGGTCGGCGATGCCGCGTTACAGCTGCCGATTGGCTGGATGGCCGACCGCGTACCACGGCAAACGCTGTTCCGCTGTTGCGGAGTGGTATTGCTGCTGTCGAGCCTGAGTATCCCGTCATTGCTGCATACGCCGCTGATCTGGGTGGTGCTGGTGTTGTTCGGCGCCAGCGCGGGCGGCCTGTACACCCTGTCGCTGATTCTGGTCGGCCAGCGTTATCGCGACGATGCGCTGGTGCGCGCCAACTCGCATATTGCCCTGCTCTGGGGTGCAGGTTGTCTGCTCGGGCCGCTGTCGACCGGTGCCGCCAGTCAGTGGGTCAGCGGTCACGCGCTGCCAATACTGATGGCGATTGGCGCGGCGGTGTTTGTCTGGCTGGCGTTTCAGCGCGGTGCATTCAGTGAGGTAGCGGTCGTCAAGGCATGACCGCTACTTCTTCGCTGTTGTGCACGAGTTGCTGCTCGGCCAGCAATGCGGCCACGCACTCACCGACCTGGCGAATCGCCTGTTCAAGCTCCGGCGTGGGTTTGCCGGCGTAGTTGATGCGCAGGCAATTGCGGTATTTGCCGGCGGCGGAAAAAATGCTGCCGGGGGCGATCTGGATGGCGTGTTGCAGCAGTTCGCGGTTCAGGCGCTGGCTGTCGAAGCCTACCGGCAGTTCAATCCACAGCATAAAACTGCCCTGCGGTCGGCTGACCCGCGTGCCAGCAGGGAAGTAGCGGCTGATCCAGTCGATCATCAGGTCGCGTCCACGCTGATACTGCGCGCGCATGCGCCGCAGATGCGGCTCGTAATGGCCAGCTTCCAGGTATTCGGTGATGGCCAGCTGCGGCAGCTGGGCAGTACTGCCAGTGCCCATGTACTTCATGTGCAGTACGCGGTCCAGGTAGCGTCCCGGGGCAATCCAGCCGATACGCAGGCCGGGTGCCAGGGTCTTGGAGAAGGAGCTGCAGAGCAGCACGCGTCCATCCTCGTCGTAGGATTTGATCGTGCGTGGGCGTGGGTAGCTGTAGGCCAGATCGCCGTAGACGTCATCTTCGATGATCGCCACGTCATAGCGCTGCGCCAGGGCCAGCAGTGCGCGCTTGTTGGCGTCGGGCATGATGTAGCCCTGCGGGTTGTTGCAGGTCGGGGTCAGCTGAATGGCCTTGATCGGCCATTGCTCCAGGGCCAGCTCCAGGGCTTCCAGGCTAATTCCGGTGATCGGATCGGTGGGCAGCTCCAAGGCTTTCATGCCGAAGCCCTTGAGCGCCTGCATCACGCCGTGAAAGCTCGGTGAATCCACCGCAACGATATCGCCCGGCTCGCACACTGCACGAATCGCCGCCGACAGCGCCTCGTGGCAGCCGGTGGTGACGATGATTTCCTGGGGCGACAGGCTGCAACCGGAGTCGAGCATCAGCCGCGAGATCTGTTCCCGCATGCCCAGGTGGCCATAAATGCAGCCGTAGGTCAGGCTGCTGGCATCCTGACGGCGGCTCAGGCGCGACAGTGAGCGCAGTAGCGGTTTCAGCGTCGGGCTGTCGATATCCGGTCGGCCGCGACCAAGTTGCAACAGGCCTTCTTGGCCCGGCGGTCGGCTGATCAGTTCCAGCACCTGGTCCCATTGCGAGACGTCCACAGGGCGCTGGGCCATGCGGCTGACCATGGGCAGCGCCGGCTGGTGGCGTGCCTGGGGTACAAAGTAGCCGGACTTGGGCTTGGGCGTGGCCAGGCCCTGATCTTCCAGATGGCGGTAGGCCTGCTGCACCGTGCTCAGGCTGACGCCATGTTCCAGGCTCAGCGCGCGCACAGAGGGTAGGCGATCACCGGGGCGATACAGGCCCTGTTCGATACGGGTGCCGAGCAGCTCGGCCAGATTGATATAGAGCGTCATAACAGTTGCCTCGCAATTGCTCTGTGTAGTGCGCAAGCCAATACAGATAGGCGATAAATCCACCATTCAGAGCCTGTTCTCTGAAATCTGTATGGATTTAAAAGTACATTTTTGCATCTGTCATGCTTTTTCCGCGTCCCGCATCATGATCTCCCATAAGGCTTACGGGCAGGAGCAGGCGATGAACGGATTGAGTGATGTCAGGCTGACAATGAAATCAGGCGAGTTGCAGCAGGAGGCCGCTGGCGGGCATCTGTATGCTCAGGCGGGTGCGGCTAAGCCAACTGTGCGCCGCTGGAACGCATTCTGGTTGCGCCTGACGACTCGCCGGGCACTGCTGAGATTGACCGACGAACAGCTCAAGGATGTTGGCCTTGGCCGCGAGCAGGCCCGGCGCGAGGCGTTTCTGCCGTTCTGGAAGTTGTGAGGAGAGTGCGCAGCAGGCCTTGGCGACCTGCTGCTTGGGTGATCAGACCAGCTCTTTCATCCGATGCCAGAGCATGCCCAGCGCAAGCAGGGGCGAGCGCAGGTGTTTGCCACCAGGGAAGGTCATGTGCGGCACCTTGGCGAACAGGTCGAAACCGCTGCTGGCCTGGCCGGCGATGGCCTCGCCGAGCAGCTTGCCGGCCAGGTGCGTGGCATTCACCCCGTGGCCCGAATAGGCTTGGGCGTAATACACGTTGGGCTGTTCCTTGAGTCGGCCGATCTGCGGCAGACGGTTGGCGCCGATACCAATCATGCCACCCCATTGGTAGTCGATCTTTACATCGCTCAGGTGCGGGAAGACTTCCAGCATTTTCGGCCGCATATAACCGGCGATGTCTGCCGGATCGCGACCGGAATAGTGGCAGGCACCACCGAACAGCAAACGACGATCGGCAGACAGGCGGTAGTAATCCAGTGCCACTCGCTGATCGCACAGGGCCATATTCTGCGGAATGATGGCTTTTGCTTCGGCTTCGGACAGTGGCTCGGTGGCGATCACATAGCTACCGGCGGGCAGCACCTTGCCGCCCAGGTTGTTGTTCAAGCCATTCAAGTAGGCGTTGCAGCCGAGCACCAGAGTGGCTGCGCGCACCACGCCCTGAGCGGTGTGCACCTTGATCTCACTGCCGTAATCGATACGCGTCACCGCCGAGTTTTCGAACAACTGCACCCCCAGGCTCTGCGCCGCAGCAGCTTCGCCAAGGGCCAGGTTGAGCGGGTGCAGGTGGCCGGAGCCCATGTCGATCATGCCGCCGACATAACGGTTGGAGCCGACCACTTCATGCATCTGCTCTGGTTGCAGCAGGCGCATTTCGTGGCGATAGCCCAGCTGCTTGAGTTCGGCCATGTCTTCGGCGAAATCGGCGAGGTGGCTGGGCTTGTTGGCCAGATCGCAGTAGCCCCAGGTCAGGTCGCAGTCGATATTGAACTGCTCGATGCGCTGGCGGACGATTTCCACCGCCTCCAGGCCCATCAGTTTCAGCTCGCGCACGCCCTGCGCGCCAATCACCGATTCAAACTGCTCAATGCCATGGCCGACGCCGCGTATCAGCTGTCCGCCGTTACGCCCGCTAGCACCCCAGCCGATCTTATGCGCTTCCAGCAGGACCACCGAGAGGCCTTTCTGCGCCAGCTCAATGGCCGTGTTGAGGCCGGAGAAACCGCCGCCGACGATGCACACATCCGCACGCAACTCACCGCCCAGGGCGGGGTAGTCGAGTTGGCGATTGGCGCTGGCGGCGTAATAGGAGTTGGCGTGCTGGCTGTTATGAGCAGGCTGGTGAACGCGGGCGTTCATGTGTGGAATCCTGATTATTATGTTTGGAAAATTTTACGAAGCATAAGCGTGGGATTTGCCAAACGCCAAGAGGCAATCACGAAATAAGTGGATTTTCGTCGGTTGGACGGGCATCTGCGGCGATTCAGGCCAGCACGCGGTTACTATGCTGGTCTGTGTTTCAGGATCACGCCCATGAGTTGCACCAGCCGCAAGATCGACCAGCTGCGTTTGCAGATCCCCAGTTTCGCCTGCGTGCCCGGCTGTCACGATTGCTGTGGGCCGGTCACGGCTTCATCCGAGGAGATGTCGCGGCTGCCGGTAAAAAGCGATGCCGAGCATGATGCCGCGCTGGCCGAGTACAACTGTGTGCATCTTGGTCCGCAAGGGTGTCAGGTGTATGACCAGCGCCCGCTGATCTGCCGCTTGTTTGGTACCACACCCAGCCTGCCGTGCCCGCGTGGCCAGGGGCCGGAGCAGATGATTGAGCCGGCGGTAGAGAAACAGGTGCACAACCTGATTGCGACGACCCGCCAAGTGCTGGTGTGAGCTACTCGGCTATCGGCAGGCTTAAGCTCTCTTTCACTTCTTCCATGACGATATAGCTCTTCGACTCGCGCACGTGCGGCAGCTTGAGCAGGATGTCGCCGAGCAGCTTGCGGTAGCTGGCCATCTCGTTAATCCGCGCTTTCACCAGGTAGTCGAAGTCGCCTGATACCAGGTGGCATTCGAGCACGTGCGGCAGCTTGAGCACCGCGCGGCGGAACTCCTCAAAGGTATCGCCGGACTTGTAGTCCAGGCTGATCTCGACGAACACCAGCAGGCTGGCCTTGAGCTGCTGCGGGTTGAGGCGGGCGTGGTAGCCCATGATGATCCCTTCGCGCTCCAGGCGGCGTACGCGCTCGGTGCAGGGCGTGGTCGACAGACCGACGCGCTCGCCCAGCTCGGTAAAGCTGATGCGCCCATCGTCCTGCAGAATGCGCAGGATGTTGCGGTCGATTTTGTCCAGTTCGCGGCGGCTTTGATGCTGGGTGCGCATGGTGGATACCCCTCTACAGAAGGCGATATTGCCAAGAATTGTCGCCAAATATAGCTATTTATATAGTGAAAAGCACTGCTGTTCTCTTCCTATACTGCGCTCAATTGTGATCTCAAGAATTATCCGTCGCGCTGGGTCGCGGCGAGGAGAGCGGCATGCGGGTTCTGGTTCTCGGTAGCGGTGTGATTGGTACAGCCAGTGCGTATTACCTGGCGCGTCAGGGTTTTGAAGTGGTAGTGGTCGACCGGCAGAACGCCCCGGCCATGGAAACCAGCTTCGCCAACGCCGGCCAGGTCTCCCCTGGCTATGCCTCGCCGTGGGCCGCGCCTGGCGTGCCGCTGAAAGCCATCAAGTGGCTGCTGCAAAAGCATGCACCGCTGGCGATCAAGGCCACCGCCGATATCGACCAATACCTGTGGATGGCGCAGATGCTGCGCAACTGCACCGCCAGCCGTTACGCGGTGAACAAGGAGCGCATGGTGCGTTTGTCCGAGTACAGCCGCGACTGCCTTGATGAGCTGCGTACGGAAACCGGCATCGCCTATGAAGGCCGCAGCCTGGGCACCACCCAGTTGTTCCGCACCCAGGCGCAGCTGGACAACGCGGCGAAAGATATCGCCGTGTTGCAGCAATCCGGTGTGCCCTATGAGTTGCTCGACCGCGCTGGCATCGCCCGTGTAGAGCCGGCCCTGGCTGCGGTCACCGACAAGCTGGCGGGCGCGCTGCGTCTGCCGAATGACCAGACGGGCGACTGCCAGCTGTTCACCACCAAGCTGGCCGAGATGGCCAAGGCGCTGGGTGTGGAATTCCGCTTCGGCCAGGACATTCAGCGCATCGACGCCGTAGGCGATCGGGTCAATGGCGTGTGGATCGACGGCAAGCTGGAAACCGCCGACCGCTACGTGCTCGCCCTCGGCAGCTTCAGCCCGCAACTGCTCAAGCCGCTGGGCATCAAGGCGCCGGTGTACCCGCTCAAGGGCTACTCGCTGACCGTGCCAATCACCGATGCAGCGATGGCGCCGACTTCGACCATCCTTGATGAAACATACAAGGTGGCGATCACCCGTTTCGACAACCGCATCCGCGTTGGCGGCATGGCGGAAATCGCCGGCTTCGACCTGAGCCTCAACCCGCGCCGCCGCGAAACCCTGGAAATGATCACCGCCGATCTCTACCCGCAAGGCGGCGATCTGAGCCAGGCCGAATTCTGGACCGGCCTGCGTCCGGCCACCCCGGACGGCACGCCGATTGTCGGCGCCACCGGCTTGCGTAATTTGTTCCTCAACACCGGTCACGGCACACTGGGCTGGACCATGGCCTGCGGCTCTGGTCGCCTGCTAGCCGATCTGATGGCGAAAAAGCGCCCGCAGATCAGCGCCGAAGGTCTGGATATTTCCCGTTACAGCCGTTCCCAGGAGAGTCATAAGCATGTCAGTACAGCGCCTGCACACTGAAAGTCGCTACAGCGAAATCGTCATCCATAACGGCACGGTCTACCTGGCCGGGCAACTGGCGGACGACTACAACGGCGACATCGTGCAGCAAACCCGTGAAACCCTGGCCAACACCGACCGCATGCTGGCCGAGGCCGGCAGCGACAAGTCGAAGATCCTCTCCGTGACCATCTACCTGAAGGACATGGACCGCGATTACGCCGGTCTCAATCAGGTCTGGGATGCCTGGGTCGCACCCGGCGCAGCACCTGCGCGGGCATGCGTCGAGGCGAAGATGTACAAGCCCGAGGTGCTGGTAGAAATGATGATCGTGGCTGCGTTGTAACGCGCCTCGTCCCGTTTGCGATAAGTGTTTGCCCGGCCATCACACCGGGCTTTTTTTAATCTGAAAACTGCTGATAGCCGAGAAAGTCATGCGTCCTGCCCGCGCCCTGATCGACCTCAACGCCCTGCGTCACAACTACCAACTGGCCTGTGAAGTCAGCGGCGCGCGCGCCCTGGCGGTAATCAAGGCGGATGCCTACGGTCATGGCGCGGTGCGCTGCGCCCAGGCGTTACAGGAACAGGCCGATGGGTTTGCCGTGGCCTGTATCGAGGAGGCGCTGCAGCTGCGCGAGGCCGGTATTCGTGGGCCGATCCTGTTGCTGGAAGGTTTTTTCGAGGCCGATGAACTGCCGCTGATCGAGCAACACGAGCTGTGGTGTGTGGTGCATTCGCTGTGGCAGCTCGAAGCGATTGAGCGCAGCGCTATTCGCGGCCCGCTAACGGTCTGGCTGAAGATGGACAGCGGCATGCACCGCGTCGGTTTGCATCCGGCCGATTACCAGGCGGCCTATCAGCGCCTGCTGGCCAGCGGCAAAGTGGCGAAGATTGTGCTGATGAGCCACTTCGCCCGCGCCGATGAGCTGGACTGCCCGCGTAGCGAGGAGCAGTTGGCAGTATTTCAGCAGGCGCGTCAGGGCATTGTCGCTGAGGTCAGCCTGCGCAACTCGCCGGCCGTATTGGGCTGGCCCAACGTTCCCAGTGACTGGGTGCGTCCCGGCATCATGCTCTACGGCGCAACCCCATTCGAGCAAGCGCAGGCCGAGGCGGCGCGGCTGCAGCCGGTGATGACTTTAGAATCGAAGATCATCAGCGTGCGCGAACTGCCGGTCGGCGAGCCGGTGGGCTATGGCGCGCGCTTTGTCAGCGAACGGCCGACCCGCGTCGGTGTGGTCGCCATGGGTTATGCCGACGGTTATCCACGCCATGCGCCAACTGGCACGCCGGTGGCGGTGGACGGCCAGCTGACCCGCCTGATCGGCCGTGTGTCGATGGACATGCTCACCGTCGATTTGACCGATCTGCCGCACGCGGGCCTGGGCAGCCGGGTCGAACTTTGGGGCAAACAGGTGCTGGCCAGTGATGTGGCTACCCAGGCAGGCAGCATTCCTTACCAGCTTTTCTGCAACCTGCGGCGGGCGCCACTGCTCTACCTCGGGGACTAACAGGCACGCTGTAGACGAGTTTGAACGCAAGTGTTGTAAATTCCGAACGCTATGCCATGATACGGCGACTTTTCTGTATCTATCCCAAGGGGGACTCCAGCATTGGACGTCGGTGTACGACTGCAATCCATTCGCAAACTCAAAGGCCTTTCCCAGCGTGAACTCGCCAAGCGGGCGGGCGTCACCAACAGCACTATTTCGATGATCGAGAAGAACAGCGTAAGCCCTTCGATCAGTTCGTTGAAAAAAGTGTTGGCGGGTATCCCCATGTCGTTGGTGGAGTTCTTCTCCCTGGATGTGGAGCAGGATAGCCAGGCTCAGGTGGTCTATCGCGCCGCCGAACTCACCGATATCTGCAGCGGGGCCATCACCATGAAGCTGGTGGGCAAGGCGCATCCAAGCCGGGCCATCTCCTTCCTTGATGAAACCTACCCGAGTGGCACCGACACCGGCGACGAGATGTACGCGCACGAAGGTGAAGAGGCTGGCATGTTGGTTGAAGGTAAGCTGGAGCTGACCGTTGGCGAGGAGGTATTTATCCTCGAGCCGGGCGACAGCTACTACTTCGAGAGCAGCAAACCGCACCGTTTCCGTAATCCGTTTGAGCAGCCCGCGCGGCTGATCAGCGCTACCACGCCAGCGAATTTCTAAATAACCCTGCGACAATCTGGGTTGTTTCGGCTCGGACGGCTTGCCGTTATACTGTCGTCCGCTCGCGAAACCGTGGCCGCGAGCGTGACTAGCCACGAAGAGGGTGTACCGTGAACCTGATTAAAAAGCTCCTGGTAGCACCGGCTACCGTATTGGCCCTGTGGGCAGTGACTGCTCAGGCCACGACCGACGATGCCATTGCCGAGCGACTGAAGCCGGTCGGCCAAGTCTGTGTGATGGGTGAAGAATGTAAGGGCGTGGGCGCTGTAGCCGTCAGTGCTGGCGGTGGTGCGCGTACTGCCGATGACATCATTGCCAAGCACTGCGGTGCCTGCCATACCCCAGGCATCCTGGGTGCGCCGAAAATTGGCGACACTGCAGCCTGGAAAGAGCGTGCTGACCACCAGGGCGGCCTCGACGGCATCCTGGCCAAGGCGATTTCCGGCATCAACGCCATGCCGCCGAAAGGCACCTGTGCCGACTGCTCGGATGACGAGTTGCGTGGCGCAATCCAGAAGATGTCAGGCCTGTAATACGCCTGAATCTGCTGTAAAAAAGCCGCCTACTCAGGCGGCTTTTTTGTGCCCGCGAGAAGCTGCGTCGGGCAACTTCTCGCGGTTAGCAGTGCTTAATCGATAAAGCTGACTTTGCCATCCTTGAGCGAGTCGATGCGCGCCAGCGACTCGACCCGGTAGCCCTGTGCATCCAGTTCGGCGCGGCCGCGCTGGAAGGACTTCTCGATCACCACGCCGATGCCGGCGATGCTCGCACCGGCCTGGCCGATCAGATCGATCAGAGCGCGTGCGGCATGGCCGTTGGCCAGGAAATCGTCGATCAGCAGCACGTGATCCTTGGCGTTCAGGTGTTTGGACGATATCGCCAGGGTGCTTTCGGTCTGCTTGGTGAAGGAAAACACCTTGGAGATATACAGGTTGTCCGTGAGCGTCAGCGACTGATACTTGCGCGCGAAAATCACTGGCACGCCCAGCTCCAGTCCAGCCATCACCGCCGGGGCAATGCCCGAGGCTTCAATGGTGACAATCTTGGTGATGTTCAGGCCGGCGAAGCGCTGGGCGAATTCGTGGCCGATCTGCTGCATCAGCGCTGGGTCGATCTGGTGATTGAGAAAGGCATCGACCTTGAGTACGTGCTCCGAAAGCACGGTGCCTTCATCGCGAATCTTCTGTTTCAGCGCTTCCACGCGGTTACCCTCGTCGTTCTTTCTGATACCCGGTCTGTGCCGGGATGTAATGGTGCAGCGTAGCGCGGATGCAGGAGGTGACGAAATACGTCTTGCCTACGCCCGTGCGGTGTTGGCAGTTATTTTTTTAGCATGGCGCGCATATTGGCCAATGCCGAGTTGCCGGTGGCGGCCTTGACCTCGGGTGCTGCATCCTCCAGACCTTCCCAGACCAGATCCTCGGGTGGCAGTTCATCGAGGAAACGGCTCGGTGAACAGTCGATGATTTCGCCGTACTGTTTGCGCTTGGCGGCGAAGGTCATGGTCAGGTTGCGTTTGGCGCGGGTGATGCCGACGTAAGCCAGGCGGCGTTCTTCTTCAACGGTGTCGGCCTCAATGCTGGAGCGGTGCGGAAGAATTTCTTCTTCCACGCCGAGGATATACACCGAGGGGTATTCCAGGCCCTTGGAGGCATGCAAGGTCATCATCTGCACGCCTTCGGCGCCGTCTTCTTCCTCCTGCTGGCGTTCGAGCATGTCACGCAGCACCAGTTTGCCGATGGCGTCCTCGATGGTCATCTCGCCGTCTTCGTCGCGCTCCAGGGTGTTCTTCAACGCCTCGACGAGGAACCAGACGTTGCCCATGCGTGCGTCGGCGACTTTGTCGCTGGAGGCGTTCTGCCGCAGCCAGTTCTCGTAGTCGATGTCCATGACCATGCTGCGGATCGCCGCAATCGGGTCGTTCTGCGCGCACTCCTGGCGCACTCGGTCCATCCATTTGGTAAAGCGCGCTAGGCGCTCGGTGTAGCGTGCATCCAGTTGCTCGCCCAGGCCGATTTCGCCGGCGGCAGCGTACATGCTGATCTTGCGGTTGGTGGCGTAGTTACCGAGCTTTTCCAGGGTGGTCGAGCCGATTTCGCGGCGCGGCACGTTGATCACGCGTAGAAAAGCGTTGTCATCATCCGGGTTAACCAGCAGGCGGAAGTAACTCATCAAGTCCTTCACCTCCTGGCGGGCGAAGAAGCTGGTGCCGCCCGAGAGGCGATAGGGAATCTGATGGTGCTGCAGCTTCAGCTCCATCAGTTTGGCCTGGTAGTTACCGCGGTAGAGGATGGCGTAATCGCTGTAAGGGCGCTGGGTGCGCAGGTGCTCGGTGAGGATTTCCAGTGCCACCCGTTCACACTCGGCGTCTTCGTTGCGGCAACGGATTACGCGGATCTCGTCACCCATGCCCATCTCGCTCCACAGCTGTTTCTCGAAGGCATGCGGGTTGTTGGCAATGAGGATGTTGGCGCACTTGAGGATGCGGCTGGTGGAGCGATAGTTCTGCTCCAGCATCACTACCTTCAGGGAGGGGTAATCCTCTTTCAGCAGCATCAGGTTTTCCGGGCGCGCACCGCGCCAGGCGTAGATCGACTGGTCATCGTCGCCGACCACGGTGAACTGGTTACGCATGCCCACCAAGAGCTTCACCAGCAGGTATTGGCTGGCGTTGGTGTCCTGGTATTCGTCGACCAGCAGGTAGCGGATGCGGTTCTGCCATTTTTCCAGGATGTCGGCGTGTTCCTGAAACAGCATTACCGGCAGCAGGATCAGGTCGTTGAAGTCCACCGCGTTGTAGGCGCGCAGGGTGCGCTGGTAGTGCAGGTAGACGATGGCCGCCGTCTGCTCCTTGGGGTTGCGTGCGCCGGCAAGGGCTTGCTCGGGCAGGATCAGGTCATTCTTCCAGCTGTCGATGATGTTCTTGATCTCGTCCGCACCGTCATCACCGGCATATTCCTTCTGCATGATGTCGGTGAGCAGCGCCTTGATATCGCCGTCATCGAAGATCGAGAAACCCGGTTTGTAGCCCAGGCGCGCGTATTCCTTGCGGATGATGTTCATGCCCAGGTTGTGGAAGGTCGAGACCGTCAGGCCGCGGGCTTCGGGGCCTTTGAGCAGGGAGCTGACGCGCTCTTTCATCTCGCGCGCGGCCTTGTTGGTAAAGGTCATGGCGACGATATGGCGGGCCTGGATGCCGCAGTTCTGCACCAGGTGGGCGATCTTGCGGGTAATCACGCTGGTCTTGCCGGAGCCTGCGCCGGCGAGCACCAAAAGTGGGCCGCCGACATAGTTCACGGCTTCCTGCTGCCGGGGGTTCAGTCGGGACATGGAATCAATCGTCAGGTGAAGTGGGCGCGCATTTTAACAGGCCTGGCGCATTGTGCCGTGACCATCTGGAAGTGTGTTGCAGTGCACATAATGGCAAACCGCCAGGCTTGGTTAATTTTCCTATTCCAGTACTCTGGTGCCACTTTCGGGTCCAGCCTCGCCGCAGGACACGCGCCACTGACACAAGGATGTGCGTGATTAGACGTCGATTACGACGCATCCGAGCGGTTGTAATGCTCTTTATTTGTGCTGTGGGGGAAGTTGTTTGTCCGCGTTCGTCGAACCATTACGCTTGCTGTTGCTGGCGGAAACGCCGGGCTGGGCGCAGTTGCTGCGTGAACGTCTGGGTGCGCTCGGCAGCGGTTATGCGCTGATCACCGCACCGTCCTGGGAGGCGGCCAGCGCGCTGTTCGATAAACCCAGCAACGCCTTGCTCCTCACCACCCCCCAATACCTGCCTGCCTCCGGGCGCTGTTCCCTGCCGATAGTCCTGCTGTTGGATGCCGAGCCCGATGCCGAGCCCGAGGGCGTGTCCGATTGGCTGGTGCGCGACCAGCTCAGCGCCGAGGTGCTGCGCCGTTGCCTGCGCTATGTACGCGAACGCGGCAATCTCAACGACACCTTGCACCGCCTGGCCGAACAGGACGCGCTGACCGGCATCGCCAATCGTCAAGGCTTTCAGACCCTGCTCGCGGCACGTCTGGCTGAATATGAAGGTCGCGGCCTGACCCTCGGCCATCTCGATCTGGATAACTTCCGCCACGCCAACGATGCCTTGGGCTACCAGGGTGGCGACAGTCTGATTCTGCAGGTGGTGGCGCGGATCAAGGCGCAGTTGCAGGCCGGTGACCAGGTGGCCCGCCTGGGCAGCGATGAGTTTGCCTTGTTGCTCGACAGTCGCCGCGATCCTCAGCGTGCCGAGCGCCTTGCTGCGCAGATTACCGAAGCCCTCGGCGAGCCTTACTGGATCGACGGCGAAAGCCTGCTGATTGGCTGTAGCCTGGGCCTGGCGCATTCGCGCGCCGAGAGCAGCGCCGACCCACTGATGTGGCATGCGCATATCGCTATGCAGCAGGCCAAGAGCCAGCAGGGTTGCACCTTTCATATTTATGACGAGCGAATCAATCGCAGCGCGCGCAACCAGGCCGACCTGGAAAGCGAGCTGCGCCGCGCCCTGCGCCGTGACGAGCTGGAGCTGCACTACCAGCCGCGCTTGTGTCTGCAGACCGGGCGCATCGTCGGCCTGGAGGCGCTGGTGCGCTGGCGGCACAGCGTGCATGGCCTGCTGGCCCCTGACGAATTTGTGCCGCTGGCCGAGGAAAGCGGGTTGATCGTGCCGCTCGGCTACTGGGTTATCAGCCGCGCGTTGCGTGATATGCAGTGGTTGCGTGGGCGTGGTCTGCCGGCGCTGCATATGGCGGTCAACCTGTCGTTCCGCCAGTTTCAGGACAGTCAGCTGCTGCCGACCCTAAGTCGCCTGATCGAAGAGCGCGGGGTGGATGCGCAGTGGCTGGAGTTCGAGCTGACCGAGACCGCGGTAATGCGCCGCAGCGATCAGGTGCAGCAGACCATGCTGGCCCTCGCTCGCCTCGGCGTGCGTTTCTCGCTGGACGATTTTGGCACCGGTTTCTCCTCCTTCGTGCACCTGAACAACCTGCCAATCACCCTGCTGAAGATCGACAAGAGTTTTGTCGGCGGCATGGGCGAGCGTGCGGAGAACCGTCAGCTGGTGCGGGCCATGATCAACCTGGCGCACAACCTCAATCTGCAGGTGGTGGGCGAGGGCGTGGAGAACGCCGAACAACTGGCACTGCTGCGCCAATACGGCTGCGATCAGGTGCAGGGTTACCTGATCAGCAAGGCGTTGCCGCTCCCTGAGCTGGCGCGCTTTCTGGTGTTCGGCATGCGCCAGCCCCTGCTGGGTGGCGTCTTGTAGGTTAACCATCTGCTAGATGGTTGCCCGCTTAGGTTGCGGCCTGTGCATCGATTAGCATCGAAAGACCTTCCTGAAAATTCAATGCCTACCCAGCAAAAGGCCTGATAGGCATTGCAGCGTTATTCACATCCGTGAGTTCAAGGAGGCTGGCTGTCTCGTAGCTTTAACGGTAGTGCTTGTTGAGGGCTAACGGTGCTTCCTCACGCAATGTGCAGCAAACGCTAAACTTCGCATGACATTGCTTAGGTGCCCTGTTTGGTCAGAGCTGGTGGTACTGCCAACGCTCTACCAGTGGGTTGAAATATTTATAGCCTTAGTAATCTGCTCAAGTATTCTCTGCGTTCGCCGAATTAACCACGGCGAATACGCCGTTTATTACCCCATAACAGCCACTTTATGCCTTTGGAGGCATGTATGACCTCCCCACGTTCTCGAATTGCCTGGCAGTTGGCCACGGCATTGGCACTGGTTCTGGTCCTGTTGATCAGCGCCAGTACCTTATTCGCCCTGCGCTCGTTGAACCATGCCAATCTGGCTACACGGCAAGAGCATCTGGGCAGTGAAGCGCGCCTATTGGCCGATCAATTGAGCACCTTTCACGACAGCCTGCGTGAGAGCACCCAGCGTCTCGCAGGTTTGTTCGAGCGACGTTTCAGCGGTGGCTTAAGTGTTCAAACTGCCGAACGGATAGCCGTGGCAGGCATGCAGACACCTGCGCTGTACCTGGGCCCTAGCCTTCTGAACAATGATTTTGACGAGGTCGATGAGTTTCGCCAGCTGACCGCAGGAGTGGCCACAGTCTTCGTGCGTGATGGCGATGAATTTGTTCGTATCAGCACTTCGCTGACCAAGCCAGATGGCACTCGTGCTATTGGCACGGTACTCGACCATCAGCATCCAGCCTATAACCGCCTGCTCGGTGGTGACGGTTATGTGGGGCGTGCGTTGCTGTTTGAGCGCTTCTACATGACTCAATACACCCCCGTGCGCGATGCCAGTGGCCGGGTGATTGCGGTGTTGTTCGTCGGCTTCGACTACACAGACGCACAGAACGTGCAGTTTGATAATCTCAAGCGCTTCCGCATCGGAGCCACTGGCTCTCTGGCGCTGCTCGATAATCAGGGCAAATGGTTGGTGCCGCCGGCTGGTGCGCGTGATCCTGGAAAAATCGTTGGCGGGTTGACTGAAGTGCTGGCTGAGCCAGGTCATGGGGCGTTCTGGAGTGACGGCGTCGAGGAGTTCTTCAGCGTAGCCATGCCATTCTCCGGTGGGCCCTGGCAGGTGCTGGCGAGCATGCCGCGCGAAGAGATTCAGGCGGTGACCTGGCGCGTGGGCAGTCAGTTGGCTATCGGTAGTCTGGTGACGTTGTTGCTGGCGGTGGCGGCAGTGATCTGGTTGTTGCGGCGCAAGCTGCGTCCACTTGGTGATTTGGTGGAGCAGGCGCAGGCGTTGGGCGCTGGTGATTTGAGTGCACGCCTGGACGTTACCAGCCGGGATGAAATTGGTGAGCTGGCGCGTAACTTCAATCAGATGGGGGAGGCACTGTCGACTATGGTGGCGCGTATTCGCGGCGCCGCGCAGAACGTCAGCAGCAGTGCTCAGGTGTTGTCTGGTTTGGCCAGTGGTGCCTACGAAGGCATTGAGCAACAGTCAGGTGAGATCAGCAGCATGGCGGGTGCTGTGGAGGAATTCAGTGCCACATCGCTGAACATCGCCGACAACATGCGCAACACCGAACGGTTGGCCAGCGATAACGCTCAGCAGACGCGTATTGGCCGCAGCTCGATGAGTGAAGCCTCTAGCGCCCTGGAGCAGATTGCCAGCTCTCTCAATGACACGTCCGTCGTGGTTAACACCCTCGGCCAGCGCTCGCAGGAAATCGGCGGGATTGTCAGTGTGATCACCTCGATTGCCGACCAGACCAACCTGCTTGCACTCAATGCCGCCATTGAGGCCGCCCGTGCGGGTGAGCAAGGCCGGGGTTTTGCGGTGGTCGCCGATGAGGTGCGCAGTCTGGCTTCGCGCACCCGTGAAGCGACCAACGAAATTTCTGCAATGATTGGCAGTATTCAGGGCGAGACCAACAGTGCGATCAGTACCATGGAGCAGGGCAAACTGCTGATGCAGGATGGTCTGCAGCGCAATGCCAATGTTGCTGCTGCACTGGGGCAGATCGCTGAACAGAGTAATGCGGCGGGTGAGCAGTTCACTGCCATCACCACAGCCACCAGTGAGCAGAGCAGTACCGCAACGTTGCTCAGCAGTAACTTGCAAAGCATCGCACTGGCCAATAGCGAACAGCGCGAAGTGGTCGCCAATCTGGCACAAACTGCCCGTGAACTCGATCAACTGGCCGAAGAGCTGCGTCAGGAGGTCGGACGCTTTCAGTGACGCCTCGGTTATATAGGCTGGAGCTTTTTCTATCTGCCGGGCCGGCATGACGGAGCGCCGTGCTGGCCCGGCAGGTTATCTGTTCGCTACCGCGCAGCCTTGGCCTGACGTTGCGCCAGTTTCTGCTGGCGGTAGCTGATAGCGGCTGGCGGTACGGCGGTGACCTTACCGGTTTCCAGCCAGCGTTTGAGGCGGTTGGCGTCGGCCATGTGGGTGTATTTGCCGAAGGCGTCCAGCACCACGAATGCCACTGGGCGCTTATTCATTACGGTATTCATCACCAGGCAGCGGCCTGCCTCACCGGTGTAGCCGGTCTTGCTCAGTTGCACGCTCCAGCCGGGCTTACGCACCAGGTTGTTGGTGTTACGAAAACCCAAGGTGTAGCTGGGCTTACGGAATGCTTGGGTTTTTTCCGAGGTAGTAGTGAATTGGCGGATCAGCGGGTATTGGTTCGCAGCCTTGAGCATCAGCACCAGGTCACGGGCGCTCGACACGTTGTGCTCCGATAGCCCGGTGGGTTCTACAAAGCGCGTATGGCGCATGCCCAGCGCTTTGGCCTTGGCGTTCATGGCTGCAACAAAGGCAGCGTGGCCACCCGGGTAATTGTGCGCCAGGCTTGAAGCCGCACGATTTTCCGAGGCCATCAGGGCTATCCAGAGGGTGTCGTAGCGACTTAACTCGCTGCCCACGCGAACCCGTGAGAACACCCCGCGTAGCTCTTGAGTGTCGCGGATTGTGATCGGCAGGATTTGATCCAGCGGCAGCTTGGCATCAAGGGTGACCATGGCGGTCATCAGTTTGGACACCGAGGCAATCGGCACAACGCTGTCGGCATTGCGCTCGTAAAGCACCTTATTGGTCTTTAGGTCGACCAGCAGAGCACTGCCGGCTGCCAGATCCTGTTGTTTCGGCGCAGCGGCCTGGGTGTTCGATGCAACTACAACGCTGCTGCAGATCAGCAGCAGGCTTACTATCGAATGGCGGATTTTCACAGTGAGCTTCACGGGCAGGTTGAGGGTGGGCACAGCGCTGCCAAGTATACGGAAATCCGTATCTGAGCTTGAGCCGTGCTGGCTTAAATCGTCATGCACTCACGCTATAGTGCGACCGCTTTTATTGCCGTGAGTTGCCCGTATGTCCGAATCGTCTGCACCCACTAAGCCGCCAGCGGTGAGCCTGCGCGAAGCTTTCTGGTTTTGGCTGAAACTCGGCCTGATCAGCTTCGGCGGGCCGGCCGGGCAGATCTCGATCATGCATCAGGAGTTGGTGGAGAAGCGCCGCTGGCTGTCCGAGCGGCGTTTTCTGCATGCGCTGAACTACTGCATGTTGCTGCCGGGGCCGGAAGCACAACAGCTGGCCACTTATATCGGCTGGCTGCTGCACCGTACCTGGGGCGGGGTGATTGCCGGGGTGCTGTTCGTGCTGCCGTCGCTGTTTATCCTGATCGGCCTGTCCTGGCTGTATATCGCTTATGGCGATGTGCCGCTGGTGGCGGGAATTTTTTACGGGATCAAGCCGGCGGTCACCGCGATTGTGCTGCAGGCGGCCTGGCGCATCGGCTCGCGGGCACTGAAGAACAACTGGCTGTGGGGCATTGCCGGGGCATCCTTTGTCGCCATCTTTGCCTTCAACCTGCCGTTTCCGTTGATCGTGATTGGCGCAGCGCTGCTCGGCTATCTGGGCGGTCGCCTGCTGCCGCAGCAGTTCAGCCTGGGCGGCGGACATGCGGCGCAAAGTGCGAGCTATGGTCCGGCGTTGATCGATGATGACAGCCCGCCGGCTGCGCATACGCGTTTTCGCGCGTCGCGCCTGGCACTGCTGCTGGCGGTGGGGGCGCTGCTCTGGGTGCTGCCAATGGGCTTGTTGACCTGGCTGTATGGCTGGGATGGCACGTTGACGCAGATGGCCTGGTTCTTTACCAAGGCCGCATTACTGACCTTTGGCGGCGCCTATGCGGTGTTGCCGTATGTTTACCAAGGCGCCATCGGCCATTACGGCTGGCTGACGCCGACGCAGATGATCGATGGGCTGGCGCTGGGGGAAACCACGCCGGGACCGCTGATCATGGTGGTGGCGTTTGTGGCGTTTGTCGGGGCTTATCTGCAGCCGGTATTTGGCGGTGATTCGGGCTTTGTCAGCGGCGCAGTGGCGGCAGCGCTGGTCACCTGGTTCACCTTTCTGCCGTCCTTTCTGTTCATCCTCGCCGGCGGGCCGCTGGTGGAATCGACCCATGGCGAGCTGAAATTTACCGCGCCACTGACCGCAATTACGGCGGCAGTGGTGGGGGTGATTCTGAATCTGGCGTTGTTCTTTGCCTACCACGTGCTTTGGCCGCAGGGCTTCGGCGGCAGCTTCGACTGGCCGTCGGCGCTATTGGCCGTGGCAGCGGCGCTGGCGCTGCTGCGCTTCAAACGCGGGGTGATGGAGGTGCTGCTGGTGTCGGCGGTGGCCGGGTTGGCGGTGTATCTGTTGCGTTGAAGTCGCGCGCCCGCTGCAGAGGCAACGGGCGCGCTGTCCGTTAGAGAAACCAGCGGTATTCCCGTGCACTGACTTCCTGCATAAAGGCCAGGTGGTCCTGGCGCTTGTTCTCGCAATAGACCATCACAAACTCACTGCCCAGTCCTTGGTTAACAACCGGGTGGTCGCGCATGGCGCTGACTGCGCCGAGCATGTCCTGGGGGAAGTCGATGCCGCTCTGGCGGTTTTCGTTGAGCGGGGCAATCGGTTCCTTGCCGGCATCCAGGCCATGCTCCATGCCGGTGAGGATCGCCGCCAGTACCAAATAGGGGTTGGCGTCGGCGCCGGCCAGGCGGTGTTCGATGCGCAGGTTTTTACCGTCTGATTCGGGGATGCGGATGCACGCGTCGCGGTCCTCATAACCCCAGCTGGCGCGGCTGGCGGCGTTGACCATGGCGCCGTAGCGGCGGAAGGCATTGTGGTTGGCGGCGAAGATCGGCATGCAATGCGGAAGTAACTCCAGGCAGCCGGCCACGGCGTGACGCAGCGGGCGCTGCTCATCGGCTGCCAGCAGATTGTTGCCGGCGGCGTCATACAGGCTCACGTGTACATGCATGCCGCTGCCCGGTGCGTGCAGGTAGGGCTTGCTCATAAAGCTGGCGCGCTGGCCGTGCTTGAGTGCCACACCACGGGTGCTGCGGCAGAATAAAGCGGCCCAGTCGGCGGCGCGCAGGCCATCGTCGCAATGGCCGAAGTTGATCTCGAACTGGCCGGGGCCGAGTTCGGCGGTGATCACGTTGGCGTCCACGCCCTGTTCGTTGGCGGCATCGACGATCTCATGCAGCACATCGGCGAAGCGCGACAGGCGCTCGATATGCATATTCGGCTGGTCGTCGGCATCGTCGCACAGCGGATCGCGAGGGAACTGCGGCAGGCCGTCTTGCAGCTTGCGGTCGAACAGGTAGAACTCCAGCTCGAACGCCACCACCGGGCGAATGCCGCGCGCTGCCAAGCGCTGGAGCACGCGGGCGAGGACTTCACGCGGCTCGAATTCGATCGGTGCTTCCGTGCCGTCTGAGCTGATCAGCATCTGCCCCAGCGGTTGGCTTTCCCAGCGTACCGTTTTGAGCGTGCCGGGGATCAGCCGGCGCGGCGCGTCAGGATCGCCGTCGTTGAAGCAGTAGTCGCCAATCGGGTGCAGACCGCCCTGCACGCCGAGCAGCACGCAGTTCTGCGGGATTTTCAGCGGGCCGCCAGCAGCGACCTTTTCCAGCATGTCGATGGGGTAGCGCTTGCCGTAGAAATGCCCAGGGATGTCCAGGCTGATCAGGTCGACATAGCGCACCTCAGGGTTGGCGCTGCGGAAGGCGCGGACTTCGCTAAGCAGGTCGGGAAACGCTGTTGTTATTGTCATGGGGTATCTGCGCGGATCAGGTGAAGATCCAAAGCACTCGTGTCGTGGAATCGGAAAGGTTGGCGTAGCGAAACTGTGCGTGTGGCGGCAGCTGGAAGCTGTCATTCGGACCAAGGGTGACCGGTTCAGCAGCGTCGCCGTACCAGATTGTCAGTTCGCCCTCGAGGACAAAGCCGCCTTGCTCGTCGCTGTCATTAAGATGCCCTTCGCCGCTGCTTGCGCCCGGTTGCAAGAAGCTTTCGAGCATGGAGAAACCGGCCGAGATGCTGGGGGATACCAACACGTCGGTGATGCCGCTGGCGTAGTAGAGGGTGCGGCGCTCATCTGGTCGGGTCACCCAGGGCACGGCGCGCGGCTTGCTCAGGCTATAAAAATAGGTGGTCGGCACGCCCAGGGTTTCGCTGATGGCGGTGAGGTCAGCCACAGTTGGGCGCGACAGACCGCGTTCGACCTGGGAGAGAAAGCCCACCGAGCGGTCGATCCGCGTCGCAAGCTCACCCAGGGTGAGGTTCTTGTGTTTGCGCAGGTCGCGG
>JAHJXZ010000069.1 GCA_018827205.1 Gammaproteobacteria bacterium | reverse complement strand
GGCTTTTGACCTTAACTGGCTATAGTCTCGCGCAAAACTTCCGATAAATAGAAGGGTTGTTTTGCAAAGCCCCTTTCTACCCTCTCTGGCAAGTCTCTTTCTATGGCAAAAATCATCGGTATCATTGTTGTATTCGCCAGCGTTCTAGGGGGGTTTATCCTCTCTGGCGGCAAGTTCATGGCGTTGGTCCACCCCTTCGAAGTGATGATCATTGGGGGTGCAGCATTGGGGGCATTTCTGCAGGCCAACCCCGGCAGCATGTTTATGCAGGTGTTCAAGAAGTCGCTGAGCATGTTCAGCTCGCGCTTCACTCACCACTACTACCTGGATGTGCTGAAGCTGCTTTACGAGATTCTCAACAAGAGCCGCCGCGAAGGCATGATGGCCATCGAGGCAGATGTTGAAGACCCCGCAGCCAGTCCGATATTCAGCAAGTACCCCGGTATCCTCAAGGATCAGCGGATGACATCCTTCATCTGCGATTACCTACGCCTTATGTCGTCAGGCAACATGGCCCCGCACGAGCTCGAGGGGTTGTTCGACATGGAAATCACCAGCCTCAAAGAAGAACTCGAGCACCCAGCGCATGCTGTGGCGAAGATTGCCGACGGTATGCCAGCCATGGGGATCGTGGCGGCGGTACTGGGTATCGTTATCACCATGTCGATCCTCGCCGAGGCCGACAACGCGGAAATTGGCGAGAAGGTCGGCACTGCACTGGTGGGTACCTTCCTTGGGATTCTGGCGTCCTATGGCTTCTTTGGTCCGCTGGCCGGTTCGCTGGAGCATGACGCCAAGGAAGAGCTGAACGTTTATGAGGCAATCAAAGCAGGGTTGGTGGCCTCTGCCTCAGGTATGCCGCCGTCGCTGGCGGTCGAGTTTTCCCGCAAGGTGCTCTATCCAGCGCACCGTCCGAGTTTCAGCGAGCTTGAACAGGCTATGCGTGGGAGCTAAGGCATAGCATGGAAAACAACCAGCCGATTATCGTTAAACGGGTCAAAAAGGTTGCTGGCGGCCACCACGGTGGTGCCTGGAAAATTGCCTTTGCCGACTTTGCTACGGCGATGATGGCGTTTTTCATGGTCATGTGGCTGATGTCTTCGGCTACGCCCGAACAGAAGAAACTGATCTCCGGTTATTTCCAGGACCCTGTGGGGTTCTCGGAAAGCGCCAGCCCCTATGTGATCGACTTGGGCGGCACACCTACGCCAGCGCCCGACCGCACCCTTAACCCTGAGCCGCAGGAAGAGCAGAGCCCGGCCGAGGATGCGCAGGCCGATATCGATAAGCTGCAGGCCGAGTCGATAGCCGAAGAGGTCGAGCGCGAGCGGCTGGAGTTGTTGCTGCAGGAGTTGCAGAACAAGGTTGAGGAAAATCCTCAGCTGCAGAACTTCAAGGATCAGATCCTTTTCGAAATCACCCAGGATGGTTTGCGTATCCAGATTATGGATGCCGAGAACCGGCCGATGTTTGCTTCCGGCAGCGCGCGCTTACAGCCGTACTTCGAGGACATCCTGCTGGCCATGACCGACACCATCGCTGCAGTGCCAAACAAGATCAGCGTCAGTGGTCATACCGATGCCCAGCCCTTCGTCGGGCGTGGCGGCTATGGTAACTGGGAGCTTTCCGCTGATCGCGCAAATGCAGCGCGCCGTGTGTTAGTCGCGGGTGGCTATGATGACGAGCAGGTCGCGCGCGTGGTGGGTTATGCGTCGTCGGCCTTGTTTGATCGGGAGAATCCGCTTAATCCGGTCAATCGACGTATCGATATCGTGGTACTGACGAAGAAGGCCCAGCGAGCCATTGAGGGCGCGCAGGGTGATGTCTCTGCAGACGGTGCGCCAACGACACCCGATGTAGCACCTGTTTCGCCAGATGCTGCAGCGCCCGGTGATCCGTTGCCTGATGGGCAGTTGCGCGAGCGTTTGAATATCTTCGAGGAAGGTGTGCTGCAGTTCGATCAGCCCGCTGAGTGAGCTTCCGCCATTTGCACAAGGCCGCGACAATGTCGCGGCCTTGTGCATTTCAGTACTCGGCTTCTGGCAGGCTGGCCAGGATATGCCGATAACTGGCCATGCGTTGCGGGTGCAGGCGGCCGTCTTCCAGCGCCTTGAGTAGGGCGCAGCCCGGTTCGCGGTCGTGCTTGCAGTCGCGGAAGCGGCATTGGCCGATCAGGTCGTGAAACTCGATAAAGCCGGCTTCGACATCATCACGGCTGACGTGCACCAGGCCGAACTCGCGAATCCCGGGGGAGTCGATCAGCTCGCCGCCGCCAGGAAAATGGAACAGTCGCGCGGTGGTGGTGGTGTGGGTGCCTTTGCCGGTCAGCTCGGAGAGCGGCCCGACGCGGGTGTCGACTTCCGGTAGGAGGCTGTTGACCAGCGACGACTTGCCCACCCCGGACTGGCCGACAAACACGCTGACATGGCCATCGAGTTGCCGTTGCAGCTGTTGCATGCCGTCGCCGCCGTGGGCCGACACTTCCAGCAGCGGATAACCGAGTTCGCGGTACACGCCGAGCATGCGGTTGAGTGCCACGGCATTCTGTTCATCCAGCAGGTCGGTCTTGTTCAGCAACAGCAGCGGACGGATGCCAGCGTGCTCGGCGGCTACCAGGTAGCGGTCTATCAGGTTGGCGTGGGGCTCAGGCAGCGGCGCGAAGACGATCACGATCAGGTCGACGTTGGCCGCGACTGGCTTGAGCTGGCCACGGGTATCCGGGCGACAGAGTTCGGTGCTGCGTGGCAATTGCGCGACGATCACGCCAATGCCCTGGTTGCCGGCGCGCCACACCACCTGGTCACCAGTGACCATGGTCGGCAGGTTGGCGCGCAGGTGGCAACGGAATACCTGGCCGGCCAGCTCGCCATCCAGAGCTTCTACTTCGACCTGTACGCCGAAGTGCGCGATGACCAGTCCGGTCTGTTCCGGGCCGAGGTCGCCGCCTTCAAGAATCTGTACGGCCTGCGACTCGCGCTTGGCGGCGCGGGCAGCACGCTCACCCTGGATTTTTTCGATACGCCAGTTTTGCCGGCGGTTGAGTTGGCGTTTGGCCATGGGTCTTCCGAGAGTTGAATTGCGCAATAAACGGTCGCGAGTCTAGCACGGGCTGCCTATTGGGCTGCTGGCACGGCTAAACTGCGGCGCATCATCGGTCGGACGGTTGAGGAGTCTGCATGCTGCGCGTTGTTCGCCACTATCCGGCGCTGCTGGCCTTGTCTGCTCAAGTGGGCGCGACCCTGCTGGTCGGTTTGGCGCTGTACCTGATCGCTCAGCTGTCACCCTGGCGCCCGACGCTGATGGCTGCCGGCCTGCTGCAAGGCTTGCTGGCTGCCACGCTGGCACGTTATCTGGGGTTGTCGCGCTGGTGGTGCGGATTGAATCTACTGTTCGTCCCGGCGCTTTTGCTGGCCAGTGGTGCGCCGCTGCCTTCCTGGGTGTTTCTTGGCGGTTTTGTCCTGCTGTTGCTGCTCAATTGGAACAGCTTTGGCGAGCGAGTGCCGCTGTACCTAACGGGGGCCGGCGCCCGCCAGCATCTGCTCGGCGTACTGGGCGAGCAACCTGAGCACTTTCGCTTTATCGATCTGGGTTGCGGCCCGGCCGGCACGCTGCTGAGCCTGGCCCGGCAGTTCCCGCAGGCGCAGTTTGTCGGGGTGGAGACCGCGCCGCTGTCTTTTCTCATCGCCTGGTTGCGCGCCTTGCCCCAGGGCAATTGTCAGATCCGTTATGAAAATCTCTGGCGCAGCGACCTGACTGCGTTCGATGTGGTGTATTGCTTCCTGTCGCCGGCGCCGATGCCTGAACTGTGGGCCAAGGCCTGTGCGCAGATGCCGCTGGGCAGTCTGCTGATCAGCAACACCTTTGAGGTGCCGGGTCAGCCGGCGGATCAGCAGATCGAGCTGCATGACTGGCGCAAGTCACGGCTATTGTTGTGGCGCATGCGTGGCTGATTTATTCGCTAAACTGTCGGCCTTAGCCGAGGAGCGCAGCATGCAGAACCCGCAGAACCTGATCTGGATCGACCTGGAAATGACCGGTCTGGAGCCCGAAACGGACGTCATCATTGAGATGGCCACCATCGTCACTGACAGCGATCTGAACATCCTCGCCGAAGGTCCGGTGATTGCCGTGCACCAGAGTGATGAGCTACTCGCCGGCATGGATGAATGGAACACCCGTACCCACGGTGGCAGCGGTCTGACCCAGCGCGTACGTGAAAGCAAGATTGGCCCGGCCGAAGCGGAGGCCATGACCATCGCCTTCCTTGAGCAGTGGGTGCCGAAGGGCAAGTCACCGATCTGCGGCAACAGCATCGGTCAGGACCGGCGCTTCCTCTACAAGTACATGCAGAACCTGGAGGCCTACTTCCATTACCGCTATCTGGATGTCTCGACCCTGAAAATTCTCGCCGGTATGTGGGCGCCGCAGGTCAAGGAATCGTTCCAGAAGCAGGGTACGCATCAGGCGCTGGATGATATCCGTGAGTCCATCGCTGAGCTGAAACACTACCGCCAGCACTTCCTCAAAGTCTGATGCATGAAAAAGCCCGCCAGTGCGGGCTTTTTTCTGGGCGCCCATATGTATTTTCTAGAGGCCGTGACGCGCCAGGGCCCATTCGACATGCTCGCGCACCAGCTCGGAAGGGTGTTCGCGGCGCGCCTTGAGCGCTTCCATCACCGGGATACTGGAGGGCGCATTGCCCAGGCCCACCGCCAGGTTGCGTAGCCAGCGCTCGTAGCCGGCACGGCGCAGGGGCGAGCCTTCGGTGCGGCTGAGAAACTCGTCCTCGCTCCAGCCGAATAGTTCGGCCAACTCGGCATTGTCCAGGCTGTGGCGCGGTTGGAAGTCGCCCTGCTCGGTGGGTTTGGCAAAGCGGTTCCACGGGCAAACCATCTGGCAGTCGTCGCAGCCGAACACCCGGTTGCCGATGGGCGCACGTAGCTCCTCTGGAATCGGGCCTTTGAGTTCGATGGTCAGGTAGGAAATGCAGCGTCGCGCATCCAGCACATAGGGGCCGACAAAGGCTGCGGTCGGGCAAATATCCATGCAGGCGGTGCAGCGGCCGCAGTGCTCGCTGGTGTGGGGTGGGTCGACCGGAAGTGGCAGGTCGACAAACAGCTCGCCGAGAAAGAAGTAACTGCCTGCCTTGCGGTTTAGTACCAGGGTGTTCTTGCCGATCCAGCCCAGCCCGGCCTGTTCGGCGATGGCCTTTTCCAGTACTGGTGCGCTGTCGACAAAGGCGCGATAGCCGAATGGGCCGATCTGCTGCTGAATGCGCTCGGCCAGGTGCTGCAGGCGTTTGCGGATCAGCTTGTGGTAGTCGCGGCCCAGGGCGTAGCGCGACACGTAGGCTTTTTCCGGCTCACTCAGGCGCTTGACCATCTGTGTGTCGCCGGGGAGGTAGTCCATGCGCAGCGACACCACGCGCAGGGTGCCGGGCACCAGCTCATCCGGGTGTGAACGTTTACTGCCGTGAGCGGCCATGTAGTCCATCTCGCCCTGGTAGCCGGCATCCAGCCAGCGCTGCAAGTGCGCTTCGTGTTCGCCCAGCTGCACATCGGTAATCCCGACCTGTTGAAAGCCCAGCTCGCGGCCCCAGTCTTTGATCGACTGGGCGAGGGCGGCAAGATCAAGGTCGGCGCTGTTCATATGAAGACGGGTAACCGGAGCGGAGGTGGGTATAATTCTGCCAGACATCGGAGCCCACGCATGCCGCATTCGCCAGACAATCTTCCTCTGCCGCTGTACAGCGCCGCCCAGGTGCGCGAGCTGGATGCGCGGCTGATCGCTGCCGGCACTCCGGGTTTTGAGCTGATGAGCCGCGCCGCGCATGCCATCTGGCGTGCCTTGCGCAGGCGTTGGCCGGATGCAGGTGTGCTGACAGTGCTGGCCGGGCGCGGTAATAACGCCGGCGACGGCTACCTGGTGGCTGCTTTGGCGCTGCGCGCCGGCTGGCGGGTGCAGGTGCTGGCGGTGGGTGATGCGGCGCAGTTGCAAGGCGATGCCGCGTTGGCCCGTGATCAGGCGCTGGCCGTCGGCGTGTCGGTGCAGCCCTGGAGCGACTGCGCCGAGCTGCAAGGTGTGGTGCTTGACGCTTTGCTTGGTACGGGTCTGCAGGGCGTGGTTCGCGAGCCCTATGCTCAGGCCATCCGTCTGTTGAATGCCAGCGATCTGCCTGTGTTGGCGGTGGATATCCCGTCCGGGCTTTGCGCTGATAGCGGCCAGGTGCTGGGCGTTGCCGTGCATGCGCAGCTAACGGTAACCCTGATCGGGCTGAAACTGGGCCTGCTTACCGGGCAGTCGGCGGATTATCTGGGTGAGCTGCAGTTTGACGATTTGCAGGCCGATTCGACTCTGGTCGCGGCTCAGGCGTTTGCCGCACAACGCCTGGCGCAGGCCAGCTTGCCGCAGTTGCCGGTACGCTCGCGCAACGTGCACAAGGGCCAGTTGGGTCATGTGCTGGTGGTCGGCGGGGATCGTGGTTTCGCCGGGGCTGGTTTGCTGGCCGCACAAAGCGCGCTGCGCAGTGGTGCTGGGCTGGTTAGTCTGGCGACCCGCAGTGAGCATCTGCCGGCGGCGCAGGCGCGTCTGCCCGAGGTGATGGGCGCTGGTGTGGCCTCGGCCAATCAGCTGCTGGCCCTGGGTGCGAATGCCAGCGTCTGGGTGGTTGGCCCAGGTCTGGGGCAGGGTTCCTGGGGTCGCAGTTTGTTATCGGCGGCAGCGGTCAGTCGCGCCGCGCAGGTCTGGGATGCCGATGCGCTGAACCTGTTGGCGCAAGCGCAGGTCCAGTTACCGGCGAATGTCGTGCTTACGCCGCATCCCGGAGAGGCGGCGCGGCTGCTGGGTGTCAGTGCTGCCGAGGTGCAGGCCGACCGTCCGGCAGCCGCGCGCGCCCTGGCGCAGCGCTATCAGGCGGTGTGCGTGCTGAAAGGTGCGGGCAGCCTAATTGCTGCGGCGGATGGCCGTTTGTGGTTGTGTGATCGCGGCCATCCGGTCATGGCCGGAGCCGGCTTGGGCGATGTGCTGGCTGGGCTTATCGGTGCATTGCTGGCTCAAGGGCTGCCTGCGCTGGAGGCTGCTCAGCTGGCGGTCTATCTGCATGCCTGCGCCGGCGAGCGGTTGGCGCTGCAAGGGCGTGGCCTGGCGGCGAGTGATTTGTGTGCGGTTATTCGTGAATTGTTGCAGGAGCAGTCTGCGTGTCTGAATTAGAGCTGTTTGCCGCCGACGAAGAGGCAATGTTGGCGCTGGGTGCACGTATCGCCGAGGTGACCGGTGGCGTTGGTGTGATCTATCTGCATGGCGACCTTGGCGCCGGCAAAACCACCCTGTCGCGCGGGATTATTCGCGGGCTGGGGCATGTTGGAGCGGTGAAAAGCCCAACCTTTACCCTGGTGGAACCCTATGAAATTGGCGCATTGCGCGCCTTTCACTTCGACCTCTACCGTCTGGTGGATGCCGAGGAGTTGGAGTATCTGGGGATTCGTGATTACTTCGAAGGCGATGCCTTGTGTCTGGTCGAGTGGCCGCAACGCGGTGCAGGCGTTTTGCCAAAGGCCGACATGGACATTACCATTAGCCCGCATGGGGCCGGCCGGGCCTTGCGTTTACATATGCAGGGTGAGCGCGGCGCCACCTGGCGTGCCGCTTTGGCCGTCTGAGCATGAATCAATAACAATGGGGTTGGCTATGCGCATAAGCGCGCGTTTCATCGCAATTGGAGTGGCATTGATCGGCTTGAGTGCCGATGTGCTTGCCGCTTCAGATGTGCGCAGTGTGCGGCTTTGGCGTGCACCGGATAACACCCGGTTGGTGTTCGACCTGTCTGGCCCTGTTCAGCACAGCGTATTTCAGCTTTCAGCGCCGAATCGTATTGTTATTGACGTCAATGGCGCCAAATTGGCAACCAGCCTTGATCAGCTCGCCCTGAGTAATACCCCAATTACAGGTGTGCGCTCAGCGCAGCGCACGCCTGAAGACTTGCGCGTGGTCATTGACCTCTCGGCGTCGGTAACGCCGAAGAGTTTTACTCTGGCGCCCAATCAGCAATATGGCCATCGCCTGGTTGTCGATCTGTTTGACCAGGAGAGTGGCGCGGCACCAAGCCTGCCAGCTACCCCCGTGACGGCAGCGCCTCAGTTGCCCGTTACGCCGACGCAAGCGCCGCCGAAGCTGACACCGGTACCCAATGGTAAGCGCGATATCGTGATTGCCATCGACGCGGGGCATGGCGGTGAAGATCCGGGTGCGCTGTCGCCGGTCAAGGGGCAGTTCGAAAAGCATGTGACCCTGGCGATTGCCAAAGAGCTGCAGCGCCAGGTGAATGCCGAGAAAGGTTTCCGCGCAGAGCTGGTGCGCACCGGGGATTACTTTATTCCGCTGCGTAAGCGCACCGAGATCGCCCGCAAGAAAGGCGCGGATCTGTTCGTTTCAATCCATGCCGATGCTGCGCCGCGGGCTGCGGCATTCGGGGCGTCGGTGTATGCCCTGTCGGACCGTGGTGCGACCTCGGAAACTGCGCGCTGGCTGGCCGACTCGGAGAACCAGTCCGACCTGATCGGTGGTGCAGGCAATGTCAGCCTGGACGACAAGGACAAGATGCTTGCCGGAGTGCTGCTTGATCTGTCGATGACTGCCTCGCTGTCATCCAGTTTGAATGTCGGTAACAAGGTGCTGGGCAATATGGGGCGGGTGACACCGCTGCATAAACGACGAGTGGAGCAGGCTGGTTTTATGGTGCTGAAATCGCCGGATATTCCGTCGATCCTGGTTGAAACCGGTTTTATCTCCAACCCTAATGAGGCCCGCAAGCTGGCCAGCGCAAGTCATCAGCAGGCTCTAGGTCGCTCGATTGTCAGTGGTGTACGACAGTTCTTTCATGAGAACCCTCCACCTGGCACCTATGTGGCCTGGCTGCGTGACAACGGCAAAATTGTCATGGGGCCGCGCGAGCATGTGGTCAGTTCTGGCGAAAGCCTGGCGCTGATTGCCCAGCGTTATCAAATCAGTCTGACGGCGCTGCGCAGTGCCAATTCATTGAAGGGCGATGTAATCAAAGTGGGTCAGCGTATCCAGATTCCTGCTACTGCTCTGGCTGTACAGCCATGAGTGAAGCTGTGCGTATCCAGCTGCTCAGCCCGCGGCTGGCGAACCAGATTGCTGCCGGTGAGGTGGTTGAACGTCCGGCTTCGGTGATCAAGGAGTTGTTGGAAAACAGCCTGGATTCCGGCGCCAAGCGCATCGAAGTGGATGTCGAGCAGGGCGGCGTCAAGCTGCTCAAGGTGCGTGACAACGGCAGCGGCATTTCCTCGGATGACCTGCCGCTGGCGTTGGCGCGCCATGCCACCAGCAAGATCCGTGAGTTAGAAGACCTTGAGCAGGTCATGAGTCTGGGCTTTCGTGGTGAGGCGCTGGCGTCGATCAGTTCGGTGGCGCGCTTGACCCTGACCTCACGTACGGCCGATGCCGAGCAGGCCTGGCAGGTGGAAACCGAAGGTCGCGATATGCAGCCACGAGTACAACCTGCTGCGCACCCCGTTGGCACCTCGGTGGAAGTGCGCGACCTGTTCTTTAATACGCCGGCGCGGCGCAAGTTTCTTAAAACTGAAAAAACCGAATTCGATCATCTGCAAGAGGTGATCAAGCGCTTGGCCCTGGCGCGCTTTGACGTAGCCTTCCATCTGCGCCACAACGGCAAGACCGTGCTCGGGTTACACGAAGCGCCGGATGAGCAGAGTCGCGCGCGGCGGGTGGCCTCGGTCTGTGGCCCAGCTTTTTTGGAGCAGGCGCTGCCCATCGACATCGAGCGTAACGGCCTGCATCTGTGGGGCTGGGTTGGTTTGCCGACCTTTTCCCGGAGCCAGGCTGATCTGCAGTATTTCTATGTCAACGGGCGCATGGTGCGCGACAAACTGGTCGCCCACGCGGTGCGCCAGGCCTACCGCGATGTACTGTTCAATGGTCGCCATCCGACCTTTGTGCTGTTTCTCGAGATCGATCCCTCTGTAGTCGATGTCAATGTGCACCCGACCAAACACGAAGTGCGCTTCCGTGATGGGCGCATGGTGCATGACTTCCTCTATGGCACGCTGCACCGTGCGCTTGGCGAGGTACGCCCGGAAGATCAGCTGGCGGCCCCGGCGACGGTCAACGAAATGCTGCGGCCGACCGGTCAGGCCGCCGGTGAGTTTGGCCCGCAGGGTGAAATCGGCTTGGCTGCCAGTCTGCTGCAACCCGCGCCCAGCAGCTCACCGTGGCGTTCGCCAGGAGCCGGTTATCAGGGTGCTCGTCCCGAAGCGGCCTTGCCGGCCGCCGAAGCCCAGGGTGCCTATCGTGAGTTTTTCTCGCCGATGGCCGCCGCGCCGGCGCCCGCGGGTTTGCCTGATGCGCAGGGTGATATCCCGCCTCTCGGCTATGCCATCGCTCAGCTCAAGGGCATCTACATCCTCGCCGAGAACGTCCAGGGTCTGGTGGTGGTGGATATGCATGCGGCCCATGAGCGCATTACCTACGAGCGGCTTAAAGTTGCTATGGCCAGTGAAGGCCTGCGCGGTCAGCCGCTGCTGGTGCCGGAGTCGATTGCTGTGAGTCAGCGTGAGGCTGACTGCGCCGAAGAGCATGCCGAATGGTTCCAGCGTTTGGGTTTTGAACTGCAGCGTTTTGGCCCGGAAACCCTGGCGATCCGCCAGATTCCCGCGTTGCTCAAACAGGCTGAGGCCACTCGCCTGGTGCAGGATGTGCTAGGTGATCTGCTCGAATACGGCACTACCGACCGCATTCAGGCGCACCTCAACGAGCTGCTCGGCACTATGGCCTGTCACGGTGCAGTGCGCGCCAATCGGCGGCTGACCCTGCCGGAAATGAATGCCTTGCTGCGCGATATGGAGCACACCGAGCGCAGTGGTCAGTGCAACCATGGTCGTCCGACCTGGACGCAGATGGGCATGGATGATCTGGACAAGCTGTTCCTGCGCGGCCGTTAAACGCCGCGCCATTTAGAGACTTTTGAGCATGTCCGAGCGCCTGCCACCGGCGATCTTTCTGATGGGGCCTACTGCAGCCGGCAAGACCGATCTTGCTATTGAACTGACGCGGGTACTGCCATGTGAGCTGATCAGCGTGGATTCGGCGCTGATCTACCGAGATATGGACATCGGTACCGCCAAGCCCGATAAGGCCACCCTGGCCGAGTTTCCTCATCGTTTGATTGATATCCGCGATCCGGCCGAGAGCTATTCGGCGGCCGAGTTTCGTGCCGATGCCTTGGCGGCCATGGCCGATATCACCGCGCGCGGGCGTATTCCGCTGCTGGTGGGCGGCACCATGTTGTATTTCAAGGCGTTACTTGAAGGTCTGGCCGAAATGCCCAGCGCCAATGCGGCGTTGCGTGCCGAATTGGAGGCGCGGGCCCAGGCCGAAGGTTGGGAGGTGCTGCATGCCGAGCTGCGTGCGGTCGATCCAGAGTCGGCTACGCGCATCCACCCAAATGACCCGCAGCGCTTGATTCGCGCCCTTGAGGTCTATCACCTGAGCGGGCAGAGCATGACCGCTCATCGCCTGCGCCAGGCGACAGAAAATACTGCCGGCGGCGCATCGGCGGCGCGCCAATTCCCCTATACTGTGGCGCAATTGGCCATTGCTCCGGCGCAAAGGCAGCTGTTGCACGAGCGAATTGCTCTGCGATTTCGCTTGATGTTGGAACAGGGGCTGGTTGCCGAGGTCGAACGCCTGCGTCAGCGAAGTGACTTGCACGTTGGTCTACCGTCTATACGGGCGGTGGGTTATCGACAAGTCTGGGATTATCTGGGCGGCAATCTTGACGCCGAGCAGATGCAGGAGCGCGGCATTATCGCCACGCGCCAGCTGGCCAAGCGACAGTTCACCTGGTTACGTGGTTGGCAGCAGGATGTGCACTGGCTCGATAGCGCCGACTGCGACAATCTGCCGCGTGCCTTGAAATACCTGGCAGCGGTCTCCATATTGACCTGAGACCTTGCCGTTGGCCGTCTATCCTTGGGGGTATGACGGCTTTATGCCGTTCGTTGGTTTACTAAAATTATTGAAAATTGATCCTTAAAGGAGTGCGGCACATGTCAAAAGGGCATTCGCTACAAGACCCTTACCTGAATACCTTGCGTAAGGAACGCGTCCCGGTTTCTATTTATTTGGTTAACGGCATTAAGCTGCAAGGCCAGATCGAATCTTTCGACCAGTTCGTGATTTTGCTGAAAAACACTGTCAGCCAGATGGTCTATAAACATGCCATTTCCACTGTGGTGCCTAGCCGTCCGGTGCGTTTGCCGAGCGCCAGCGAAACCGAGCAAGCCGAAGCTGAGCCTGGTAACGCCTGATTTAGGAGGCTGCATTGTTCTTCGAGCGCCATGAAGGTGGAGAGCGGGCCATTCTGGTACATCTGGACGGCCAAAATTCCGAGGCGCGCGAGGATCCGCAGGAGTTTCAGGAATTGGCCATCTCGGCCGGTGCTGAAACCATTGCGTTCCTCAGTGTTCCGAGCAATCGGCTGACGGCCAAGTACCTGATCGGCAGTGGCAAAGTTGAGGAGTTGCGTGACCAAGTCAAGGCCGCCGAGGCTGACCTGGTTATCTTCAATCACGTGCTTACGCCGAGCCAGGAACGCAACCTTGAGCGTGCTTTCGAATGTCGAGTATTGGACCGTACCGGTCTAATTCTCGACATTTTCGCTCAGCGCGCGCGTACCCATGAAGGCAAGTTGCAGGTCGAGCTGGCCCAGCTCGACCATATGAGTACGCGGCTGGTGCGTGGCTGGACTCACCTTGAGCGGCAGAAAGGTGGTATCGGTCTGCGCGGCCCGGGTGAAACCCAGCTGGAAACCGACCGTCGCCTGTTGCGCGTGCGGATTCGGCAGATCAAACAGAAGCTGGAGAAGGTGCGCAGCCAGCGTGAGCAGGCGCGGCGCGGCCGTCAGCGTGCGGACATCCCTTCGGTGTCATTGGTGGGTTACACCAACGCCGGCAAGTCGACTCTGTTCAATGCCCTCACCACTTCGGACGTTTACGCGGCCGATCAGCTGTTCGCCACCCTCGATCCCACGCTGCGTCGTCTAGAACTGGATGATCTCGGGCCGATCGTGCTCGCCGATACCGTGGGCTTTATCCGGCATTTGCCGCACAAGCTGGTTGAGGCGTTCCGCGCCACGCTTGAAGAGTCGAGCAACTCAGATCTGTTGTTGCACGTAATCGACTCCCATGAGCCTGAGCGCGATCAGCAGATTGAACAGGTGTTGGCGGTGCTGGGCGAGATTGGTGCCCATGAGCTGCCGACGCTTGAGGTGTATAACAAGCTCGATTTGCTTGAGGGTGTGGAACCGCAGATTCAACGCGATGCCGATGGCAAGCCGCAGCGGGTCTGGTTGTCGGCGCGTGACGGGCGGGGTTTACCGTTGCTGCGTCAGGCCATCGCCGAGCTGTTGGGCGATGATCTGTTTGTCGCTACATTGCAGCTACCACAGCGCCTGGGGCGTTTGCGTGCACAGTTCTTTGCGTTGGGTGCGGTTCAGAGTGAGTCGCATGCCGAGGACGGTAGCAGTCTGCTGGCCGTGCGCTTGCCGCGGATCGAGCTGAATCGGCTGGTCAGCCGTGAAGGGCTGAAGCCGCAGGAATTTATCGAGCAACACACTTTGCAATAAAGCCTGCGTCAGCGACTTTGCCGCTGGTTGCATGCATTCTGTAGCATTGGCGGGCGCGCCGTGGGCGCGTCTTTGCTTTATCAGATGGAGAGCGCTATGGCTTGGAATGAGCCGGGTGGCAACTCGAATAATCAGGATCCATGGGGTGGCCGTAAGAACGGTGATCGCAAGGGGCCGCCGGATATCGATGAGGCCTTCCGCAAGCTGCAGGAGAGCCTGAATGGGCTGTTCGGTGGCGGCAAGAAACGAGGTGGCGAGACTGGCTCGGGTAATGGCGGCGGCTTTGGCTTGCTGTTCGTGGGCCTGGGGCTGCTGGCTGCGGTCTGGCTGTACAGCGCGATCTATGTCGTTGATGAGCAGGAGCAGGCCGTGGTTCTGCGCTTCGGCAAATACTACGAAACAGTCGGTCCGGGCCTGAATATCTATTTCCCGCCGATTGATCGCAAGTTCCAAGAGAACGTCACCCGCGAGCGGGCTTACAGCAAGCAGGGGCAGATGTTGACCGAGGACGAGAACATCATCGAAGTGCCGTTGACCGTGCAGTACCGGGTCAGCAACTTGCAGGATTTCGTCCTCAACGTTGATCAGCCGGAAGTCAGCCTGCAACATGCGACCGATAGCGCCGTACGTCACGTGGTGG
>JAHJXZ010000005.1 GCA_018827205.1 Gammaproteobacteria bacterium | reverse complement strand
TGTTCGACGCATTCCACGACGTCGCTGAAAAAGCTAAGAACGGCAACGTTCACGCCAAAGGCGTACTGCAATCCTGGGCTGACGGCGAGTGGTTCAAGAACCGCCCGACCCTGGCCGACAAGATCAGCCTGCGCGTATTCAAGGTCACCGGCGAAACCAACACCGACGACCTGTCCCCTGCACCTGACGCCTGGTCGCGTCCGGATATCCCGTTGCACGCCCTGGCCATGCTGAAAATGGCCCGTGACGGCATCGTGCCGGACGAGCAAGGCGTAACCGGCCCGATGAAGCAGATCGAAGCTATGCGCGGCGAAGGCTTCCCAATTGCCTACGTCGGTGACGTAGTCGGCACCGGTTCCTCGCGTAAATCCGCCACCAACTCGGTGCTGTGGTTCTTCGGCGACGATATCCCTAACGTGCCGAACAAGCGCGCTGGTGGTTTCTGCTTCGGTAGCAAAATTGCTCCGATCTTCTACAACACCATGGAAGATGCCGGCGCCCTGCCAATCGAATTCGACGTTTCCAACATGCACATGGGCGATGTGATCGACCTGTACCCGCATGCTGGCAAAGTCTGCAAGCACGGCACCGACGAAGTACTGACTACCTTCGAAATGAAGACCCCAGTACTGCTCGACGAAGTCCGCGCTGGCGGCCGTATCCCTCTGATCATTGGTCGCGGTCTGACCGAGAAAGCGCGCGCCGAACTGGGCCTGGGCCCAACCGACCTGTTCAAGCTGCCTGAGCCACCTGCTGCTAGCACCAAGGGTTTCACCCTGGCGCAGAAGATGGTCGGCAAGGCGTGCGGCCTGCCAGAAGGCAAAGGCGTGCGTCCTGGTACCTACTGCGAACCGAAGATGACCACCGTCGGTTCCCAGGACACCACAGGTCCGATGACCCGCGACGAGCTGAAAGACTTGGCTTGCCTGGGCTTCTCCGCTGATCTGGTCATGCAGTCGTTCTGCCACACCGCTGCCTATCCGAAGCCAATCGACGTCACCACCCACCACACCCTGCCGGATTTCATCCGCACCCGTGGCGGCGTATCTCTGCGTCCTGGCGACGGCATCATCCACAGCTGGCTGAACCGCATGCTGCTGCCGGATACCGTCGGCACCGGTGGCGACTCGCACACCCGCTTCCCAATCGGCATCTCCTTCCCGGCCGGTTCCGGCCTGGTGGCCTTCGCCGCTGCCACTGGCGTAATGCCGCTGGACATGCCGGAATCGGTACTGGTGCGCTTCAAGGGCAAACTGCAACCGGGCATCACCCTGCGTGACCTGGTCCATGCCATCCCTTACGTGGCCATCCAGAAAGGCCTGCTGACCGTCGAGAAGAAAGGCAAGAAGAACATCTTCTCCGGCCGCATCCTCGAGATCGAAGGTCTGGACGAGCTGACCGTTGAACAGGCTTTCGAGCTGTCCGACGCCTCTGCCGAGCGTTCCGCTGCTGGTTGCACCATCAAGCTGCCGGAAAAAGCCATCGCCGAGTACCTGCAGTCAAACATCACCCTGCTGCGCTGGATGATCAGCGAAGGCTACGGCGATGCACGCACCATGGAACGTCGCGCTCAAGCGATGGAAGCCTGGTTGGCCGATCCGAAGCTGATGGAAGCTGACAAGGACGCCGAGTACGCCGAAATCATCGAAATCGACCTGGCCGATATCAACGAGCCGGTTCTCTGCGCACCGAACGACCCGGACGATGCTCGTCTGCTGTCCAGCGTTCAGGGCGAGAAGATCGACGAAGTGTTTATCGGTTCGTGCATGACCAACATCGGTCACTTCCGCGCTGCCGGTAAGTTGCTGGAAAAAGTCGAAGGCACCCTGCCGACCCGTCTGTGGCTGTCGCCGCCGACCAAGATGGACCAGCATCAGCTGACCGAAGAAGGCTACTACGGCATCTACGGCAAAGCCGGCGCGCGCATGGAAATGCCGGGCTGCTCGCTGTGCATGGGTAACCAGGCACGTGTTGAAGCGAACTCCACCGTGGTTTCGACCTCCACCCGTAACTTCCCCAACCGTCTGGGCGATGGTGCCAACGTCTACCTGGCCTCGGCCGAGTTGGCGGCTGTTGCGGCCATCACCGGTAAACTGCCGACTGTTGAGGAATACATGGTCTACGCGAAGAAAATCGACACCATGGCAGCGGACGTATACCGCTACCTGAGTTTCGACCAGATCGCCGAGTTCCGTGAAGCCGCTGCAAACGCTCAGATACCGGCTGTTCAGGTCTAAGCGTTACCCGCAATAAAAAAGCCCCGCCTAGTGCGGGGCTTTTTCTTTCTGCCAGGCTTGCTAATAGACGCCACACAACTACTGTTGGGATGTGGATGCACAATGCACCACAAACCATCTGGAGAGACTTATGAAGCAATTGATTATTGCCGCACTCTGCGTAATTGGCTTGGCTGGCTGCAGCAGTGGACACATCGCCACAACCACCGACGGGCAAGTGCTAACCAGCGGTAGCTAAAGCCGCATGCAACAAGTCTCTCAAACGTCGCTCAGGCAAACGCGGAAACGCTAAACCTCAACGGCACCAAAACAAACCCTGCTACGGCGGGGTTTGTTTTGTCTGAAGTCCACCAGCCAGCACTGGCACATGCCTTGCTTCGCATCAGTCAGTACAACCGTTTCCAACGGCGGAAATGGCTGAAATAGACAATGGTGTCGTTCTGATCGCAGATTGAAGTCGGCGCTCGGTACGGCACCTTTTTGTGTGGGCACAGGAAACGCATCATGAATGAGAGCGACATCAGCCGCAGCGATACGCCGGAAAAACCGGTACTGAATATCGGCTTTATGGCCCTCACAGACGCCGCATCGGTCATCGTGGCCGCCACCCAGGGCTTCGCTGAAAAGCATGGCCTGACCCTCAACCTGCAGCGCCAGGCCTCCTGGGCCACCTTGCGCGACAAGCTACTGAGCGGCGAGTTGGACGCCGCTCATAGCCTCTATGGCCTGGTTTACGGCGTACAGCTTGGTCTGGGCGGCGCGCCAGCCACCGATATGGCCGTGCTGATGGGCCTGAATCAGAACGGTCAGAGCATCAACCTGTCGTCCGTCCTGCAAGCCGCCGGCGTGAGCACTGGTAGCGCATTGGCGCAGCGTGCGCACCAGACTGGCGCAAAACTGACCTTTGCCCAGACCTTCCCCACCGGCACCCACGCCATGTGGCTGAATTACTGGCTGGCCAGCCAAGGCATTCACCCGCTGACTGATATCGACAGCGTCGTCGTACCGCCCCCACAGATGCTCGCCCACCTCAAGGCCCGACGTATCGATGGCTTCTGCGTCGGCGAACCCTGGAGCGCCCAGGCGGTGGATGAACAGATGGGCTGCACCCTGACCACCAGCCAGGCGATCTGGCCCGATCACCCGGAGAAGGTTCTGGGTTGCACCCGCGAATTTGCCGAACAACACCCCAACAGCGCCCGCGCCCTGATCATGGCGGTGCTGGAAGCCAGCCGGTTTATCGATGAGAGCGAGGAAAACCAACGCAGTACGGCGCAACTGCTCAGCGGCAGCGAGTATATCGACGCGCCGCTGTCGGCCATCCAGCCGCGCTTTCTCGGCCAGTACCAGGACGGCCTTGGCCATGCCTGGCAGGACGCCCACCCGCTGCATTTTCATGCGGACGGTGCAGTCAACCAGCCCTACCTGTCCGACGGCATGTGGTTTATGACCCAGTTCCGCCGCTGGGGCCTGCTGCGCGAAGACCCGGACTACCTGGCTATCGCCCGCCAGGTGCAGCAACTCACCCTCTATCGTCAGGCTGCTGAGGCGCTAGGCATCGAGGTACCAAACGACATGCGCAGCAGTCAGTTGCTCGACGGCCAGGTTTGGGACGGCAGTAACCCGGCCGGCTACGCACGCAGCTTTGCCCTGCACGCCCTGGCCGATGCGCCCCTCAGCGCCCAACAGGAGAGCCGCTAAGATGCTGCGCATCCTGCTGATCAATGACACCGCAAAGAAGGTCGGCCGCCTGAAAACCGCCCTGACCGAGGCCGGTTTCGAAGTAATCGACGAATCCGGATTAACCATCGACCTGCCGGAACGGGTCGAGGCGGTACGCCCTGATGTGATCCTGATCGACACCGAATCGCCGAGCCGCGACGTGATGGAACAGGTGGTGCTGGTCAGCCGCGATCAGCCGCGGCCGATTGTCATGTTTACCGACGAGCACGACCCTGGTGTGATGCGCCAGGCGATTCAGAGCGGCGTCAGCGCCTATATCGTCGAAGGCATCCACGCCCAGCGTCTGCAGCCGATTCTCGATGTGGCCATGGCCCGCTTCGAGAGCGACCAGGCGCTGCGTGCACAACTGCAGGCACGCGATGCTCAGCTGGCCGAACGCAAGCGCATCGAGCTGGCTAAGGGCCTGCTGATGAAAATGAAAAGCTGCGACGAGGAACAGGCCTACACCCTGATGCGGCGCCAGGCCATGAGCCGTCAGCAGAAGCTGGCGCAGGTGGCCGAACAGATCATCGCCATGCACGACATGCTCGGTAGCTGAACCGGGCTGCACTGTTATGCCACTGCGCCACTTGACTGTGCTGGACAGCCGGGTGGCGCGCCGCTTATCTTCGCCGCCTGGCCAGCGCACTGGCCAACGTCGCTCGGACGGTTCCGGGCGCTTACGTATCCGAGGAAAGCATGGCTGACCAAGCTTCGCGCCGCTTTGCGCGCATCGATCGACTCCCCCCCTACGTTTTCAATATCACTGCCGAACTGAAGATGGCCGCGCGTCGCCGTGGCGAAGACATCATCGACTTCAGCATGGGCAACCCGGATGGCCCCACACCGCCGCATATCGTCGAAAAGCTGGTGCAGGTCGCCCAGCGTGAAGACACCCACGGCTACTCCACCTCGCGCGGTATTCCGCGTCTGCGCCGCGCCATTTCGCGCTGGTACAAGGATCGCTACGAGGTCGAGATCGATCCGGAAAGCGAAGCCATCGTCACCATCGGTTCCAAGGAAGGCCTGGCGCACCTGATGCTGGCCACCCTGGACCATGGCGACACCGTGCTCGTGCCCAACCCCAGCTACCCGATTCATATCTACGGTGCGGTAATCGCTGGCGCCCAGGTGCGCTCGGTGCCGCTGATTCCCGGCGTGGACTTCTTCGCCGAGCTGGAGCGGGCGATTCGCGAGTCGATTCCCAAGCCAAAAATGATGATCCTCGGCTTCCCCTCCAACCCCACCGCGCAGTGCGTGGAGCTGGACTTCTTCGAACGCGTAGTGGCCCTGGCCAAGCAATATGACGTGCTGGTAATCCACGACCTGGCCTACGCGGATATCGTCTACGACGGCTGGAAAGCCCCGTCGATCATGCAGGTGCCGGGCGCCAAGGACATTGCCGTGGAGTTCTTCACCCTGTCCAAAAGCTACAACATGGCCGGCTGGCGCATCGGCTTTATGGTCGGCAACAAGGAGCTGGTCAGCGCACTGGCGCGAATCAAGAGCTACCACGACTACGGCACCTTCACCCCGCTGCAGGTGGCGGCGATTGCCGCTCTGGAAGGTGATCAGCAATGCGTGCGCGATATCGCCGAGCAATACCGCCAGCGCCGCAACCTGCTGGTCAAAGGCCTGCACGAGCTGGGCTGGATGGTCGAAAACCCGAAAGCCTCGATGTATGTCTGGGCGAAAATTCCCGAGCAGTACGCCCAGCTCGGTTCACTGGAGTTCGCCAAGAAGCTGCTGCTGGAAGCCAAGGTCTGCGTCTCGCCTGGCATCGGCTTTGGCGACTATGGCGATGATCATGTGCGTTTTGCTTTGATCGAGAATCAAGACCGCACGCGTCAGGCAATTCGCGGGATCAAGACGATGTTCCGCGCCGATGGCCTGTTACCCGGCAAAAAAGCTAAGACCGACGAGTAAGCAACAGATAGAGGGTACTGAAAGGTACCCTTGGAATTTCTTCAAAGTCTCGCGAGCTAGAGTCCTGCAAGGCAAAAAAAGGCGAGGAAGCGGAGTGTACTTTTGTACATGAGCATTCCGACTGGGCTCGCATCCGAGCCTGCTTTTAACGCAGCAGGACCGACGCGCAGCAGACTTTGAGTTTTCAGCCGGAGTAATCCAGCACCGTCCAAACCCGGGTCAGGCCATCGGTAATCACGCAACCGCTCTGCCCCAGTTGATTGTTGCTGTGCAGCGACATCAGGTTGGTCATGCCATCCGCCGCATCCGAGCGTTCGCTCAGCCACTGCACACGGCCGCAATTGGCCGTTTCGATCACATAACTGGCCGCTACGGCAGAACCCTCGCTCGGCAGTCTGATCACATCCACCACCGTGCCCTGCTCTTCCACGCGCTTGCCGTCCGATACCAGCACGGCCCACGCCAGGCCGTTCTCAATCACCAGGTAGGTGCCATTAGCCCTGGGTTGATCAAGCTGCGGTTGCGCACAGCCGGACAAAAGACCCAACAGCACAATTGTCATCAGCATTTGTTGCATTGTTAGTGACTCCTCTGCAGTGCCTGTGGCCATTGGCTTTGCGGGCAGATGGCGCGAGTGATCGAGTAGGTGCCGGTTAAGGCCTTGGGCTTACTATTATCGAATACTGTTTATTTGTACAGTATTTTTCAATTACCCTTGGTCATGCCATCCAGCCAACCATGCCGCCCGGCAGATCGGGCCCATACAAGGCGTTAACAGGAGTACCCAGATGCTCGACGTACTGCAGCTGAAACACAGCGTAAACCGCATGCCCTTGGAAAAAGTCCGGGCTACCGTCAATGAATTACAGCTTGAAGGCATCGTCACTGAGGGCAAAACACCGTTTTCCCGGGTGCACTTCAACACCTGCTTTGCCGAGATCGAAGCCTTGCTGCAACGCGCGGGCTATCACCGGCAGCTGGATGTAGTTGGCTATCAGGGCCTGGCCTATGCCATGTTCGACCCATCGCGATGGGAGGCAGTGGAGGTACTGCGCTGGCTTAAAGAATTCATAGAAGAAGCACAGCGCCGGCCTGCAGCACAGTAACGCCGAGCTGTAGTAAGAACCCATCAGTGTGCGTTTACGTGAAGTATGTAATGCGGGTAATACAGTGCCCGATGCAATCGGGCCTGACGAACCAAAAACGCTCATCTCTGTGAATAGCTGCACGCCTCTGGCTCAGAACGCGACCTCATCGGCCCGATAAATAAACCAGCCGGCCTGCCAACAGCAGCCTAAGTAAATAGCTAGATAACTTTCTTAACTATATGTATTTAAATAACTTACTGACTTTTCCTAGACTCAATATAGGCCCACTGAGGGCCTAATCGGCAATAGCAACTGGCGGCTTTAATAAAGCTGGCAAGCCCTTTGCAATGACCTCCTCAAGACCTAATACCCGTCTTCAGATCGCCAACGGCGGTGATCGGGACGAATAGACAAAGACGTCAAAGGCAACCTGTCCTCGCTGGGCGGTGTTGGCCGTTGACGTCTTTTTTCGTTTCTGAG
>JAHJXZ010000068.1 GCA_018827205.1 Gammaproteobacteria bacterium | reverse complement strand
GTACTAACCGTGCAAAAGCCATTCACCTATGCCCTGCTTCTCGCCGCCATGCTCGGCCTGGCAGCTTGCGAGAAAACCCCGGAAGACAAAGTAGAGTCGGCCAAGGAATCCGCTGCTGAAGCCATCGAATCCATGGGTGATGCCATTGAAGAAACCGGCGAAGCCATTGAGCAGAAAGCCGATGAAGTGATGGGCACCGAGCCGACCACTGGCGAGAAAATTGAAGATGCTGCCAATGATGCAGCTGATGCCATCAATGATGCTGGCGATGAAGTCAAAGACGCTGTCGACGGCCAGTAAGCCCTCCAGCTGAAACAAACAAGCCCGCTGAATGCGGGCTTGTTTGTTTATGGCGCAATCAAAGCGCCGGCGTAAGCATCAGCAGCAGACTGCACAGCAACCCGACCACCCAGACCACACTGCGCTGCCAGTGCAGGTCAGCCCAGTAGAAAAACAGATACAGCACCCGCGCCACCACGAAGGTCACCGCCAAGACATCCACCAGAACGCCGTGGTTATTGGTCACATGGGCCATCAGCACGCCCACGGCAAACAGCGGAAACGCCTCAAAGCTATTCAGGTGCGCCGCCAAAGCACGCGCACCAAAGCCCGTCAGACGCCCTTGCTGAGCGCGTGGGTGGTGGTTGTCGTAATGACCGTCACCCTCCTTCGCCATAGCCTTGGCCACTGGGGCCTTGGCAATAAAAATCAGCAGTGCGCTGATAAAGATGCACCAGAACGGGATGCTCATTCGCTTTTCTCCTTGGGTGATTCGAACGCCGGGGTCTGGGTGTAGACCATCACCTCCAGTACATCGGAGTGAAATTCGCGGCGGTACAACACCAATACCACACCTGCGCTGACCAGCATGAAAAACCATGGGTTGATGAACCAGGACAGGGTTGCCATGCCGAAGTAATAGGCGCGCAAACCCTGGTTGAACTGGTTGGCGGCCATCGAGATCACCCGCGCGGTGCGCTCGGCAAAGGCTTTGCGCTCCTGCTCCGTCACGTGCCGCTCGCCCACCATCGGCGCAGACCCCACCAACACGGCAGCGAAGTTGTACTGACGCATGCACCAACTGAAGGTAAAGAAGGCGTAGACGAACACCACTCCCAGACACAGCAGCTTTACCTCGGACAGTTCGCGGCTGGCCGCCTGCACAAAGGGCAGATCGGCCAGCAGTGAAACCGCGCGATCAGAGGCGCCGAGCACGGTGAGAATACCGGCGAGGATGATCAGCGTACTCGAGGCGAAGAACGAGGCATTACGCTCCAGATTGCCGATCACGTTGGCATCGGCGATACGGTTGTCGCGCAGCAGCATGCGGCGCATCCAGTCCTCACGGTACAGGTGCAGCACACTGGCCAGGCATGGCGTGGTGCGGCCCTTGGCCTGGGCATAGCGGGTGTAACCGCCCCAGCAAATAACGAACCAGAGAACGGCAAGCAAGTGCGGCAGGTAGTAGTCACTGATTGGCATGCAAACTCCTTGTTAACCTGCGCCGATTATAGACAGGCCTAGCTTTCAGCTGGCCAACAAAAAGGCCGCTCAGTGAGCGGCCTGGGGTAAACAACAAAGACTAAGCAGCAGAACTTAGGCCGCCGCAGTTTTCGGCGTACCCAGTACGCGGTCCACCACAACAGCCAAGGCTAAGGTCAGCAGCACCGGCAACAGCCAGCCGAGGCTCTGATCCGCTAACGGCAATTGGCTGAAGAAGTTTGGAACTAGGGCCTTGCCACCGGCTGCGGCAATCCCGTCAACCAGACCAAACACCAAGGTGACGACCATCACCGGGCGAAATATCCGCGCCGACGAACACCACAGATCATCCAGCAGACTCAGCGCAACCAATACGATTGCCAGTGGGTACAAACCAACCAACACCGGAATCGAGAAGCTGATCAGTTGAGTCAGCCCTTGGTTGGCAACCAGCAAGCTGAACAGACCGAAGGTGATCACTACCGTACGGTAGGAGACCGGTAACAGGCCGCTGAAAAACTCGCCACAGGCCGTCAGCAAACCCACAGCGGTGGTCAGACAGGCCAAGGTGATAACCACGGCCAGCAGCAAGCTGCCGGCCGTGCCAAAGGTGTGCTGCACATAGGCGGTGAGAACCTGAACGCCATTCTGCGCGTCACCGGCAATCTCCTGACTGGTTGCGCCAAGATAGAACAGCGCCAGATACACCAGCGACAGGCCAAGCGCAGCGATCAGACCGGCAATCACCGAATAGCGGGTGATCAGTTTACCGTCGGTTACGCCATGGTCACGAATCGCGGTGGCAATCACGATGCCGAACACCAGCGCACCGAGGGTATCCATGGTCAAGTAGCCCTGCAGAAAACCCTGCACAAAGGGCGTGCTCTGATAATCCGGCGAAACCTGGCCGATCGCCCCTGCGGGAACCAGCAGCGCCGCGCCGCCCAATACCAGCAGCGCCGCCAGCAGCACCGGGGTGATGTACTTGCCGATGCGGTCAACAAGTTGCCCAGGGTTGAGAGACAGAAACAGCACGGCGGCAAAGTAGGCCAAGGTATAGAGCAGCAACGCCGTGCTGCTATTACCACTGAACGGCGCAACGCCCATCTCGAACGACACCACCGCCGTGCGCGGCGTGGCAAACAGCGGGCCGATGGCCAGGTAAACCGCTACCGCAAATAGCACCCCGGCACGCTTGCCCAGCGGCGCGGTCAACAGCGCCATACCACCGCCAACGCGCGCCAAGGCGACGATGGTTAGTAGCGGCAAGCCGACACCTGTGAGCAGGAAACCCAGCGCTGCCAGGCCAATATTTTCACCCGCCGCCATGCCGGCAATGGGTGGAAAGATGATGTTACCGGCGCCGAGGAACAGCGCAAACGTCATAAAACCGAGGGCCAGGAGATCCGAGCCTTTCAAACGAGTCATAGAAGGGAATACCACAGGCAGAAAGTTGGAAGTTGAAAACCGAAAGTTCCGAGGGTTTCCCGATGGATCT
>JAHJXZ010000067.1 GCA_018827205.1 Gammaproteobacteria bacterium | reverse complement strand
GCGGCAAAGGTCATCGCCAGCACCAGCGGAATCGACAGCGCCACCACCAGACCGGTGCGCAGGCCGAGGGAGAAGAAGCTCACCAGCAGGACGATGATCACCGCTTCGGTGAGCACGCGAACGAACTCACCGACCCCGGTTTTCACCGCCGCCGGCTGGTCGGACACCTTGTTCAACTGCATGCCGGCCGGCAGGGTTTCCTGCAGGCGAGCGAACTCACCTTCCAGGGCCTCACCGAGTACCAGAATGTCGCCGCCGGCCTTCATCGATACAGCCAGGCCGATGGCGTCTTCACCCATGTAGCGCATGCGCGGTGCGGGTGGATCGTTGAAGCCGCGTTTGACCTCGGCCACATCGGAGATACGGAAGGTCCGATCCGCCACACGAATCGGGAAATTGCGGATTTCATCAACCGACTCGAAACGCCCGGTAACGCGCAGTTGCACACGATCAGAGGCCGTTTCGAAGAAGCCGGCGGCAGCCACGGCATTCTGTTCTTCCAGCGCCTGCTGTACAGCGGCTAGCGGCAGACCGAGGGTGGCCAATTTGGTGTTGGACAGCTCGATCCACACCTTCTCATCCTGCAGGCCAAGCAGGTCGACCTTGCCTACGTCTTTGACGCGCTGCAGCTGCAGCTGAATGCGGTCGGCGTAATCCTTAAGCACGGCGTAGTCAAAACCCTCGCCGGTCAGTGCATAGATATTGCCGAAGGTGGTGCCGAATTCGTCGTTATAGAACGGCCCCTGAATCCCCTGCGGCAAGGTGTGGCGAATATCGCTGACCTTCTTGCGCACCTGATAGAACAGGTCGGGAATGTCGGCGGAATGCATCGAATCGCGGGCGACAAAGGTGACCTGGGATTCACCCGGGCGCGAGAACGAGATGATCTTGTCGTAGTCGCCGGTCTCCATCAGTTTCTTTTCGATGCGCTCGGTGACCTGACGTGCGACTTCCTCGGCGCTAGCCCCTGGCCAGTTGGTGCGAACCACCATGGCCTTGAAGGTAAAGGGCGGGTCTTCACTCTGGCCCAGCTTGGTGTAGGAAATAGCCCCGACCACAGCCAGCAGCAGCATGAGATACAGCACGATCTGGCGGTTGCGCAGCGCCCAGGCGGATAGGTTGAAATCCATCGGGCTTACTCCTCGACCGTCAGGTCGGTCTTGGCCGCGAGCTGAACAGCACGGTTGTCACGGTCAACCGGACGCACCTGCTGGCCTTCACGCAGCACCTGACCACCGGCCGCAACCACCCAATCAGTGGCTTGCAGGCCTTCGAGCACCGGTACGGTTTTCTCACCGTAAGCACCGATACGCACATCGGTACGTTTGAGGGTGGAGTCCTTGGGATCGACCACCCAGACATAGGGCTGGCCCTTCTCCGCCGTCAGCGCTGACAGCGGCACGGCCAGCGGCACTTCGCCGTCATGAGCGATAAATACGCGGGCGCTCTGGCCCAGTTCGGCCGGCACCTTGCCTTCGACAAAAGCCACACGGGCAGCAAAGGTGCGCGACTGAGGGTCGGCCGATGGCGACATTTCACGAATACGCCCTGGGAAGCGCTGATCCGGCTGCGACCACAGTTCAACCGCCACTTCCTGGCCGACCTTGAAGCGCTCGAAGGCCTGTTCCGGCAGATTGATCAGCACTTCACGTTCGCCGTCAGCGGCCAGGGTGAATACGGTTTGCCCAGCGGCAACCACCTGGCCGACTTCGACCATACGCCGTGCCACCACACCATCCTGCGACGCGCGCAGTACAGCGTAACCGGCCTGGTTGTTGGCCACGTTGAATTCGGCTCGCACCTGCTTCACCCGCGCCTCACCGGAGCGGTAGGTGTTCTCGGCATTGTCGTACTGCGAACGGCTAACCAGGTTGCGTGCCAGCAGCGTCTTGTAACGGTCACGCTCGGCGCGTACCAGCTGCAGATTGGCTTCAGCCGCTGCGACCTGAGCGCGAATGGCTTCCAGCTGCAGGCGCACATCCTGCGGGTCCAGCTCGGCCAGAGGTTGGTCCTTCTTCACCCGCGCACCGACGTCGACCAGGCGCTTGGCTACCTTGCCGCCGATACGGAAGGCCAGCTCCGGCTCCAGGCGCGCGCGCACCTCACCGGGGTAGGCATCCATCAAGTCACCCGCCAGTTGCGGCTGCACCACCATCGCCGGGCGCACGGCAACCTTGGCGGGTTCGCCATTGCCGCAGGCGGCGAGCAACAGGATAAGACTGACAGGCAACGCAACAGACAGTGCATGACGAAACATGATGACTAACCTTTGTGGAGGCTTTTGAATATTTATACTGGCGGGTATAGTAAAAATAGCAAACTCACTAGTCCAGTATTAAAAACGACCAATGCCAAACAAAGTGTTACCACCCAGCGGCCCCGGTCGCCCAAAAGATCTGGCCAAGCGCAAAGCCATCCTGGAAGCGGCGAAGGCCCTGTTTCTCAGCAATGGCTATGACGGTAGCAGTATGGATGCGATTGCCGCGGAAGCCGGCGTTTCCAAGCTCACGGTGTATAGCCACTTCACCGACAAAGAGAAGCTGTTTGCCGAGGCTGTGAAGTCCAAATGCGAGGAGCAACTGCCCGAGCTGCTGTTCGAGCTGGACGACGAGGTGCCGGTGGCACAGCTGCTGCTGAATATCGGCCGTGGCTTTAATGAGCTGATCAACAGCCGCGAGTCGGTGGAACTGCACCGGGTGATGGTGAGCCTGGCGGCGCAGGACTCCAAGCTCTCGCGAATGTTCTACGAGGCAGGCCCGCAGCGCGTGCTGCATGGCATGGAAGAACTGCTGCGCCAGGCCGACCAAAGCGGCAAGCTGCGCGTACCCGACCCACTGAGCGCGGCGGATCAGTTCTTCTGCCTGATCAAAGGCGGGGCCAACTTCCGCCTGCTGATCGGCTGCGGCGAAGCCTTGCAGGGCGCCGAAGCCGAAGCCCACGTGTGCGATGCGGTCGAGGTATTCCTGCGCGCCTTCCGCGCTGACTAGCAGGCGGCTGAAGAACGCAGGTAGTTTTTCAACGGGCTGCGAACGCCAGGCATCGCCAGCGTTACTCGCTGGCGGTCTGCAGCTTCTTCTTCGGGTAGATGTCGTAGCGGCTAGATTTACCTTCCAGGGCATAACCCGGCTTGGCGCCGTCAATCAGCGGCGCCTTGCGCGGGCGCTTGACCACCACCCGATGGCTGGCCAGGTTCAGCGCCGCTTCCAGCAACGCCGGGGCATCCAGGTCATCACCAACAAACGGGCGGAACAGACGCATTTCTTTCTTCACCAGCGCGCTCTTGTCACGATGCGGAAACATCGGGTCGAGGTAGATCACCTGCGGCGGTTCGCCTTCCCAAGCACGCATCAGCTCGATGGCGTTGCCATTCAGCAGCTGCATGTGTGCAGCAATCGGCGCGACGTCGTGATCCAGCGCGGCACGAGCCAGGCCATCCTCTAACAGCGCGGCAATCAGCGGCTGACGCTCGATCAAGGTCATGCGGCAACCCAGGCTGGCCAGCACAAAGGCATCGCGCCCCAGGCCGGCCGTGGCATCCAGCACACTCGGGCGCACCCCGGCTTGCACGCCAACCGCCTTGGCAATCATCTGCCCGCTGCCGCCACCGAATAGTCGGCGATGCGCCACCGCGCCTTCGACAAAATCCACTTTAACCGGCCCTGGTGCCTGTGGCCCCAGCTCCACCAGCTGCAAGCCGCCCTCGCCCAGTTGCAGGGCAAACTCGCTCTCCCCCTCCAGCGGTAAACCCAGGCGTGCGGCCCAGGTTTCAGCCGCTGCCTGCAGATGGGGAGCCAGGGCTTGCATACGAATTCTGGCTATTAGCCGCTCATCACTCATCAGAAAATGTGCTCAAAAATCACTCAACTGACCGCCGCAGCGGCCGATAACCTGCCTGAGCGGCATTTTGCCAGACCCGGCAGCTTCCAGCCGCACCGAGTTCGCTATGTTCGACGTCATTTCTGCCCCACGCAGCGCCGCACCGTCGGCCGCCAACACCAGCTCGATCAGCGAGACGCTGGCGGAAGGCAAGCGCGCCTCGCTGGATTACCAGATTCTGCGGCGCACCCTGATGCCCAATGAAGTCGAGGCCGAGGCGCCCGCCAGCCCGCCGGAAACACCCAGCGAGCCACCCGCCGTCACTGCTCAGGCCAGTGATTTTCAGGAACTGGCCGCCCAGCGCGAGCTGGAGCTGAACGTCAATATCAACGCCGAACCGCAGAAAACCGACCCACTGGTGCTCGATCTGGCCGGTAACGGCTTCAGCACCAGCGGCCTGAATCGTTCAGTAAATTTCGACCTGAATGCCGACGGCAAGCTCGACCAGATCAGCGTGCCCACTGGTGACGACGCCCTGCTCGCCTATGACCGCAACGGCAACGGCCGCATCGACGATGGCCGCGAGTTGTTCGGCGACCAGAACGGCGCCGCCAACGGCTTTGCCGAGCTGCGCAAATACGATGACAACGGTGACGGCCGCATCGATAGCCAGGATGCGATCTTCGAACGTCTGAGCCTGCTGCGTTTCGATGCCCAGGGCCGGCAGTCCAGCCAGTCGCTGAGCCAAGCCGGCGTCAGCGCCATCGACCTGCAAGTGCGCGACGTAAAAATTGCCCTGGGCGCTTACGACGAAATCGCCCAACTTGGCCGCTTCGAATTTGCCAACGGCCGCAGTGGCCAGGCTGCCGACCTGCTATTGGCACAGCGTTAAGCACTTAACGGCACATCCGCCACAGCCCCATATCTACATGAAAGTGGTCACGGTGGGCCGCGTTGTACTCCGGCCCCAGAGTGGTGTTGAAACGCCGACAGGCACCCTGCTGCACTTGGCGCAGAAACTCAGCGTTCTTGCCCTGTTTGGACCAATCCTGCAGCACGCTGATGCGCCGGCCATCAGCCAAACGAAAGCCAATGATATCCAGCGCATTAGCCGACGCATGCTGGCTGCGCCGTTGACTGCCGGCAATGGTGCGACAGGCGAAGCTGCCCACATGCTCTACCCGCGCCACGCGCTGGCCAAACACCGCCTGGGCAGTTGGCTGCAGATCATGCTGCTCGAACAGAGCAAAGGCCGCCGCCAGCGGGCAGCTGGCGATAAAGCTGCTGCTGAACGCAACTCCTGAGCTCTGTACGCGCAAGGTATTGTTCAGCGGACAGGCCACCTCCGGGCTGCTGTCGGCCTGCGGCGTAAAG
>JAHJXZ010000066.1 GCA_018827205.1 Gammaproteobacteria bacterium | reverse complement strand
GCCGGGTTGAACTCGACCTGAATCTTCACATCGCTGGCAACCGTCGCCAGGGTCGAGCTGAGCTGATCAACCAGCACCTTGCGCGCTTCGCGCAGGTTATCGATATAGGCGTAGTTACCGTCGCCGGCGTCGGCCAGCTGCTCCATCAACCGCTCGTTGTAGTTGTCGGTGCCAAAGCCCAGGGTGGTCAGAGAGACGCCAGTCTTGCGCTTATCGGCGGCCAGTTGTTTGAGGGTTTCGAAATCGCTGATACCGACGTTGAAGTCACCATCGGTGGCTAGCAGGATGCGGTTGATCCCGCCATCGATAAAGCCCTGCTGTGCCTGCTGGTACGCCAGCTGGATGCCCGACTCACCAGCCGTTGAACCGCCCGCTGTAAGTTGATCGATAGCGGCGCGAATCTTGGATTTCTCGCTGCCGGATGTTGGCTCCAGCACCACGCTGGATGAGCCGGCATACACCACCAGCGATACCTTGTCCTGGGCGCGCAGCTGCTCGACCAGCAGCTTCAACGTGCTTTGCACCATGGGCAGGCCATCGCGGCGATCCATCGAGCCGGAGACATCCACCAGAAATACCAGATTGGCCGGCGGCAATTCCTCTACGCGCAGGTCCGAGGCCTTGATGGCGATACGCAGCAAACGGCTCTGCGGGTTCCAGGGCGTGGCCGCCAGCTCAGTGTGCACGCCAAACGGCACATCGCCCTTGGGCAGCGGATAGGCATAGGGGAAGTAATTGACCAGCTCCTCCAGGCGCACCGCATCCTGCGGCGGCAATTGCCCGCCATTGAGAAAGCGCCGCACATTGGCGTAGCTGCCAGTATCCACATCGATGCTAAAGGTCGACACCGGTGTTTCGGCCACGGCATGCACCGGGTTGTCCGCCAGTTTCTGATACTGCTCGCGGTTCTGATCCCGATAACCGGGCGGCAAGGCATCGACCTGTACAGACATCGGCATCGGCGCATACGCCACGTTGGGCATCATGGCTCTGCCCGCCACCTGGCTTTTGCGTTGCAGTTCCGCCGGGGCTGCGGCCAGTTGCTCATGCAACTCGGCGCGCTCCCGGTCATGTGACTGATCGCTGAGCTGCGGGGTGCCAGTCTCGGTGGCCGGTGCTTCAGGGTTGGCGGCGCTGCAAGCACCGAGGCTGATCAGTACGCCAGCGGCAAAACCGGCAAGCAGAGGACGAGTAAGCAATACGGGGTAAGCAGACATGGGCGCATCTCCTGAGCGAGCGAATAAACCATTCGCTTAGGTAGACGCAGCCCTTGGCTACATCGGGTTAAGCCGCTGTTAAAAACTCGCAGCGCCTTCCTGACACAACTGCCCAGCCAGCATGCCCAGGGTCATCAAAGCGCGCTCGGCTTCACGGTTCCATGGAATACCACAGTTCAGGCGGATGCAGTGGTTGAACTGCTCGGTATTACTGAAGATCAGCCCCGGCGCAATGCTGATGCCCTGCTGCAGGGCGCGTACGTGAAGGTCCTTGGTATTGACACGCGCCGGCAGGCTGACCCAGAGAATAAAACCGCCCTTGGGCCGACTCATCTGCGTGCCTTCCGGGAAATATTGCTGCACCGCCAGCTGGAAGGCGCTGAGGTTCTTGCGGTACTCCTGACGGATAAAGCGCAGGTGGCGATCGTAACCACCGTTCTCCAGATAGGCCGCTACCGCCATCTGCGTCACGCTACACGCCGAGTGGGTGCTGAAGGTCTGCAAACGCTGGATTTCATCCTGATACTTGCCGGCGACAATCCAGCCGATACGCACACCCGGTGAGAGGGTTTTCGAGAAGCTCGAGCAATACACCACCCGCCCTTCGCGGTCATGGGATTTGAGCGCCTTGGTCGGGCCTTGCTCGAACATCAGCTCACCGTAGATATCGTCTTCGATGATCTGAATATCGTAGTCACTCGCCAAACGCAGCAGCTGACGCTGACGCTCTTCGGGAATGGTGCCGCCCAGCGGGTTGCTCAGCCTCGCGGTCAGTACCAGCGCCTTAATTGGCCATTGGTTCGCTGCCAGTTGCAAAGCCTCCAGACTGATACCGGTGGTCGGATCGCTGGGAATCTCGATGACTTTCAGCCCGAGCAGGTCGGCCAGTTGCAACAGACCGTAATAGGTCGGCGACTCGGCGGCGATCAGATCACCCGGTTTGGTCAGCACGCGCAGGCTCATCTGCAGCGCATCCACGCAGCCGTGAGTGATCACCACCTCAGTCGGGTCGACCACCACGCCGGCGTCGCGCATACGAATCGCCACCTGGCGGCGCAGCGGCTCGAAGCCTGGGCTGAACATATAGCTGAAAGCCCGCGCACTGTGAAAACGAGTGACCTTGGCCAACTGCTGGTGCAACGCGCGTACCGGCAGGTAATCCACATGCGGCACTGCAGCACCAAGGGGGAACACCCCCTCGCGGCGCGACTCGGTGAGCACCTGATTGATGATGCTGCTGCGCGTCACCAAACCAGGTCGCTCTACGCGGGCGATATCCGGGGTTGGCGCAGTCAGGGCCGGGGTCTGGTGCACGTAGAAGCCGGACTGCGGGCGCGCGCGAATCAAGCCTTGGTCTTCCAGATTAGCGTAAGCCTGCAGCACGGTGGCATGGCTGACGCTGAGCTGCGCACTCATCTTGCGCACCGAAGGCACCCGCTCACCGGGCTGGTAGACGCCACGGCGGATGTCTTCCGCCAGCTGCTGGGCAATGCGCTGATAAAGCAACAGATTGGTCATGACCGCGTTCCTGCTTGACTGAACCGTAACAGTAAACCGGGCTTTAACAATTGCACCGGTACAGCTCACTGAATTGTGGACGATACAGTGCAAGGCCGCCAGGACTGTAACGGCTCAATCGATAACTGTGCGGATTGTGTGGCTACACCAGTCTGAACGGCAGGCAATAAAAAGCCCCGGTTAACCGAGGCTTCTTAACGACAAAAAGGCTTAGCGCGACGAGCCGAGATTGCCTTGTTCGTCGGAGAACACGATCTCCACCCGACGATTCTGCGCCCGGCCTTTGGCCGAGGCGTTCTCGGTTACCGGGAAGCTCTCGCCATGGCCCTGCACTTCGATGCGCTTGGCATCGATGCCCAGATCGACCAGTACATCGGCTACTGCCTGGGCACGAGCGCGGGACAGTTCGAGGTTTTCCTGAGCATCGCCACGACTATCGGTATAGCCCTCGATGCGCACGACGCGTCGCGGGTTGAGCTGCAGGAACTGCACCAGCTTCAGTACGGTGCGGTTTGCCGAAGCTTTCAGGTCACAGTGGCCGGCATCGAACAGCACATCACCGAGAGTCATCACCAGGCCGCGTTCGCTTTGGATGGTGGCCAGGCTAACCATCTGTTCTTCGAGCCAGTTGCTCTGATCCTGCACACTGAGCAGCTTGGCCTCACGCAAGGCCAACTGCAGCCGCTGGCGCTCCAGCTCCAGCTTGACCGCACGTTCCTGGTTCAAATTGAGTGCGCTCTTCTGCCCGGCAATCGCACTGTACTGCTGGCTGAGATAGGCATAGTGGCTGACATCATCGGCGCTACCCCAGTAGCTCGACAGGCGATCTGCCTTGGCCAGCGACTCGCCGGCGCGAATCAGGTCCTTGGGTGCGCTACGTAGCACGTCAGAGTCTTCCTTGACCTGTTGAAAGGCCGCGTGTGCGCCCTGCAGTGCCTGCTCGCTGGAGCTGTGCGAGGACGCGCAACCAGTCAACAATGCAGCCGCGAAAATCGCCAACAGGCTTTGTTGGGCATGCTTCATTGCAAGCCCCCCAGCTGTTTGCGCAAGCGATTGATGGCGTTGCTCAGCTCGGCCAGTTGCTGCTGGCTTTTTTCGGTCAGGTGCTCAGCTTCGGCCAGCCGCGCATCCAACTCGGCCTGCTCGGCATGCACCCGCGCCTGCTTGTAATCCTCGTCCTGCATAGCCGCTTGCGCCAGGGCGAGTTTTTCCTCCGCAAGGCGTAACGAAGCCGACTGCTCGGCGGAAATACCCAGCGCCTTGGCCTGGCTGAGCGCCTGCTCGGTCAAGCGCAGTTGCTCATTGGGTGCGGGATCAGATGCGCAGGCGCTGAGCATGAGTGGCAGCAAGGCCACACAGATACGTCGATAAATCACAGATTTTCCCTACTGTTCAGCATCACCGGTGGGTGTGAGCTGTTGATCTTTCCAGCGCTGCAAATTGCGCTGCAGCATAACGTCCGGCAACCCGCTGGCGATTGCCTCATTCATTTTCTTCGCCAACATGCCGCGCAGCCACGCATCGTTACAGGCCGAGTTATGCGACAACGTGAGGTAGAGGCCTTCGCTGGAGATCGGTGGATCAAGCACCAGCAGATCGTCCTGCATGCCCAGGCTATCGGCCAGCGCTTGCCCCGGATAACGCTCGTACAGCACGTAGTCGGTACGCCCCAGCAGGAGTTTTTGGAATGCCTGACTCAGGCTGGCGACACCTTCCAGGGTCAGATTGTCCTTGGCATAGGCATCAAAAGTCTGGCCAAAACTGTTGTTGACCAGGGTATCGCCGGTGCGATTGCGCAGGTCATCCCAGCCGGCATAGGGGAACTCCGCACCGCGATGCACCCACACCACGCTGGGGGTGTAATAGAACGCCGGGTGCACATAGTCCATGACGCCCAGGCGCGGCAAGGTCAGGAAGGCACCGGCAATCAGGTCGACACGGCCGGTGCGCACTTCATCCTGCGCACGTGACCAGGGGCCGGTATAAATGATGTCCACGGCCACGCCCAATTCCTTGGCCAGGTGCTGCAACAGGTCGGCATTGGCACCAATCAGTTGCTGAGGATTCTGCGGATCGCGCCAGAGGTAGGGTGGGTACTCCGGATTACCAGTCGCCACCAGACGCTCGCACTTGCCTGCGGCAACGGCAGACGCCGGCATCAGCAGCACAGCGAACAGCAGGAGAAACGACCTATAAAAACCACGCTCAAGCATTGGCAACTTCTCGACTTAACCTTGGATGGGCATCTGCGGCCACACACCGGGAGACTTCTAGATCATGCTAGCTTAATACGCATCCATACGAATTCGCGATAAAGACTAAACATGAAAAAACTGATCGCAGCCTTGATGCTACTGCTCGCCGGCACCGCCGCCCTGCTCTATCTGTCGCCCGCCGCCTTATTGACGAGCACACAGTTGGTGGAGCGACAGCGTGCCGGGCTGAGCCTCAAACAGATCAGCGTGGGCGATCTTAGCATTCATTACTACGAGGGCGGCCCAAGCAGCGCACAAACCATCCTCATGGTGCATGGCTTTGCCGCCAACAAGGACAACTGGCTGCGCTTCGCCCGCCACCTCAGTCAGGATTTCCGAGTTATTGCCCTCGACCTGCCAGGTTTCGGTGCCAGCGACAAACCAGCCGGCAGTTACGATGTCGGCACCCAGACCGAACGCCTGGCCAGCGTGATTGATGCATTGGGCATTGAGCAGCTGCACTTGATCGGCAATTCCATGGGCGGGCATATCAGCGCGCTTTATGCCGCGCGCTATCCGCACAGAACCCTATCTCTGGCGTTACTCGACAACGCGGGCATCAGTTCGCCGCAACCCAGCGAACTGATGCAACGGCTACAGCGCGGCGAGCCTAATCCGTTGGTGGTGAAAAGCACCGAGGATTTTCAACGCCTGCTCGACTTTATCTTCGTGCAGCCGCCTTACCTGCCGGAATCGCTTAAGGGCTATTTCGCCGAGCAGGCCATCGCCAACAGCGCGCACTACGACCAGGTGTTTGCTCACCTGATAGAGCGCTATATTCCACTGGAACCTGAGCTGCCAAAGATCCAGGCGCCAACGCTGATTATCTGGGGCGCAGAAGATCGAGCCTTGCATGTATCCAGCGTGGAAGTCATGCAACCGCTGCTGCGCAAACCCAGCGTAGTCATCATGCCGGACACCGGTCATGCGCCGATGATTGAGCGCGCAGAGCTGACCGCGCAGCACTATCGGACCTTTCTACAAACATTGCCGAATTAGTGCACAAAATGGCAGGAGGCTATTTTTAACATCGCATCCGACGATCCGGAGTGGAGCCGCTATGGGTGCAGGCTACAAAAACGCCGGGAGCCTGTTTGCACGCAAAACCCGAAGGAGTGAAGCACCTGGATGTGCTGAACATAAAAAAACCCGCTCACTGAGCGGGTTTTTTATGAGCGAGGGAAACCGGCTTAAACCAGTTTCTCCAGCTCAGGTACAGCTTCAAACAGGTCTGCTACCAGACCGTAATCGGCTACCTGGAAGATCGGCGCTTCTTCGTCCTTGTTGATCGCAACGATCACCTTGGAGTCTTTCATGCCGGCCAGGTGCTGGATTGCGCCGGAAATACCAACGGCGATATACAGCTGAGGCGCAACGATCTTGCCGGTCTGACCGACCTGCATATCGTTCGGTACAAAACCTGCGTCGACTGCGGCGCGCGAGGCACCTACAGCTGCGCCCAGCTTGTCGGCCAGAGCGTACAGGTGCTTGAAATTGTCACCGTTCTGCATGCCGCGGCCGCCGGAAACGACGATCTTGGCAGCGGTCAGTTCAGGACGATCGGACTTGGCCAGTTCTTCACCGACGAAAGCCGATTTGCCAGCGTCAGCTGCGCCGCCAACTGCTTCAACGGCAGCAGAGCCGCCTTCAGCAGCAACCGGATCAAAACCGGTGCTACGCACGGTGATGACTTTAACGGCAGCGGAGGATTGCACGGTGGCGATGGCGTTACCGGCATAGATCGGACGCTTGAAAGTGTCAGCGCTTTCAACAGCGATGATTTCCGAGATCTGATCAACGTCCAGCGCAGCAGCAACGCGTGGCAGGATGTTTTTACCGTTGCTGGTAGCAGCAGCCAGAATGTGGCTGTAGCCCTTGCCCAGCTCGGCTACCAGCGGCGCGACGTTTTCCGGCAGCTGGTGAGCGAAAGCGGCGTTGTCAGCAACCAGCACCTTGGCCACGCCAGCAATTTTGCCAGCAGCTTCGGCAGCAGCGCCGCAAGCGGAACCAGCAACCAGAACGTGGATGTCGCCACCGATCTTCGCGGCAGCAGCCACGGTGTTCAGCGTGGCTGGAGCCAGGGCGGCATTGGTGTGTTCAGCGATAACCAGGATAGTCATTTAGATTACCTTCGCCTCGTTCTTCAGTTTCTCGACCAGTTCAGCCACGGACTTGACCTTGATGCCGGCGCTGCGGGTAGCAGGCGCTTCGACTTTCAGGGTTTTCACGGTGGAAGCGGTGGAAACACCCAGGTCGCCCGGGGTAACGGTTTCCAGCGGCTTCTTCTTGGCTTTCATGATGTTCGGCAGCGACGCATAACGCGGCTCGTTCAGACGCAGGTCGGTGGTCACGATAGCCGGCAGGTTCAGCGCAACGGTCTGCAGACCGCCGTCGATTTCGCGGGTTACGTTGACCTTGTCGCCAGCCACTTCAACCTTGGAAGCGAAGGTGCCCTGGCCGAAGCCAGTCAACGCGCCCAGCATTTGCCCGGTCTGGTTGTTGTCGCTGTCGATGGCCTGCTTGCCCATGATCACCAGCTGAGGCTGTTCTTTGTCGACTACTGCCTTGAGCAGTTTGGCCACAGCCAGCGAGTTCAGCTCATCAGCAGACTCAACCAAAATGGCACGGTCAGCCCCCAGCGCCAGCGCGGTACGCAGCTGCTCTTGAGCAGTGGCTGGGCCGATGGTTACGACAACGATCTCGCTCGCCACGCCTTTTTCTTTCAGGCGTACAGCTTCTTCCACGGCGATTTCGCAGAAAGGGTTCATCGACATCTTGACGTTGGCAAGATCAACGCCGCTGTTGTCCGCTTTGACGCGAACTTTGACGTTGTAGTCGACCACTCGTTTGACAGCTACAAGAACCTTCATGGATTCCTCGTTACTCTCCGGTGAATAAGAATGTCGCCAGAAGCGAACATGGCGGGAACTACAGACCGGCCGGAACCGGGAGTCGACCAATAACGGCAGACACAAAACCGCCCGTATCTTGACCGCACGACCTAGACTGGTCAATACAACGAACCGGCCAATCGTCAGCGATGTAGTAAGATTCTAACAGCCCTACAGAAAATTCAAACAAACGTTTGTATTGGCCCATCCGAAGGGTCTGGATATAATGCGCCAGCATCGCTCATGGAACGAGCTCGATCGCCAAATAAAATTAGAGAGCCCTGAGTAGGAGATTGCCTGTGGAACGCGAATTTATGGAATTCGACGTCGTCATCGTCGGCGCCGGCCCAGCTGGTTTGTCCGCCGCCTGCCGACTGAAGCAGAAAGCCGCAGAAGCCGGCAAAGAAATCAGCGTCTGCGTGGTCGAAAAAGGCTCCGAAGTCGGCGCACACATTCTTTCCGGCGCGGTGTTCGAGCCGCGTGCATTGAATGAACTGTTCCCTGACTGGAAAGAGCTCGGCGCCCCGCTGAACACGCCGGTCAAGCGCGATGACATCTACGTGCTCAGCAATGCCGAGAAGGCCACCAGGGTTCCGGACTTCTTCGTACCCAAGACCATGCACAACCATGGCAACTACATCATTTCCCTGGGCAACCTCTGCCGCTGGCTAGCGCAGCAGGCGGAAAACCTCGGCGTAGAAATCTACCCAGGCTTCGCCGCTCAGGAAGCGCTGATCAACGAAGAAGGCGCGGTTTACGGCATTCTCACTGGCGATCTGGGTGTTGATCGCGAAGGTCACCCGAAAGAGGGTTACTACACCCCAGGCATGGAACTGCGCGCCAAGTACACCCTGTTCGCCGAAGGCTGCCGTGGCCATATCGGCAAGCAGCTGATCAAGAAATTCAACCTCGACTCCGAAGCCGACGCTCAGCATTACGGCATCGGCATCAAGGAAATCTGGGACATCGACCCAACTAAGCACGAGCAAGGCCTGGTGGTTCACACCGCCGGCTGGCCGCTGGATATCGTCGGCACCGAAAACACCGGGGGCTCCTTTCTCTATCACCTGGAAAACAACCAGGTAGTCGTCGGTCTGATCGTTGACCTGTCGTACAGCAACCCGCACCTGTCGCCATTCGATGAGTTCCAGCGCTACAAGCATCACCCTGTTATCGCTCAGTACCTGGACGGCGGCAAGCGTGTTGCTTATGGCGCTCGCGCGATCGCCAAGGGCGGCCTCAACTCGCTGCCGAAAATGGTCTTCAACGGTGGCGCGCTGATCGGTTGCGACCTCGGCACACTGAACTTCGCCAAAATCAAAGGCAGCCACACCGCCATGAAGTCCGGCATGCTAGCTGCTGAAGCGGTAGCTGACGCACTGTTTGCTGGCAAAGAAGGCGGCGATCAGCTGACCGGCTATGTCGACGCATTCAAGGCCAGCTGGCTGTATGACGAACTGTTCCGCAGCCGCAACTTCGGCCCGGCAATCCATAAGTTCGGCCCACTGCTCGGCGGTGGTTTCAACTGGGTTGACCAGAACATCTTTGGCGGCAAAATCCCCTTCACCCTGCACGACACTAAGCCTGACTATGCCTGCCTGAAGCCGGCAGCAGACGCGCAGAAGATCAGCTACCCGAAACCCGACGGCAAGCTCAGCTTCGACAAGCTCAGCTCGGTATTCCTCTCCAACACCAACCATGAAGAGGAACAACCCTGCCACCTGAAGCTCACCGACCCGAGCATTCCGCTGAGCAAGAACCTGCCAATGTACGACGAACCGGCGCAGCGCTATTGCCCAGCCGGCGTTTACGAAATCGTCACCAAGGAAGATGGCGAGCAGAAGTTCCAGATCAACGCGCAGAACTGCGTGCACTGCAAAACCTGTGACATCAAGGACCCAGCCCAGAACATCAACTGGGTGGCCCCTTGAGGCACCGGCGGGCCTAACTACCCCAACATGTAAGACGCAAAAAAGGCTCCTTCGGGAGCCTTTTTTATTACGTTGAATTCAACCGTAATCAGGAAAGAAGATCAGTTTGGCTGCGGACCAATGGGGAAAAACTCGCCACTGCTCCACACACCCAGCCAGGTCTCGCCATTGATCTCGCGTGGCACTGCCAGCTCTACCAGCTGATAAAACACATTGCGGTGGATCAGCGCCTCGAGATTAGTCCGCACATGCACGTAGGGCGCCGGCTCCTCGGTCAGAGCGTCGAGTTCGACCCGCAACGGATGCTCGCTGCCAGCTACCACCTCATCTTCGACATTGGTGACAAAGCTCAGCACCTGCGCCTCGCCCGCACCGATCACCTGCAGACTGATCGCCACAAAGGGCGCGTCATCAACCTGAATGCCGACCATTTCCACCGGCGTCACCAGCACGTACTTATCGCCGTCGCGGCGAATAATGGTGGAGAACAGTTTAACCATCGGCTTGCGGCCAATCGGCGTACCCATGTAATACCAGGTGCCATCGCGAGCGATGCGCATATCGATATCACCGCAAAACGTCGGATTCCACAGGTGCACCGGTGGCAAGCCTTTGCCCTCGCCTTTGGGTATCTGCGCCAGCAGGTCGCCGGCCTTGCCTGTATCAGTCATCACTCAATGCCCCAAGCCTATCAAACGCCGCGCGTAATCCTGCAGCGCCGGACCGATCAGATCCTCAGGCTTGGCATCATAAAGCGTCAGGAAGCCTCCGCGGCTACGAATGCGCGTGGTGTCGACCAAATAGCGAGTATTGGTCTCGATCAGCATCAACTGAATCACCCCGCGATCGGTGCCCAGACGATCCAGGGCCTCCTGATCCTCCCACTCTTCAACGGTGCCGATACGGTCATCGGCGTAGGCAAAGCGGCTGTACAACAGATAATGCGCCCCGGCTTCACGGGCAGCGGTAAGAGACTCCTCCAATCCTAGCGGCGCCTTGGCGCGACGGACCATAGGGAAATACTCGATAAAGCCTTTGTAGGCCTCTTCGGCCACCACATTGGGACGCGGATAGGCTGAGCCCGGCGGTACAAAATGACCTTGGGCGATATAGATGAACGAGTCAGCCTGCAAGCGCCAAGGGCTGGCGCGCCGCGTCTGGCTGTGATCAAGCACGCCGACATCGCGCAATTGATAAATCGCCTCATC
>JAHJXZ010000065.1 GCA_018827205.1 Gammaproteobacteria bacterium | reverse complement strand
CGTTCCGCCATCTCAGCTTTCGTCAGAGCCCCCATACGCTACTTCCTTAACGTGGCGTTGAACCTTTGTTCCAGGGAGGTGAGAATATTTTGCGTTGTGGTACTCACCTCATCGTCATTTAGAGTGCGCGATGGATGCTGCCAGGTCAAGCCGACAGCAAGGCTTTTTCTATCAGGATCAATACCTTTACCGTGATACACGTCAAATAGCTTGAGGTCAGTCAGCCACTCGCCTGCCGTTTCCCGGATAGAACCAAGCAAATCCTGCGCTGGCACATCACGACCCACCAGCAAAGCCAGGTCACGCCGCACTTCAGGGAACTTGGACAGCTCCTGAAACTTAGGCATAACACCCTGAGTGATTTCGCCCAACACCAGCTCAAACATGAAAACAGCTTGATCTAAGCCCAGCGCTTTCGATAACTCAGGATGAATTGCGCCAAGGTACCCCACAAGACGCCCGTCACGCTCAATCCTAGCTGTTTGCCCCGGATGTAACGCGGCATGCTCACCAGGCACAAAGGCAAAGCTAGCACTTGCGCCCGCACTGGCCAGCAGCGCCTCAACATCGGCCTTCACATCATAGAAGTCGACATTATCACGAGCGTGCGCCCAGCCTTCTGGCAAGCGACCACCACAAATCACACCCGCCAGCATCGGCTCTTGCTTCAAGCCTTCGAGCTGACCGACAAAGCGCAAACCACTTTCGAAGAGGCGCACACGCAATTGCTGACGATTCAAGTTGTGCTCAAGCGCTTTGACCAGACCTGGCCACAAGGAAGATCGCATCGCAGCCATATCTGCGGAGATGGGGTTAGCCAGCATCAGCGGAGCAACACCAGGATTGAACAGCTCGAACAATTTGGGATCGATAAAGCTGTAGGTGATCGCTTCCTGATAACCACGAGCAACCAGTAAACGGCGCAGCGCGGGTAGTTCGACTGCAGCTTCAGCCTTTGCCTGCGGAGCCAAACGCGCTTGCGGGTAACGCACAGGCAAGCGGTTGTAACCATACAAGCGGGCAAGCTCTTCGATCAGATCGACTTCCAGGCTGATATCGAAGCGATGACTTGGCACACCAACCTGCCACTGCCCTTCGCCATCGGCACGAATGTCCAAGCCCAAAGCCGCCAGCAAACGGACAATTTCGGCATCATCCATCTTCATGCCGAGCATCTGCTCAATGCGCTCAGCGCGCAGCGTGATCGGCGCAACACTCGGCAGCTGCTCCTGATTGACGACTTCGATAATCGGCCCGGCTTCGCCACCAACGATTTCCAGCAAAAGCGCAGTCGCACGCTCCATCGCCTCGCGGGCCAGCTGCCAGTCCACGCCACGCTCGAAGCGGTGCGACGCATCCGTGTGCAAACCGTAGGAGCGAGCCTTGCCAGCGATGGCGATGGTGTCGAAGAACGCACTTTCAAGAAACAGATCGCGGGTCTTTTCGTTGACGCCGCTGTGCTCGCCGCCCATCACACCGGCAATGGCCAAAGCACGGCTGTGATCGGCGATCACCAGCGTATCGCTACGCAGACTGACTTCCTGACCATCAAGCAGGACAAGCTTCTCGCCCTCCTCCGCCATTCGCACACGGATGCCGCCATTGATTTCAGCAAGATCGAACGCATGCAGTGGCTGACCCAGTTCAAGCATCACGTAGTTGGTGATGTCGACAGCAGCATCGATACTGCGCACATCGGCGCGACGCAGACGCTCAACCATCCACAACGGTGTGGGCTTGGACAAATCGACATTGCGTACAACCCGACCGAGGTAACGCGGGCAGGCCTGCGCAGCCAGAATTTCAACTGGGCGCACTTCATCATGACTCGGCGCAACTGCCGCAACTACCGGGCGAGTGACAGGCGCGGCGTACAAAGCACCGACTTCACGCGCCAGACCAGCCAACGACAGGCAATCGCCGCGATTCGGAGTCAGATCGACTTCGATGCTGGCGTCATCCAGATCCAGATAGACACGAATATCTTGGCCCACCGGCGCATCAGCCGGCAGCTCCATCAGACCGTCATTTTCTTCGCTGATCTGCAGCTCAGAAGCCGAGCAAAGCATGCCGTTGGACTCAACGCCGCGCAGCTTGGCTTTCTTGATTTTGAAGTCGCCGGGCAGTTCGGCACCGATCATGGCGAACGGAATCTTCAGGCCAGGGCGCACATTGGGCGCGCCGCACACCACCTGAAAGGTTTCCGCACCATTACTGACCTGGCACACGCGCAGCTTGTCGGCATCGGGGTGCTGCTCGGCGCTCAGCACCTCACCCACCACTACGCCACTGAATACGCCGGCAGCCAACGATACGCTGTCAACTTCAAGGCCAGCCATGGACAGGCGGGCAACCAGATCGTCGCGGGAAACCTGCGGGTTTACCCAGCTACGCAGCCATTGTTCACTGAATTTCATACTGTCTGTTCTCCTGAACCAATTCGATTACGGAATGCGAGGGCGCTAGCGAAATTGCGCCAAGAACCGCAGGTCGTTATCAAAGAACAGCCGTAAATCGTTGACGCCGTAACGCAGCATGGCCAGACGCTCAACACCCATACCGAAGGCGAAACCGGAGTATTTTTCCGGATCAATGCCAGACATGCGCAACACATTCGGGTGCACCATGCCGCAGCCCATGACTTCCAGCCAGCCGGTCTGCTTGCAGACGCGGCAGCCTTTGCCGCTGCACATCACGCATTGCATGTCGACTTCGGCCGATGGCTCGGTGAAAGGGAAAAACGAAGGACGGAAACGTACGCCCAGAGGCTTTTCGAAGAACACCCGGAGAAACTCCTCAATGGTGCCCTTGAGGTCAGCAAAGCTCACACCTTCGTCGACCAGCAGGCCTTCTACCTGGTGGAACATCGGCGAGTGAGTGATATCGGAGTCGCAGCGATAAACGCGACCGGGGCAAACAATGCGGATCGGTGGCTGCTGCGACTCCATGGTGCGCACCTGTACCGGCGAGGTGTGGGTGCGCAGCAACATGTTCGCGTTGAAATAAAAGGTGTCATGCATCGCCCGGGCCGGGTGATGGCCTGGGATATTGAGCGCTTCAAAGTTGTGGTAATCGTTTTCCACTTCCGGGCCTTCGGCAATACCGTAGCCAATGCGGGTGAAAAACTGCTCAACGCGCTCCAATGTCCGAGTGACAGGGTGCAGACCACCAGAAGTCTGACCGCGGCCTGGCAGGGTCACGTCGATTTTTTCGGCGGCGAGCTTGGCGCTCAGCGCGGCCTGCTCCAGAGTTGCCTTACGGCTGTTCAGGGCGTCCTGAACCTGATCCTTGGCGGCATTGATCAACGCACCGGCTTGCGGACGTTCTTCTGCCGAAAGATTGCCCAGGGTCTTCATCACCTGAGTCAATTCGCCTTTTTTGCCCAGATAGTGAACCCGCAACTGCTCCAGGGCATTCACATCGTCGGTGTGGCTAACGGCCTCAAGCGCTTGCGAGACCAGCACATCCAGATTTTCCATTTACAGACTCCAGATACGAAATAGGGGAAGAGCTTAAAGGCTCTTCCCCTATTGGTGACGTTTAGCACCGGGCGAGCCCGGTGATTGTCGGGGACTTAAGCCAGAACGGCTTTCGCTTTCTCGACAATCGCAGCAAACGCCGCTTTTTCGTTCACTGCCAGATCAGCCAGAACCTTACGGTCGATCTCAATGGACGCTTTCTTCAGACCAGCGATGAAACGGCTGTAGGACAGACCGTTAACACGTGCACCGGCGTTGATACGGGCGATCCACAGTGCGCGGAACTGACGCTTCTTCTGACGGCGGTCACGGTAGGCGTACTGGCCTGCCTTGATTACAGCCTGCTTGGCAACGCGGAATACGCGCGAACGCGCACCGTAGTAGCCTTTAGCGAGTTTCAGAATTTTTTTGTGACGCTTGCGAGCGATAACGCCGCGCTTAACACGAGCCATGAGTAATTTCCTCTATCTTGACCGATTAACGAACGCGCAGCATGCGCGCCACTTTTGCTACGTCAGACGGATGCACCATGGTGCTACCGCGAAGATGACGCTTACGCTTAGTGGACATCTTGGTCAGGATGTGGCTCTTGAAAGCGTGCTTGTGCTTGAAGCCGGTAGCGGTTTTCAAAAAACGCTTGGCCGCACCACTCTTGGTTTTCATTTTTGGCATGTTCGGATACTCCGCATTCAGTTGATAAACATAACCGCAAGGCCTGCCGTGCCCTGGTGGTTATTTCTTCTTTTTGGGGGCGATGACCATGATCAGCTGGCGTCCTTCCATCTTTGGATGCTGTTCAACGGCGCCGTATTCAAGCAGGTCATTTTCAACCCGCTTCAACAGCTCCATGCCCAGCTCCTGATGCGCCATCTCACGGCCGCGGAATCGAAGCGATACCTTGGCCCTGTCCCCATCACTAAGGAAACGTACCAGGTTGCGTAGTTTTACCTGGTAATCCCCTTCCTCCGTCCCTGGACGAAACTTGATTTCTTTAACCTG
>JAHJXZ010000064.1 GCA_018827205.1 Gammaproteobacteria bacterium | reverse complement strand
CCGTTGGCCGACCTGGCCACGGTCAATCTGGCCATCGACGTGCAGGAAGACACCGAAATCTACACCCCGCTGACCTCGCGTATCGCTCATCTGGTGGTGATCGACGTGCTCGCCATGGGCGTGGCCATGGCCCGCGGCCCAGGCCTGGTTAACCACCTCAAGAGCGTTAAGCGCAGTCTGCGCAGTCTGCGGCTGTCGCCGAAGAGCGTAAAGCAACAGGATGAGTAGCGAGGTGTATTGCCTTGGTATGTAAGATGTCATCTTGCTAGCATTCACGCCTGTTTCGACCTTTCCGGCTAGGACATCTTTCCAATGTGTTGTGCGCTTCGAGTTTCTTTCTTTGCCCGCGCCCTGCTTGTTGTATTGGCCTGTGGCTTATCCATGCCAGCGTTTGCCATGCAAATTTTTGTCAAAACGCTAACCGGTGACATTATTTTGCTGGAAGTTGAGGCGAATGACACTGTCGAGAACGTAAAGGCCAAAATTCAGGAAAAAGAAGGTATTCCGCCGGATCAGCAGCGCTTGGTTTTCGCTGGCAAGGTTCTTGAGGAGGGCCGTACTCTTGCGGATTACAACATCCAAAAAGAGTCGACTCTGCATCTTGTGCAGTTGCATGTCGAATTGCTGCCGAGTGGGCTAGATGGGCTTGCCCGACAGGCTGGTGGTATTTCCAGATTAGCTGTGGACTCGGCTGTTTTAGTGCTAACGGGGAATCATGGTCATCCTTTAGATATGCGCGTCGCCCCAGATAAGCAGAGTTGTGCCTGGCTGGCAGGTGATTGGGGTGGTGATGACTTGGGCGGTGCAGACGGCTCGAGTGCAGCAGTTGAGGTTGGTGGGTGTCGGCGCCTGACAGAGGGCGGTGCCCAGCTTGGATTGGCGCTCGGCAAGACCCGCGCGCAAGAGGGCACATCTGGGCCGGAGACGCTTAAGCAGCGAGGCGATTATCTGCTGTTGGAGTTCATCTCGCCATTGACGGCGTTGTCGCCTGATTTGTGGTCAACGCTGACTGCGTATTACAACCATAGTGACGCAAAGGTCGCCCGTGGTTATACCGCCCTCGTTGGTGCTGAAGCATCCAGCGCTAACCTGGGAGTCGATACATGGGCGCTGCGTTCGCGGTTGGACTGGGAAGGCTTATGGCGACCCATGGGCGGAGTACTGTCGCCTTATGCAGATTTGAATTACGTCGAGGCTCGTGTTTCGTCTTATGACGAGGCTGGTGGTAGTCAGGCTATGTCGCTTGCTGCGCGTAAGCATGCCGTTTCTGATCTGCGCTTGGGATTAAATGCCAAATATCCACTGACTGACCATCTTGAGCTGTTGGCAGGCTTTGAGGGCGTTCGTCGAGTCCACGACGATGCTGACGATATAGATGCCTCTTGGGGGGCACGGCGTTTTAGCCTGCAACAAGCCTCCGGCGACCGTGCCTGGGTGCGAGGGCAGCTCGGCGCTGCCTGGGTGATGCTGGATAGCCGTGTAACGCTCTTATTCAATTCCACCAGTGAGGGGGAGCAGCCTGCGCGCTGGGTGGCAATGAGTTGGGCTGGATCTTTCTGAAATATCGTTAATAACGATCTTATTGTCAGCAAAATGTCATCTCCAAAGTCGATGCTGGTACTCCCTTATTCAGCTTGGGAGTTGCCCCTATGTCTGGCTATCTGGATAAACCGCAGGCTCATGAAAATGGTGACGCCAAAGCACGGCGCAAGATCCTCGATCAGCGCCGCATGGAATACCGTCGCGCCATCGAGGCGCATGCCGAGCAGCGCCGGTTACAGCAGCAGTGGGTGGATTACCCCGAGCTGATTGCCGTTAACTACCTGGCTGGGAAGCAGGTGCCGGCTCAGCGAAACGCTCTGCCAGGGCGTTGATCAGGCTGCGTTGATCGCGCACGAAGGCGAAAAACGCTTGGGCCACCGGTGACAGGTATTTGCTGCGTGGGTGCACCAGGCACCAGCTGCGCAGCAGCGGCAACTCGCTGACTGGCAGTTCGCGCAAGGCGCCGCATTCCAGCTCGCGGCGCACCGCGTGGCGTGGCAGCAGGGCCAGGCCAAGGCCGGCAATAACCCCTTCGCACTGGCCCTCCATGGAGCCGACTTCTAGGGTCTGGGCGAAGTGCGCGCGCTTCTGGTGGCAGTACTCTTCGCAGGCCTGGCGCGTGCCGGAACCGGCTTCGCGGATCAGCAGCGGAAAAGCGGTGAGGTCCTGCAGGTTCAATTGGTCTTGTGTGCAGAGCGGGTGATCGGGCGGCGCCACGGCGATGATCGGGTTATTAAGGAAGGGTAGAAACTCCAGGTTCATGTCCGTGGGCACCCGCGACATGATCAGCAGGTCATCGCGGTTGGCGTTCAGGCGCTTCAGTGCCTGAGTGTGATTGGTGACCACCAGCTGTAAGTTGACTTCCGGGTATTGTTGGCGAAAAGCTGCGAAAAGGTGCGGAACGAAGTACTTTGCGCTGGATTCTATGGCCAGGCTCAGCTGCCCTTGTAGCGATCCCTGGAGGTCGGCCAGCTGCATGTCGAGGCTTTCCAGGCGGCCGAAAATATCCGCACTGGCGCGCTGCAGCGCTTCGGCTGCCTCCGTCAGGTAGAGCTTCTTGCCGACATAGTCGAACAGTGGCTGGCCGACCAACTCTTCCAGTTGGCGAATCTGCAGGCTCACCGCCGGTTGGGTCAGGGCCATTTCCTCCGCCGCGCGGCTGTAGGAGAGGTGGCTGCACACCGAGCGAAATACCTGAATTTGTCTAAATGTCATACGCAGCAATGACTTACGCACGATTATCACCTGTGTGGCTGTGTCGATCAGGCTCAACTATAAGCTTTAGCTAATGCCTAACCCAATAATTATTGATTTTGGT
>JAHJXZ010000063.1 GCA_018827205.1 Gammaproteobacteria bacterium | reverse complement strand
CTGGCGTCGGATTGGCGTAGCAGAGCCAGTAGCCGCTGCTGGCGTTTACCGTAATCGCTAAAGGCGTTGGCGGATTCTTCCAGGGCTAGCAGCACTTGTTGCTCATAGTTGGCCAGCGCGCCATCGGCTTCGGCTTCGGCCCCGCGTAGACGTGCACGCACACTGCCCAGATCAAACGCTGCCCAACTGATAGTCGGGGCCAGGCCCCAGGCTTGTGCGTTTGAAGCGCCCAGCTGCGAGCCGCGCCCGGCGGTAAAACCGAGGAAGCCGGACAAACTCACCCGTGGGAACAAGTCCGCCGTGGCCACGCCAATATTGGCGGTAGCGGCGGCCAGTTGCCGTTCGGCGGCGCGGATATCCGGGCGGCGGCGCAGCAACTCACCGGGGTCGCCAACCGGTAGTGCTTTGGCAATGGCAGGTAGGTCCTGAGCCGAGAGGTCCACACTCAATTGGTCCGGGCGTTGGCCGAGCAGGGTGGCGATACGGTGCTTGGCGCGCTGCTGTTCGGCCTGCAGTTGCGGCAGGCTGGCTTCAGTGCCTGCCAGGCGCGCATCGCTGCGCAGCACATCCAGCTGACTACCGACGCCGGCTTCACGCAATTGCTCGGTAATGGCACGGGACTCCTGCTGGTTTTTCAGGTTGTCGCGGGCAATGCGTTCGCGCAGTTGCGCGCCACGCAGGCTGCCGTAGGCATCCACCAGCTCGGCGATCAGGCTGACCTGCAGTTGCTGATAGTCGGCTTCGGCCACGTCCAATTCGGCGTCGCTGGCTTCCAGTTGGCGCTGAATGCGGCCAAACAGATCCAGCTCCCAGAGCATGTCCAGGCCCATGTCATAACGTTCGCTGCGCACGCGCTGCTCGGTTACGCCCGGTTGCTGGGCTTTGCCAAACTCACCACTGGCGCGGCTGGTGATGGTCGGCAACTGGTCGTTGCCGAGGTCATCACGGATAGCTTGGGCCGCACGCAGGCGGGCAAAGGCCACGCGTAGCTGGCGGTTTTCCTGCAGGGACTGTTGCACCAACTGGTTGAGGGTTGGGTCATCGAACTGCTGCCACCAACTGACTTCGAAGCGCGAACGATCGTAGTTGCTGCTTTGTGTTGCGCTCAGCTGGGCGGCCTCCGTTTGCGGTGCCTGGTAGTCTGGGCCGACGGCACAGGCTGTCAGCGCAAAGCTCAGCAGGCTGATGGCCAGCGGCTTGGCATTTAATGTTTTCATGCCTGCACCTCCTGCAAACGGGCCACTTTCTGCGCTTCGCGTTTCTCCACAAAGGCGCGGATCAGTACATAGAACACCGGGGTCAGCAGCAGGCCGAAGAAGGTTACACCGAGCATGCCGCTGAACACCGCAACGCCCATGGCATGACGCATCTCTGCGCCGGCACCGGAGGACAGTACCAGGGGCACCACACCCATGATAAAGGCGAAGCTGGTCATCAGAATCGGCCGCAGACGCAGGCGGCAGGCTTCCAGCACCGCAGCGATGCGGTCCATGCCTTCTTCCTGTTTCTCCTTGGCGAATTCGACGATGAGGATGGCGTTCTTGCAGGCCAATCCCACCAGTACGATCAAGCCGATCTGGGTGAAGATGTTGTTGTCGCCCCCCGCCAGGATCACCCCGGTGATGGCCGAGAGCAGGGTCATCGGCACGATAAGGATCACTGCCAGCGGCAGGCTCCAGCTTTCGTACTGAGCGGCCAGCACCAGGAAGGCCAGCAGCACGCAGAGCGGGAAGACGAAGATTGCGCTGTTACCGGCGAGAATCTGCTGGTAGGTCAGGTCGGTCCACTCGAAGCTCATGCCGTTGGGTAGTTCTTCCTTAAGCAGCTTGGCGATTGCCGCCTCGGCCTGGCCGGAGCTGTAACCGGGCGCTGCCGCGCCGTTGATTTCGGCGGTGAGGAAGCCGTTGTAGTGCATCACCCGATCCGGGCCGGAGCTGGCGCTGACCTTGAGGAAGGCTGACAGCGGGACCATTTCGCCACGATTGTTGCGCACCTTGAGCTGACCGATCTGCTCGGGCTCCAGGCGGAACTGCTGTTCGGCCTGCACGTTGACCTGATAGGTACGGCCAAAACGGTTGAAGTCGTTGGCGTACAGCGAGCCGAGGTAGATCTGCATGGTGTCGAAGATGTCGCTGATCGCCACGCCGTGGGTCTTGGCCTTCTCGCGGTCGATGGCGGCATCGATCTGCGGCACATTCACCTGATAGCTGGTGAACACCGACATCGGGTCCAGCTCCGGCAGCGCGCGGGCCTTGGCGATGACGTTCTGGGTTTGCACATACAGCTCGTCGTAACCCAAGTTGCCACGGTCCTGCACCTGCAG
>JAHJXZ010000004.1 GCA_018827205.1 Gammaproteobacteria bacterium | reverse complement strand
TCATCTACATGGGCGCTAAGCACATGATCACCGGCTACGACCACCTGCTGTTCCTCTTCGGGGTGATCTTCTTTCTCTACCGCCTGAAGGACGTGGGGCTCTACGTCACCCTGTTCGCCCTGGGTCACACCGTGACGCTGCTATTGGGCGTACTGGCGGAAATCAACATCAGCTCCTATGTGATCGACGCCATCATCGGTTTCTCGGTGGTGTACAAGGCGCTGGATAACCTAGGCGCATTCCAGCGCTGGTTCGGCCACCAGCCGAACACCAAAGCGGCCACGCTGATTTTCGGCCTGCTGCATGGCTTTGGTCTGGCGACCAAGATCCAGGAGTACGAGATCTCGGCAGACGGCCTGATCACCAACCTGATCGCCTTCAACGTCGGCGTCGAAATCGGCCAGCTCCTGGCCCTGAGCGCCATCCTGATTGTCATGGGCTACTGGCGACGCACCGCCAGCTTCTGGCGTCATGCCTACACCGCCAACGTCGCCATGATGAGCGCCGGTTTCCTCTTGATGGGTTACCAGCTCACCGGCCTGATCGTCTCTCAGTAAGGAATTTTCAGCATGTTCAATACCAAGCTTCCGACCATCAATGAATTGCCGACCAGCCGCCAACTGCTGCGCTCCACTGTGATTGCCGTGGGTGTTGCCGCAGCATTACTGGCCACCGTGGTGATGCCTTCGGAGTACGCCATCGACCCGACGGGTGTTGGTCGCGTACTCGGCCTGACCCAGATGGGCGAAATGAAGATAACCCTGGCCGAAGAAGCGGTAGCGGATGCAGCGGTTCAGCCAGCTGCGGCTCCAGTCGCTCAAGCTCCCGCGCCTGTTCAGCCGGTAGTGCAAGAGCCTGTTGCAGCAGCACCTGTGGCCGAACCCGTAGCTGAGCCTGAGCCAGCCCTGAAGTCAGATGAAGTGACCGTCACGCTGAAGCCGGGCGAGGCCAGTGAAATCAAACTGGAGATGCTGGACAAGGCCACGGTCAGCTACGAGTGGACGACCAATGGTGTTCCGGTCAACCACGACACCCATGGCGAACCCTACAACGGCCCAAAGGGCTACTACCACAGCTATAGCAAGGGTAAGCAGATCAAGGGCGACAAGGGTGAATTCACCGCCATCTTCGACGGTACACACGGCTGGTTCTGGCGCAACCGCAGCAACCGCGACGTGACCATCACGCTGAAGACCAAGGGCGATTACCTGAGCGTTAAACGCGTGATTTAAGACAGATAAGCCCCTTCGTCATATGGCGGAGGGGCTCACCTGAACATTCAGAGCTATAGCTCCTGTGGTTAGTAACTCTTTCGTTTACCCCGTCGACGCATCAACCAATAGGCGGCAGGCAACACCAGCATGGACAGCAGCGGGGCTGTGATCATGCCGCCAACCATAGGTGCGGCAATGCGTTTCATGACCTCTGAACCCGCTCCGCCACCCCAGAGAATGGGCAGCAGGCCAGCGATGATCACGGCAACGGTCATCACCTTGGGTCTGACACGCAGGACAGCTCCTTCGCGAATTGCCTCCAGCAGGGCCGGATCGTCGCTGCGCCCTGCATCCACGCGCGCATGCCAGGCGTTCTTCAGATACAGCAGCATGATCACCCCAAATTCCGCCGAGACTCCCGCCAAGGCGATAAAGCCGACCCCAGTGGCAACCGACAGGTTGAAGCCGAACCAGTAGAGCAACCAGACACCGCCTGACAGGGCGAAGGGTAGTGTGGCCATGATCAACAGGGCCTCGCTGAAACGGCTGAATGTCAGGTAGAGCAGCACGAAGATGATCAGCAAGGTCGCCGGCACGACCCAAGTCAGGCGTGCATTGGCGCGCTCTAGGAATTCAAATTGACCGGAGTAGGAGACTGTCACCCCCGCAACCAGTGGCACACCATTCGTGACACGCTCCTGCAGTTCTCGCACAGTCGATGCCAGATCGCGACCGCGGACATCGACATAGACCCAGCCCGAGAGACGCCCGTTCTCGCTGCGCAACATCGGCGGCCCTTCTGTCAGACTGATCTGGGCGACGGTTCCTAGGGTGATTTGCTGGCCCACTGCGGTGAGAATCGGCATGCGCTGCAACGCTTCCGGGCTGTCACGCCACTCCCTGGGATAGCGCAGGCTGATCGGGAAGCGGGCCAGCCCCTCGACCGTTTCACCGATATTGCTGCCGCCTATAGCGCCCGATACCACCGCCTGCACGTCGGCGATGCTCAGGCCATAGCGCGCCGCGGCCAGGCGATCGATCTGGATGTCCACATAGCGACCGCCGGTCAGCCGCTCCGCCAGCGCCGAACTCACGCCAGGTACCTCCTTGGCCACGGCCTCAATGTCACGCGTTATGCGCTCAATCTCGGCCAGCGAGGTTCCGGAAACTTTCACCCCGATGGGACTCTTGATCCCCGTGGCCAGCATATCGATGCGGTTACGGATCGGTGGAACCCAGATGTTGGACAGCCCCGGGACTTTCACCGCCTGGTCCAATGCCTCGATGAGCTTCTCTGGTGTCATTCCCGGGCGCCACTGATCGCGCGGCTTGAACTGTACCGTGGTCTCGAACATCTCCAGCGGCGCTGGGTCGGTGGCCGTTTCTGCTCGACCGGCTTTGCCGAACACCCGCGCCACTTCCGGCACGGTAAGGATCATCCGGTTGGTCTGCTGCAGCAACTGACTGGCCTTGCTTGCCGGCAGGCCGGGCAGGGCAGATGGCATGTACAGCAGATCGCCCTCATCCATGGGTGGCAGGAACTCACCGCCTAGCTGGCTAAGTGGCCAGACGCTAGAGAGAAAAACCACTAATGCCAGCGTCAGCGTTGTTTTCGGCCAAGCCAGCACCGCTTCCAACACCGGCCGGTAGGCATTGATCAGCCAGCGATTTAGCGGGTTTTGCTGTTCGTTGGGGATATGCCCACGAATCCAGTAGCCCATCAGCACCGGCACCAGGGTGACCGACAGTCCGGCGGCGGCCGCCATGGCATAGGTCTTGGTAAAGGCCAGTGGGCCAAATAACCGGCCCTCCTGAGCCTCCAGAGTGAAAACGGGGAGGAAGGACAGGGTGATGATCAGCAGGCTGAAGAACAGCGCGGGCCCGACTTCGGCTGCGGCTTCGCCGATCACTCGCCAGTGCGCCTCGCCATGGAGGTGCTCATCAGGATTCCGGGCCTTCCAGGCCTCGATGTGCTTGTGCGCGTTCTCGATCATCACCACGGCTGCGTCGACCATGGCACCGATGGCGATGGCGATCCCGCCGAGCGACATGATGTTGGCATTGACGCCTTGGTAGCGCATGACAATGAAGGCCATCAGGATGCCCAGGGGCAGGGTGATGATCGCGACCAGCGACGAGCGCAGGTGCCAGAGGAAGATCAGGCAAACCAGGGCAACCACCGCGAACTCTTCCAGCAGCTTATAGCTGAGGTTGTCGATGGCGCGGTCGATCAGTTGCGAACGGTCATAGGTGGTGACCACCTCGACGCCGGCCGGCAGGCTGCCCTTCAGGCTGTCCAGCCTGGTCTTCACCGCGGCGATGGTATCGCGGGCATTTTTGCCGGAGCGAAGGATGACTACGCCGCCTACCACTTCACCCTGACCATCCAACTCGGCAATGCCACGCCGCATCTCTGGTCCCAGTTGAATGGTGGCCACCTGACCCAGCAGCACCGGAACTCCGCTGGCCGAAGCCCGCAGCGGCACATTGCGGAAATCCGCCAGGCTCTCTAGATAGCCTGAAGCCCGCACCATGTACTCGCGCTCTGCCAGCTCCAGGATGGCGCCGCCGGTTTCCTGATTGGCGCTCTTCAGCGCCGCTTCGACCTCCTGCTGAGTTACCCCATAAGCCACCAGCTTCTGCGGATCGAGCAGCACTTGGTATTGCTTGACCATGCCGCCGAGGGTGGCCACTTCGGCTACGTTGGGCAGGCTCTTGAGTTCGTACTTGAGGAACCAGTCCTGCAGTGCCCGCAGCTGGGCAAGATCATGCTGGCCGCTGCGGTCGACCAAGGCGTACTGGTAGATCCAGCCCACGCCGGTGGCATCCGGCCCAAGGGTGGTGGTAACACCCTCGGGCAGGCGTTCCTGCGCCTGGTTGAGGTACTCCAGCACCCGCGAGCGCGCCCAGTAGAGGTCGGTGTCGTCCTCGAACAGCACGTAGACGAAGGAGTCGCCGAAGAACGAGTAGCCGCGCACCGTCTTCGCCCCCGGTACCGAGAGCATGGTGGTGGCCAGTGGGTAGGTCACCTGGTTCTCGACGATCTGCGGTGCCTGCCCGGGGAAGCTTGTGCGGATGATGACCTGGGTGTCGGACAGATCCGGCAGTGCATCCAACGGCGTGTTGCGCAGCGACCAGAGGCCCAGGGCGGTGATGAACAGGGTGGCCAGCAGTACCAGGAAGCGGTTGCCGATAGACCAGTGGATCAGGCGCGCGATCATGGCTGGTCTCCTTCCTTGCGGAGCTGCTCGATCAGCAGGCCGGAGTTTGTCTGACGTGCGGCGATGCGTACGTGATCTCCTGGCTTAAGTCCCACAGCTACTTCGGAGCTGACCAGAGGAAAAGCCATGGTCATACCTGGCATATTCAGGCTCTCGAAGGGGCCATGCTCCAGGGTGACTTGTTTCCCGTCCAGTGCGCGAATAACGCCGTGAGACACATGCAGCCCCTCCGTGCTGTCCTGTTCTGCATTGCCGGCCAGGATGCCCTGCAGGCTGGCTTCCGAATCGATGAGGAACTGGCCGGAGGTAACGACCGCCTGACCTTCCTCAAGACCGGACAACACCTCCAGACGCCCATCGGCCTCGCGGCCCAAGGTGATTTCCTGGGGGCGGTAGCGTCCGTCGCCTTCGGCCAGCATCACCAATGCACGCTTGCCGGTGCGAATCACGGCTTCACTCGGCACAAGAAGCGTGGATTGTTCGACGGCACTGTTCAGGCGTACGGCGGCGAACATGCCGGGGCGCAACTTACCGGCAGGGTTGGGTAGCTCGCTGCGTACCGTGAGCGTGCGCGTTTGCGGATCGGCACTCGGCAGCAAGGCTATGACGCGGCCCAGCAGCGGTCGATCAGGAAAGGCCGTCAGGTTGGCGCGGATCTCGTCCCCGACCTGGATACTTCCGGCCATGGCCTCGGGTATCGCCGCATCGAGCCAGACACTGGATAGCCCGTTAATCAACGCCAGATCCTGCCCGGCTTCGACGGTCATCCCGGCGCGTACCTGCAAGGCTTGGAGCTCGCCGCTGATAGGTGTGGTGAGGGTTTGCACCGCCCGTGGTTTGCCGCTGCGGCGGACCTGCTCGATCAACGTTTGAGGCATGCCAAGCAGGCGCAGGCGCTCTTGGGCCGCACTTATCAAGCGAGTGTCAGCGGTACGCAGTACCGCCAGGAACTCCAACTGCGCGGCGGACCATTCGGGAATCAGCAGGTCGACCAGGGGGGCTCCGGCAGGCAGCACATCGCCCGGGGCGCGACCGTAAACCCGCTCGACGAATCCGCCGGCGCGGGCCTGGAGGTTCGCCACTTCTCGCTGGTTATAGGCCAGGGAACCCACCGCCTCGATATCCGAGGGCAGTACACCTCGGATCACCATCGAGGTTCGCATTCCGAGGTTCTGCACGGCTTGAGCGGGGATGCTCAGGACAGACGGATCCTGCTCGGATCCTGCGTATTTAGGGACAAGTTCCATATCCATGAAAGGTGACTTGCCCGGTTTATCGAAGCGCTGCTCAGGCTGCATAGGGTCGTACCAATAGAGCACCTTGCGCTCGTCCGTCGGTGCGGAGCTAGGCAGTAGCTCGTGTTTGGCTTGCCGCTGGGCCAGCCAGTAGCCACCGCCCGCCGCGCCAATGCCCACGGTCAGCACGGCGACCGCAAAACCAAATGTCGATATCTTCATTTCAGGCCCTCCACATAGGCGTAGTACAGGCTTGCGGATAGCTGGCTCAACTTGCGCTGCTGTTCAATCTGCCGCAGCTGCGCCTCAATCAGGTCGCGCTGGGCAGTAATAACGGATGTGAGCTGGCTGTTACCGGCTTGGTAGGCGGCCAGTTCGAGATCGGCACGTTTGCTTGCAAGCGGGATCAAGGTTTTTTCGGTGCGTGACAAGGTCCTGCGCAGTTGCTCAAGCTCGGCAATACCGCCTTCCAGCTCAGCCTGATGGGCGCGCAGTAATGCTTCCTGCTCGGCTTCCATCTGCGACACGCTTTGTTGTCTGGCGTTGATCTTGGGCCCCTGACGTGTGCCTACGAACAACGGCAGGTCGAACGTGAATTGCACCATCACCATATCGCCGAACTGGTTGTCGCGATTGTTGTAGGCAAACTCAACACCCCAGTCGGGGGTCTTCTCGGCGATGGCCTCGTTCAGCTCGGCGCTAGCCTCGCCGACTCGGGCGGAGGCAGCGCGCAACTCAGGGTGTGAGGCAATGCGTTGCTGCAGGTGCGGTGCCACCAGGTTCAGATTGGGAACACCTCCTTGCAAAGGCTGGTCAGCCTCGTTGCCTATCCAGCGGCGCAGCTTGGCACGAGCTACTGCCACATCGCGATTCAGTTCATCTCGCCGATCTTGTAACGCCAAAGCTTCCTGGTCGGCCTGCAACAGCTCGCCAGGCTGAGCACTACCGCCGGCAATTAGCGATTGCACGGTCGAGCGGAGCATCTCGATCTGACGGTCCAGTTGATCGAAGAGGCCAACACTGCGTTCGGCGTAGTACACGTCCAGCCAGCTCACTGCCGTCTGGCGCTTGATTTCCAACTGCATGGCACGCTGCTCGGCCTCGGCCCGCGTCATGGAGGCTTCGGCCAGTTGGCGACGGGCCAGACGCTTGTCGCCGTTTGGTACCTCCTGCATGAGTCCAATGCGGCGCATGGTCATGGAGTCACGATTAAGTGTGTAACGGTCAGGGCCTTCGATCGGCAGGTTGTCGATGCCTATAATCAGCTTGGGATCGGGCAAGGCGTCTGCGGGCCCTACAGCCTGCTGTGCCGATGCCACCTGCGCCTGGCGCGCGAGGTTCTCAGGGGCACTCTGTTCGGCCAGAGCTTGGGCTCGTTCGAAGGTTAGGGGCTGTGCCTGCGCGGCAAGCCAGGGAGCTGCCCAGAATGCGGCAGCCAACACGCCGAGATAGCCACGGCGTGGAAAAAGGAAAGCGGACATGCTTTCGCCTCCAATGCGATTGATCGAGGTCGCAGCTACGAAACGTGGTCGCGACGATGCGCCTGACTGTAAGGCGCGGGATGATCACGGCATTAGACGAAACGAGGAGGGCGCCAGAGTCCTGCGGGCTCTCGCTTAATCACCGACTGGGTCAGCAATATCTCGGGGCGTGAGGGGAGAGGGGATATGCTCTTGATCACGGTGGTCTGGAGAAGTCCTCCGGTCTTGCATTCCTGGCCGGATTTGCAGGGGGACTTATTGGCCACCCCATCAGACGTGTCCATTTGCTCGCAGCACGGAGCATCAACCATTGCATGGCCCTGATGATCGGCGCTCTGCATCGGGCAAGGTTGTGCCGGCATGCTGAAAGCCACACCGCCGAAGGTCGGCAGCACGAGGCTAGCAATCATTAGCAGGATCAATCCAATCCGACGCACAGCAATTCACCAGGCGGGGCAATAGGCCGACGATAGCAGATTGCCCCCGAGCCATGAATGCTCCTTTTGACGATAACAGCACTTCGTTGATTTGGATCAAATGTAAGCGCTCCATAAACCCCGTCCTAGTGGACGGGGTTTGTTTTCAGGAAGCAAAGGCAGAAGCCGGCGAGCAGTTCCACGGCAGCAGCGCTTCGTAGTCCTCGACGCTCTGTGCCGTTGGCAGGTGTTCGAGGATGTGGCGCAGCCAGGCGTAAGGCTCTTGGCCGTTGGCCTTGGCGGTTTCGATCAGGCTGTAGATCTGTGCGCTGGCCGTGGCGCCCTTGGGCGTGTCGCTGAACAACCAGTTCTTGCGACCGATGACGAACGGGCGGATGGCGTTTTCGGCGCGGTTGTTATCGATGGGCAGGTTTCCACCTTCGACGTAACGCACCAGCCGGCCCCAGTTGCTGGCCAGGTAGTTCACCGCCTTGCCCAGGGCCGTCTGCCCAGCGACCTGCGGCTGGGTCTTGTCCAGCCAGGCCTTGAGTTGATCGAGCAGCGGTTGGCTGCGTTGCACACGGGTGGCCTGCCGCTCGGCATCGCTGGCGTCCTTCAGTTCACGTTCGATGCTGTAGAGCTTATTGATCAGGTTCAGCGCCATGTCGGCACGGCCGGTCTTGCCCTTGGGCTGCACTTTCTGCGCCTCGACGAACTTGCGCCGCGCATGCGCCCAGCATGCCAGACGTTCGATGCCCGCTTGCGCAGCCACGGCGTTGTAGCCGGCATAGTCGTCGGTCATCAGGTAGCCGCGATAGCCCTCGAGCAGGCGTAGCGGCACCTCCTGCGCGCGGCTGGCTGTGTAGTCGAAGAGGATCACTGGCTTGTCCGGCGGCCCACCGCTTTGCACCCACATCCAGGACTGCGCGGTGGGATCGCGTCCGGGTTCGTGCAACACCTGCAGGCGGGTTTCGTCACAGTGCAGCACCGGGTAGTCCAGCAGTTTGTCGCGCATGAGGTTGAGCAGCGGCTGCAGCTGCTCGCCACTTTGGATCACCCAGCGCGCCAGGGTCTGGCGGGGAATGTCGATGCCGTGGCGACCGAGCATTTTCTCGAAACGGTACAGCGGGATGCCGTCGGCGTACTTGGTGGTCAGCAGCATCGCCAACACGCAGGGACTAGCCAGGCTCTTCTCGATCAGTTGGGCCGGTTTGTCGGCGGTGACCGGTGCGGTTTCGCAGGCCTTGCAGGCGTAAGTCTTGCGGATATGACGGATAACCCGCACCTGCATCGGGATGATCTCCAGTTGCTCGCTGGTTTCCTCGCCGACAGCCTGTTTGCGGCAACCACAGGCGCAGGTCAGTTCGTGCTCGGGCAGTTCATGGACGACTTCGACGCGCGGCAGATTGGCCGGCAGCGGCTTGCGCTTGCCACGACGCTTGATCGGCGCAACGACTTCTTCGGCTTCAGCTTCGGCTGGCTCGGCAGTCGGCTCTTCGACCAGCTCTTCGGCCTCGTTGAACATGGCCAGCTGCGGTGAGTCGGCATCTTCAGGGCTGCGCTCGGACTTGGGTGAGAACAGTTTGTGGCGCAGCAGGGCGACCTGCTCCTGCAATTGCAGCACCAAGGCCTTGAGCAGGACGGGATCGTTAGGAAGGTTGTCGGCGCCAAATTTCATGGCGCTGGATTATACCGGCTCAGGCCACGAACCGCGGCGTCAGTACCTGGTGCGGACGATTGCGCCACAGGTCAATTCCGTCGAGCAGCCAGTTCAGTTCGTCAACCGTCAGCTCGATGGCCTCGTCGCCTGCATCGGGCTTGGTCTTGAAGCGCTCGGCTTCCAGTCGCTTGAGCCACAGGCAGAAACCGTTGCGCTCCCAGTAGAGAATCTTGACCTGGCTGCGCGTGCGATTGAGGAACACGAACAGCACCGGGTTGAACACTTCCACCTTGATGTCCAGCTCGACCAAGGCGGCCAGGCCGTTGATGGATTTGCGGAAGTCGACGGGCTTTGGGTAGAGGTAGACCTTCTGCACCTTGGCATCGGGACGCATCATGGGATGAACTCCAGTGAAAACGGGAGCTCAGCATCCAATGATCTGCGGCCTATGGGCAGGTGGGGTTTATGGAGCGCTTACGATCAAATAGAGTGTCTAGTCTCACAGGGCGAGCTGATTTTGTAGCGGGTGAGATTTCAATCGAGCAAGCGATAGAGTTCAGGCCAAAGAGGATTCTATAATCACTCTATAATTAACTACATGGATCAGCGTATTATTTTTGGATAATTTGGATAATTTGGATAATTTGGATAATTTAATTCCGAAATTGTATTGATTGTTAAAGGCTCTGTAATTGCTTTGTTTTATCTATAGCGCTCTTCGTGTTTGCTGGGCTTTCTGCTTATTTATTTTGCGGCGGGAGTATTATTATTTTATTGATAACTATTAAACTTATCTAGCATGGTGCGGGTGTTAAGGGTGGAGGGTGTATTAAATATTTAATAATGGCATATGTGTTATGAGTCAAATTAACTGGAGTCATAACCATGGTCAACGATATCGCTACAACCCAGCACTCCCCACTACGTCATCCCGATAATACCAATCTTCATTTGCACTACGGGGAGACCTTTGAAGGTTTTCCTATCCAGGCAGAAGTAGGCCCCTTTGCTCTGGAATACCTTTATGATCTCAAACATACCATCGACTTAGCCATGGCTGAGTACCCTAGAGTACTTGCCTTCAGAGTAGATCTTTATGTGCCTAATGGTATCGAGCTACCCGAGTACGCCTATACGAACAAGGTCATAAGCAAGTTCTTCGAATCGTTTACGAAGAAGATCCAGTACCACCAGGAGCGCGTGGCTGAGCGTGGTTACTCGCGTGGTTGCAAAGTACGATACGTCTGGTCGAAAGAGATCGGTCAGAGAGGTCGTCGCCATTACCACCTACTGATTCTTTTGAACCGTGATGCCTATTACAGGCTAGGCCGGATAGGTTCTGAACGGATTAACATGTTCAGACGGATTGAAGAGTCTTGGGCCAGTGTACTTGGATTATCAGCTGATCAGGTTAGGGGGCTGGTCCATAGGCCAAAGAATCCTGAGTACTTTATCAATCGAGAAATTCGTCGAGACGAGTTCGATGAGCTGCCTGAGCTGTTCTACCGAGCCAGTTACCTGTGTAAGAAAGCGACCAAGCACTACGGGGATCGCCAGCGGAGTTTCGAGACCAGTCGGGGGTAGGGAGCAGTCCGCGCAAGCCGCATGGGCTCACAGCTGAATGGGAGGCTTCAGGGCAATCAGTTCTCCCAGATGGCGGCGGTTCAAAATTGGACGCCTCGTGCCATTTGGAAGATTGCCCATGGGGATGCCTTGCTATGCTATGCACCTTAAGACCAAAATAAAGACCTAAAAAAGGAGCTATGGTATGCAGAGTGTTTTGGCTGACGTTGCAGTGAGCGTTTCTGAGCTGAAGAAAAACCCCACCGGTGTTATGGCTGGTGCTGGTGGCATGCCGGTCGCCGTTCTCAATCATAACCGCGTGATGGGGTACATGGTGCCAGCCGAGCTGTACGAGCAGATGCTGGACCGTCTGGACGATCTGGATCTGATCGATGTCGTTAATGCACGCTCCGGTGAGAAGGGTGTGCCGGTGAACCTGGATGACCTATAAGCTCGAGTTCCTGCCCTCAGCGCTGAAGGAATGGGAGAAGCTGGGTCATACAGTGCGTGAGCAGGCAAAGAAAAAACTGCGTGAGCGGCTGGAAGCACCAAAGGTACAGGCTGATGCCCTCAGGGATCTGCCTGGGCACTACAAGATCAAGCTCCGAACAGCAGGCTATCGTTTGGTGTATCGGGTCGAAGATGATCGGGTGGTTGTGATTGTGGTCGCAGTGGGCAAGCGTGAACGAAGTGCAGCTTACAAGGCAGCAGGTAAGCGTTAGCTACCAGGGCAAAAGAAAAAAGAGGGAGCCATTGCAGGCAGTCTTTCGACTACCCACGCTGGCTCACTGTTCAAGGGTTCATTCTTACTTTCTGCTTCCGGTAGATCCAGCACGCCAACACCACGGCAATCAGCAATGGTGGAAAGCGCACCATCAGAATCATCAGCAGCAATATCGCCAGACAACCGGCCAAGATCCCGGCAAACATGAATGCCGAGGCAACAGTCCGTAGCAGCAGTTTCATTGGCACCTCCTTACAGGTAGCCGCGCTCAGCCAACGACACACAATCCTCCTGGCCTACCACAACGTGATCGAGCGTTCTGACTCCGACCAGATTCAGTGCGTCCTGCAGTTTCGTGGTGAGATTGCGATCCGCCTGGCTGGGCTCGGGATCACCTGAGGGGTGGTTGTGTACCAGGATGATTGCCGCTGCGTTGTGTTCCAAGGCGATCTTCACGATTTCCCGTGGGTAGACGCTGGCTCCATCCAGGGTTCCGCGAAACACTTCCTCGAACGCAATCACCCGGTGTCGGCTGTCGAGCATGAGCAGTGCAAAAACCTCGTGCTCATAATCAGCCAGCAGCGTCTGCAGGTGACTGAACGCCTCCTTAGGCGAGGTCAGTGCACGTCCCTTGCGCAGGCGCAGACTGGCCAGTTGCCTGGCCATCAGCAGGATGTCGTTTTCCGTCACCGGCGACTCGACCAGGTAGGTGCCGGTCGTGTCACTGGCTTTCAGCTTGTGCAGGCGCATGGCGGCCTCCTTGGTCTCGGTCTGTGGGTGGGGTTTGACGAGCAGCTTGTGCATCGAGCTTTTCAGTCAGGCTGGGTTTGGTGGGGTTGAGTTGCGAAATTGTTGCTGCAGCAGGGGCTTCACCCTCGGGGTAGAACTCTTCCACGATGGCGCTGACATCCTCCTCGCTGTCTTCGAATGCTCCGTTGCCAAAGCCGCGTCGTGCTGCCTCATCCAAGGCGGCTTGATCGAAGCCTGCAGCTTGCCGCCGCGAATCGAGTTCACTGGCGGTCACCAGCGCTTCAGCCATGTCCATGCCACCGCGTACTGTCAGGTCGGCGTAGAAGATCGGCGTGCCATGACTCTGGCGAGTCGACTTACCTCGCAGGCGCAACTCCAGCGGCAGACAGGCCAGGCGATTACCCGAGATGGCTTGGAAGTAATGCAGGCGGGCTGCGAGGGTGCGGATGCTGTTGAAACCGGTGGTGCGGAATACAAAGCTTCCCAGCGGATCCTCATCGCCAATGACCACGTTCAGTCGGCCATAGGGCTTGCAGGCACCGCCTTTCGCCAGTGGGCAGGCATCTGGTGAAGGACAGGGCAATGACTGCATACCGTCCTGTGTGACCCGCTTGCAGGTCTCGCCATTACCGACGCAAACCGGCCGACCAGACTGCCGGTCGAACAGCGTGTAGTCCGCCCTGAAGTTCAGCTCCGGTTCGTTGAACAGCAGGCGTACCGGAATGCTGCGCAACTTGTTGTCCTTGCCCTGACGTAGCTCCTCATTCAGCGGGTGCAGCAGCCAGCCTTCCTTGCCTTGTACCTGGGAAGTGATGGTGAACTGGTCATCCTTCTCCGGTAGTCGCTTGCCGTTCTTCTCGATGACCTTGCCGATGGAAATCCGCCCGAGTACCGGCGGAGTGATAGCCAGACCTTTGAGCATGGTGATTCTCCTGGAAATGAAAAAAGGCCAGCCACGCAGCGCGAACTGCATGGACTGGCCAAGGGGAGGGAAGGGTTGGAAAAGCTGGGTTTCAGCCGACCAGGAAGCGCCGTGCACCCGGCTTCAGCAGTGGGTACTTGGCCTGCAGGTGCGGCTTGTCTTTGAGCAGTTGCGCGACATCGAAGCCGACACTGTCTTTGGCCTTGCGCCAGGTGATGTAACCGTTGGCGAACTCAGCCCGGCTGGCGTCACCCATGGCCTGCTGCAGCATCTGCTTGAGCTCAGCCTCGCGCTTTTCCTTGTCGGCAATCGACTGACGTACGGCTTTCAGCTCGATGTAAGCCGCTGACAGGCCAGCATGCTGGCTGAAGTCGACGACCTGGTCGTTGTCCTCCGGGTAGAGGCAACGCAGGGCAGCATCAGCGGATGCTGTGCCATCGGCCGGCGGTGGCGTATCGGTTTCCACGTAGTGCCAGAACTGGCGCTCCAGCTCGATCAGACGAGCGATCATCTGCTCATCCCGCTCGATGCGGTGGATCTCCAGTGTCTGGCCACCGAGGAGCACGGCAACATCAGCCGCCTGTTTGCCGGTGACAGCCAACTGGTGCATCACCTGCAGCTGCACATACTCCGGCACGCCCTCTTTCCAGAGTCGTGCCCCATTTATGCCTGCTGTCTTGCATTCGAGGATCTGCACATCGTCCGCCGCGATCACCTCGCGGTCGATGTTAGCCAGCATCCAGGGCAGCTCCGGATTGGGATGCTGCAGCACGGCGTTGATGCGCCGTACCTTGTTCTTCGTGCGCTTGCTGTAGTGCCAGGCCACGATGGGCTCCAGCACGTTGCCCCAGTACATCGGGCTTTCCTCATCCTGTGGATCGGCCTTGGGCATGCCAGCATCACGACCGGTCTTCTCCATCCAGAGTTCCAGCTGCGATTTGTAGGGGTTCAGACCGACCGCTGCCGCAGCGTCCGAACTGCCGATACCTTGCTTGCGGATCTGCAGCCAGTCCTCGCGTGGCAGTTCCTTGGTGCTGACCAGGCGCAGAGCCGGACGGATTTTGCTGGTGCTGCGATTCAATGAAGTGGCTTTCATAGTGTTCACCTTGCAGAAATAGAAACGCCCGACCTGCAACGAAGCGGGTCGGGCGTTATGGGGTGGGTAAAAGGTCAGGCGACCAGTTGCAGGGCTGTATCCAGGGCGCGCTGCTTGATCTGGGCACCTTGCCCGAACCATGCGGAGTCGAGGCGGTACTCCGTGCTGCGTGCCCGGCGCTCGTGATCGACGTACTCGGTCACGGCATTGAGCAAGCCCCAGGCGGTGCCGCGTGCTGAGTCCAGCTGGCTGCCACGGCCACGACCTTCGTACAGCTCCTGCACTTTGCGCAGAGCGCGCTCGTTAGGCAGCTGCTCCGGCAGGGCGCCGGTCGGGCTGGTCTCGCACATCACGTTCATGAAAAAGCCTAGCGCCTCGTGCCATTGCACCTTGCGCTCAGCCAAGTGGCGCATGCGGTACATGAAGTCATCCCATTGCGAGACGGCGATACCGAGCTGCTTCTTCACTAGGTCGCCGTCGAAGCGGGTGCTGTGCGGCACTTTGATCGCGCGGCTGGTGCCGTCCAGGGCGATGGTCAGCGTGTTGTTGCAGACTACGCGGATGGTGGTGGGTGTTGCGGTGGTGGCTAGAGTGCCGTCACAGGAAGTGGCCAGCAGCAGGTAGCCATTCACCTGGTCGTTACCCTTGAGTGCAGCGCCCTGCCCGGTGCGTGCCAGCGCCCAGAACTTGCGCCCGCCCTTGAGCACGCCAGCGGTTTCCAGCTCGTAGCCGGAGACCTCGGTCAGGTCGCGGTAAAACTCCAGGACATCCTTTGGCTGCACGGTGTGGTAACGCTGCGAGACCACCGACAGCGGTGCCTTGGTATCCGAGCGGTAGAGCACCTTTTGTTCGGGGAATGAGTGGATGGTGCCCAGGTGGCCGATGGCGTCCGACTTGAAGTGCACTGGGCTTTCCAGAATCTGCCAGTCCATGCCGGCTTCGCGTTGCCAGACTTCGATGGGCTGTTTCTGCGGCAGGTTGTTGCCCAGGCCGTGCCACGGAGTAGCACCAACGTAGGCCATTTGTTCGATTTGATGAGCCATGACGAATTTCCTTTGGGTGCAAGCCGGCATAAAGCGCCGCGCAGAGCGCAGCACCGGCAATCATTGATGGGTAAGGAAGAGGAGAGCGGTGGCCGGATCAGGCCGGTAGGTTGAAGCGATGACCGCAGAGCAGGCAGAGATTGTGGGCCAGGACATGGCGGTCGAGCGTCTCGCCGAGCTGGGCGCCGAGCGCACAGCCACCAACGCCTCCGGCCAGACCACCGAGAATGGCACCGGATACCGAGCCTAGAGTGATACCGACAGGGCCGGCGATTACGCCGAGCGCTGCGCCGGCCTTGCCGCCTGCAAGAGCAGCACTGACGCCACGGGCGAGGCCACCGACAGCGCCGATGGCTGCGCCGGTTTTCATGGCGTGATGGAAAGAAGCGACTTTTGGGGAGTTACAGCGAGGGCAGTGCAATGACATGGGTAGATCCTCCTTGGTGCTGATGTCATGGCAGTAATGTGTGGCTGAGATTTTTTCGATTCGAAATTCTGTGCTTTGCGGAAGCGCTCGATCCTTTAAGCAAGGTTAAGCCCCAAGTCGTTTGAACAATAGCCTTTACGAAAATCAACCCAAATTTCTGGGATTAGGTCCGGCGACAGCGGCTATTCCGGCTATTCCAGCTGAAAATAGCCGGAATAGCCGTGGATATCGAGAGTTTTCACAATACGACGGACCTCAAATTCTTGCTAAGGCTTGAAAGTCAATAGGTGTGCTTAATTATTTTTCAAGCAATTTAAGCATATTCAGTATCTTGGGTAAATTCCATTTAAATCATAGGCTTAGATTGCTTTTTTAAAAGTCAATAGTGTTGCTTGATATTATTCCGAATTATTTGAGCAGGCGTGATGTTTGCCTGCTACGAGCGGCATAGCATTTGTCTTACGTTTGAAAGGAGGGCATATGCGGTGAAAGGCAAAGCTGTAAACGCGCAGGTCGATGGTGAGTACAGGCCTGATAGTGTTCTTAGAATGCGAAAAGTGGTTGATCGGTTGGGTATATCGAGATCAACGATATACGACTGGATGAATCCCAAATCACCCCGTTATGACTCAACATTCCCTTTACCAATAAAGCTATCTGGTAAATGCGGCCACGGAGCTGTGGGCTGGTTAGAGTCGGATATTGTTTTCTGGATCCAATCTAGGAAAATGATCACCATGAGTGGTGCTAGGCCATGACGTACTTTTACCGAATACTACCGAAAATTGATGCTGAGTTTCCAAGCCTAACATCATTACCGTTGCTGAAGTCCGTAACGGATGAAGCTGAATTTATTATGAAGGCACCCAGGGATCTGATTTTCCAAGGCGAACTAGCAGCAATCGCTATTGCTTGTCAGGGTATTTATGATGTTTTAAAGCCAACTGGGCAGATTACCCCAACTTCTCTAATGTTGCTTACAATTGCGGATTCTGGTGAGCGAAAAACCTCGGCGGGTAATTTTTTCTTGGACCCAATTCGCGAGTTTCAACGGGAAATGGATATAGCTTTTGCCGAAGAGCTTAGGGTGTGGGAGGTTAAGCAAAGTATATGGGAGATGAAAAATAAAGAAATTTTTAGGTGCATAGTCAAATCTACCCGAGAAGAAGAGTCCTCATTGATTTGGGAGGAGGAAGCTATTGAGCATGCCAAACTAAAACCAATGCGCCCGCGACGCTTCAAAATGATTTACGACGACACAACTTCAGAAGCCTTAATGTTTGGAATGTTCCAGAATATATCATCAGCAGGATTGATCTCGACTGAGGCAAATCTGAACAACAAGGCTTTCCGTGATCTTCCTAAGATGAATTCGTTGTGGGGCGGAGATCCCATAACTGTTGATCGGAAGACGGCCGAAAGCTATGAGCTGAACGATGCGCGGCTGACGGTTGCGTTCATGACCCAGCCAGCCGCATTTGGTAGTTTTGTGAGTGACAACGGTGAGATTCTTCGTGGATCTGGATTATGGGCGCGATTTTTAGTTGGCAAGCCCATTTCTACTCAGGGTTATCGTGAGCTTAATTATTCTACAGTTTCTCTGGAGCACAGCAAAAAATTTAAAGAACGAATTAAAGCTTTGCTTGAATTAAATGTTGATGTACTGAAAAAGGGTAAGCGTGCACGCCAGACTATTAGCTTCTCTCCCGAAGCTGCTGACCTATGGGTCCAAATGTTCAATGAAATAGAGGCGGGGATTAGAGTTGGCGGGCGATTCGAAGGTGCGGGAGATCTAGCATCTAAGCTGGCAGATAACATATCAAGAGTTGCTGCGCTGGTGCATATTTTCGAGGGCGAAAGTGAAGTTATATCTCTGGCTTCGTTAAGGTTTGCTATTGACTATTGCACTTGGTGTTCGGATGAGTTCTATCGCATATTTATGCCGCCGCCTGAAGCTGAGGTGAATGCTGCAAGGCTTTTGCGGTTTCTGAAGGATGAAAGGCAAACGGGTTGTCTTAAAATAAAAAAGAATGACATTTTGATTTATGGCCCTAAATGTGTCCGGAAGAAGGATAAGCTTAATCCGGCGCTGGATGAGTTAGTTTCGGCTGGGTATGTGTCTATTTTTCGACGCGGTAAAACTTGTTTTGTTGATATTTCAGGTGTGGGCTATGGTTTTTAGATGATTAACTTTCTTTGTCGTGTGGGGTGGTGGTTTTCGAGCGAAGATTTTGAAGTGTCTTCTGGTTTTTTGGATTAAACACCACTTCAGACGTAATAAATTCTTTCATGTCCTTTATGGTTTCTTCAGCTTTAATACTGGCAATGAACTCTTTAAATTCTTGATTGTTCAGTATGTGATCTACAATGGATGATTCACTGCCCCAGCCTCTGGTTGGGGGCTCTTTCAATATTTCGCTAATCTTTTCTTTTAATTTTGATTTCTTTGATGCTAATGCTTTCCCGCCATCTGAGGCACGCTTTTCTTTAAATTGTTTTTCTTCTTTTTGGTGCTTGTAACCCTCTAGAAAACCAATTAGGTGGACTGAGTGAAAAAGTAAGATCCAAGCTTCATCAATCTTGCCTTTTTCATGTGCGCTGGTAGCGCATAAATAGTAAAGTTTGGCATAGAAGAAGTTTAGTTTAAAAATGCTTCTCTTGCTCTCTTTGTATTCGTGATTCCAGCATTTTGAGATATCCGACCATTTTATTTTTTCGTTCTTAGAGAGTGCGTATATTTCTTTGTCAATATGTCGTTCTAGTTCTTTCGGCCAGTTGTTTTTTAAAATGCTTCTAAGTGTCAGATTGGTCTGTGTAAGTACTGTTTGCATCGAGGCTCTGCTGATGCTGGTAGGAGATTTAGGAAAGTTTGACACTGAGCTTATCCTTTTTATGCTAGTCAAGTAGTTTTGATTTTATATATAGTTTTCTACTGAGTACTGTCTGCTTTGATTTGGAAATTTCAGTTGGCGTTCGACTGCGCTTTGCTGACTAATTGGTCGAGGTGCTTGCCAAGAATATGCCATGCCTCTGCCATTTCCTTAGCATAGCTATGGCGTTGGTAGGTTCGTTTAACCTTGTTTTCTTCGGTGTGGTTAAGACAGCGCTCTGCTACTTCTGGCAGGACGCCTAGGGAAGTCATGATTGTTGCGCCAGTCCGTCTTAAGTCGTGCGGAGTCCACTTTCCTCCGGGAAGAAGTAGGGCCTGAGCGTTGGCGCTTCTGTTGCGTAGAATCCCCTGATCCGGCAGTCGTTGCCGGTCACCAAGCTGCTTGGTCACCGTTTTTGAACATACAGGTCCACTGTTTTGGGTGTTGGGATAACACCAGTGACTGTCGGAGCTGAATGCTAGGACTCTCTTAAAGTGCTGTATGGCGAAAGGTGAGAGGGTGATGTTGTGGGCCTTACCGTTTTTGCTTTGCTCGCCGGGGATATGCCAGTTTGCTTTTGCGAGGTCGACATTTTCCCACCGTGCATTCAGCAGTTCACCAATGCGGCAGCAGGTCGATAGAGCAATCCAAATTGCAGCTTCTGAGGATGGAAGCAGGCCAGCCTCAGGGGCGAGCTTTGCTAAGGTGCGGATTTCATCCTCGCTCAAAACGCGATCACGCTCGACATCTTTACCTCCGATCTTGGCTTTGCGAATGCTCGAAGTAGGGTCGTGATCAATTAGGTCCCGGTCTACTGCGAATCTGAACATTTGTCGCATAAGGCTGAAGATCATCTTCGCCATACGGTTAACGCCACGCGCAAGCAGCGCATCAGTAACTTCCGTGATATGACCTTTTTTCACGTCTTCGACTGCAAGCTTGCCGAGATAAGGCAAGACATCCTTTTCGAACATCCGGCGAACTTCTGCGCCGCCGTCCTTGCGGTTGATTAGGTCGACGTTGGCCCAGTGATCGAACAAATGCTGGACGGTTTTTCTGGCTGCTTGTCGGGATTTGGCTTCCTCCAGTGCTACTTGCTCAGCAGCGATCCGTGCAAGCTCAGCGTCGCGAGCTGCCACACGAGCAGCTTCCTCGGCCTCTAAATACTCTTTTATATCCCTTATCCCAGACTTGTGGAGTCCTGCTAGCTCCTTAGCTCGCTGTCCTGCCTCTGCCAAGGTCATTGTGCCCTCGCTGCCATCGCGGCTGTACGTGCCTATGGGGAGGGTGATGCGTTCACTGCTGCTGTTTGTGTAGCGGAAATAAAATAGGCGCTCACCGCTGGGTGTTATGCGAGCTACCAGGCTGCCATGCCCCCAGATGGAGACTTCGCTGAGCCACTTATCGTTCGCACCGGGTTTGGCCGTCATCTGGCGGTCTGTGATCTTGGTCATGTGGTCAGTTTCCCCGTTGCCAATTGGTTGCCAATTGAGATTCTCTGGTTGCCAATTCGTTGCCAATTGAGATCGGCTTTCTTCGAATCACTTCGTGCTATTTTGGACGATGAAACGGCTACAGGCCAGTAAAATCAAGGACTTTGCGATGGCTCTTTGGAATTGGTTGAATCTGCTTGAACAGGTAGTTACCTGTATGGGGTGCAAGGGGTCGAGTGTTCGAATCACTCCGTCCCGACCAAACAAACCCTACACTAGAGCCTGGTCAGTGATGGCCAGGCTTTTTTGTGTCCGGCGCTTTTGTGGGCGCCTCTATTTCTGACCTCGCCATGCATTGCCAGCGCCAGCTCACGGATGCGCTCATGAGCGTTAGGGCTGCCCGATGGAGTGAAACTTTCGCTGTCAGCTGCTCCGGTGGCGTTCAAAAAAGCTCATGACCTGTTTTTGCGCATCTTCACGTGGCATGTCGTAGCGCTCTTGCACCAGGGCCGTGAGTCGTTGCGCGTCGCCTTCGGATTTGATCAGTTCGTCCAGCGTCAATTCGTCCCAGACAATACGGGCAGGGCCGGCGAGCTGCCGCCAATTGTTGCGGATAATCTCGGCGAGAGGTCGGGCCATCTGGCGTCTCCTTGTAGTTGCTGTGATTAAAAGGGGCTGGGCGCTGCTCTCGTTAAAGCGGTCGGCAATGCAGTTCGATGCGGTGTTCGCGGGCGTCGTCCAGCAAGGGGATATCCGGGCCATCCAGGCGTACGCCGTCGAGGTGCAGCGCGGGTGTGGCGTCAGCGGCTTGGTGGACTTCGATGCGGTACAGCGTTGAGCCGAAGCGATAATCCAGACTAAAGCCTGGCCAGTTGGCAGGTAGCAGCGGCTGCAGGCGCATGTTGTTGCCAATGCGCTGTACGCCGAGCAGCGACTCGACGACAAAGCGGTACATCCAGCCGGCCGCTCCGGTGTACCAGCTCCAGCCGCCGCGCCCGGCATGGGGGGCGACACCGTAGACATCGGCGCTGACCACGTAGGGCTCGACCTTGTACTGCTCAATGGTGGTGGCGTTGCCGTGGCTCACCGGGTTGATCAGGCGCAGCACCTCCCAGGCCCTTGCACTATCACCCAGGCGGGCGAAGGCCATGCCGGCCCATACCGCTGCATGGGTGTATTGACCGCCGTTTTCGCGTACCCCAGGCACGTAGCCTTTGATGTAGCCGGGGTCGAGCGTGCCTTGGTCGAAGGGAGGCTCGAGTAGTTTGATCAAGCCCAGATCGCGGCGCAGCAGGTGTTTGTCCAAGGCATCTATGGCAATGTGCTGGCGGTCCGGCGCGGCTGCGGCGGAGAGCACTGACCAGCTTTGGGCGATCGAGTCGATACGGCATTCCTCGTTGGCGGCCGAGCCCAGCGGCGTGCCGTCATCGAAGTAGGCACGCCGATACCAGGCGCCGTCCCAGCCATGGGCTTCCAGGTTCAAACGCAGGCTCTCGGCCTGTTCCAGGCAGCGCTGGGCGAAGGGCGCGTCGCCGTGACTGCGCGCTGTTTCGGCAAACTGCTGCAGCACCTCGTAGAGGAAGAAACCCAGCCACACGCTTTCGCCTTGGCCTTGTTCGCCTACCCGGTTCATGCCGTCGTTCCAGTCACCGCAACCGATCAGGGGTAGGCCGTGAGCGCCTCGGCTCATGCTGTGTTCGATGGCACGTACGCAATGCTGGTAAAGGCTTTCCTGCTGCGTTGAAGTTCGTGGCAGATCGTAATAGGACTCTTCACCAGCATTCAGTGCGCGGCCTTCTATGTAATGCACCTGTTCATCAAGAACCTCCTGATCTCCGGTGATCAGTACATAGCGGCTGGTCGCCAGGGCCAGCCATAGGTAGTCGTCGGAGCAGCCGGTGCGCACGCCGCGGTTCAGGGGCGGGTGCCACCAGTGCTGCACATCGCCCTCGATAAATTGATGGGCAGCACACAGCAGCAAGTGCTGGCGGCTGGCGGCCGGGTTGGCATGGAGCATGGCCATGCTGTCTTGCAACTGGTCGCGAAACCCATAGGCGCCGCCCGACTGGTAATAGCCGCTGCGTGCCCAGAAACGGCTGGCGATAACCTGGTACATGAGCCAGCCGTTGACCAGTACATCGATGGCCGGCTCCGGGGTTTTTATCTGGATTGTGTTCAGTGTCGTGCACCAGTAGCGACGTACCGTCTTGAGCACGCAGGCGGCGGCACTGTTGCTGCGGTAGGTTTGCGCCAGGTGGCGGGCGCACGAGACCGTTCGACCGGCACCGAGACGAAAGATGATGTCGCGGTTGCCGCCATCGGCCAGTTCGAACGCGACTTGAATCGCTGCGCAGGGGTCCAGGCCGCCCCCTGTCCGGCCGGATAGGTGCGGCTTGGACATGGCAGCGGGTGCATTCAGGTTGCCGTTACGACCAAGAAATTCGCTGCGATCAGCACTGACGGTGCGCGTCGGCGAGTCGGCATCAAAGAACGCCACACGCCCTGGAAAGTCGATGGAGTAGGCGTTGCGTGCGAACAGCGCACCGCAGATTGGGTCCTGTTCGGTGACGATGTGCATGGCTGACTTTTCCCGCAGGTCACCGAGTACCCAGGCGACATAGCCAGTGGCTGACAGGCGCCGTGTGCGTCCTGACTGGTTGCGCACGCTAAGCCGCGAGAACTTGATCGAGGCGTCCAGAGCGACATACACCCAGAGTTCGCTATGGATGCCGTCTTCTTCATGCTCGAAAACGCTGTAGCCGAAGCCGTGGCGCGTGGTGTAGCTACCGGTGCCGGGGCGCGGCAGCGGGGTGGGGGACCAGTAGTGCCCACTCTCGTCATCGCGCAGGTAAAACGCTTCGTCACTGGCGTCGCTGAGCGGCTCGTTGTGCCAGGGGGTCAGGCGGTACTCATGGGCGTTCTCGCTCCAGGTGTAGGCACCGCCGCTTTCGCTGATTATCGTGCCGAAGTCGGGATTGGCCAGCACATTAGCCCAGGGTGCTGGTGTGCTCACGCCTTCGGCAAGCTGGATCACATATTCGCTGCCGTCGGCGCTGAAGCCGCCAAACGGGTTGCTTAGCGCCAGCGAGGTATTGTTGATTACCGGTCTGGCTGACGAGCGTTGAGGTGTCCGTAACTGGCGGGCGTCGAAGCGCGGCAGTACTGGCTCGCTGGTGCGTCGGTGCAGTTGTTCGGCCAGGCTGCCGTGCTGGTCGCTGAGCACCACGCGTGCCACGGCGAGCATCAGCAGACGGTCTTCGCTGGACAGTTGCTGAGCCGGGCGGACGAAGATGCCGCCGGGTCGGTCCAGCAGGTTGGCGCCACTACTGGAGGTGACCAGCGCCATGATCAGGTCCTGCAGGTGTTGGCGGTAGCCCGCCTGGTCTTCGTTCCAGATCACCAGGTCCAGGGCCAGGCCCTTTTGCCGCCAGTAGGCATGGGCCTGGACCAGTTGCCGTACCAGTTCGATATTGGTTGGGTCCGCGATCTGCAGCAGAACGATGGGCAGGTCGCCGGAAATCGCTTGGCCCCAGAGGCCCGACTGGTTGCGCTGGTTGCCGCTTATTAGGCTGGGGTCGGCGCGTAACGAGGCATTGGCATAAAGGATTGAGGCGGCCAGTTGTTCAAAAAGGCGGGCGTCGACTGGCGCGGCATTGAGCTGGCGCAGCAAGACTTGGCTGTGAGTCCAGGCAAGATCGAATACGCGGTCGGCCAGGTGCCTGTCGCGGTATTTGTCGATCAGTTGCAGGCAACCCTCGCGGCTCTCGCTGACGCCACTGACCAGGTCGATGACAGCGGTCTGGCCGGGGTCGAGGGTGATCCGGCAGCGGATGGCCACGATAGGATCGAGGACCGAGCCGGCGCTACCGGAAAGATGCTCCACCTCGGCATCCAGTGCGGCGGGGTTGGCTGCGCTGCGGCCTCGGCCAATAAATTGCGCGCGGTCGGTTTCATAGGAGATCGCGTCAATATCCACACCATGGGCGGCGAGCAGGTGGCACATCCACGGCGTGGCCTCCTGGCTGGAGCGTGGCCTGCGGCTACAGAGGATCGCCTGCACCTGCGGCAGCAACTCCGTCTGCACGAACAACTTGCTGAATGCCGGGTGCAGGGCGTCGGCGATAGCCGGAGCCAACACCACTTCGGCATAGCTGGTGAGTTCCAGGGTGCGCCTGACCTGGGCGCGGTTGGTCAGGTGCAGACGGCGCAGCTCGATATTGTCTTCGGGGGAGACGACGATTTCGCTGTGCGCATCGTAATCCTCTTCGCGCACACGAAATTCGGCGCGCGCATCGGTAAAGATCGCCTCATAGCTGGCAGTTTTGCGCAGCGTAGGTTGATGCGCGGCGGACCAGAATGCGCCGCTGCTGACATCGCGCAGGTAACAGAACATGCCCCAGTGGTCGCGGCTGATGTCTTCCTGCCAGCGGGTCACGGCCATGCTGTCGCAGCGGCTATAGCCACCCCCGGCGCTGCTGAGCATGACATGGTAGTGGCCGTTGGAGAGCAATTGCACGGCAGGGCGTCGTCGGCCTGGATCTGTGAACACGCGCAGTTTGGTTTCGCTGGCCCGGGCAGCGGCATCGGCCGCAGGCGAGTGGGCGGCGTGCAGGTACTGCGCCGCGGTTTTCGGGATGCGCTCCTGCAGCAGCAGGGCGGTGGCCTGGAATTGCGGGTCGGACTCGAAACGCCGTTGCATCGGTCGGTCCAGCAAGACGTAGGCCAGCGCCAACAGACTCATGCCCTGGTGGTGAGCCATAAAGGAGTGAATCACCGCAGTGCTCTGCCCGCGAGGCAGGCGCGCGGGGGTGTAGTCGATGGCTTCGTACAGCCCATAAGGGCCTGACAGGCCCAGCTCTGCCAAGCGCTGCAGGTTTTTGCAGGCGGCATGGGGCTCGACCATCAGGGCCAGGGCCGACGCATAGGGGGCAATCACGATGTCTTCGCCGAGCCCGCGTTTTAAGCCCAGGCCAGGGACACCGAACGCTCGGTACTGGTAGTTGAAGTGGGCATCAAGGGTGTTGTAACCCGATTCGGAGATACCCCAGGGCAACCCCAGCTGATTGCCATATTCGATCTGCCGGGCCACGGCAGCACGGCAGGTTTGGTCGAGCAGCGTGCCGCTGTGGCTGGGCATCACCAGCATGGGCATCAGGTATTCAAACATCGAGCCCGACCACGACAGCAGCACCGGCACGCCATGGTTACTGGTGAGCAGCCGGCCGAGGGTGAACCAACCCTCCTGGGGTAATTGACCCTGGGCGATTACCACAAAGTTGGTCAGCCGCGCTTCGGAGGCGAGTAGGTCGTAATAACCGCTGTCCAGGCGGTCTTCTTCGGTGTTGTAACCAATGCTGAACAGATCGCGTTGCGGGTCGTAGAGAAAACCGAACTCCATTTGCGCGAGGCTGCCAGCCTGTTGCGCCAGTCGCTCGGCACGGTCGATACGCTCGCGTGCATAGCATTTCACGCGCAGTACCGGCGCCTGGCTGGCCAGCGGCCATTGTGCGCTGTCCAGCTCGCTCAACTGGCGCCAGGTCCTCTGTGCTGGCTGCTCAGGTGCGGCGAGAGGCGGCAAGAGAAATTGGCTCAGCTCACCATGCAGGTCTTGGCAGTGCGCGATCAGGGCCTGCAACCATCGTTCGCTTCCGCTCCCTGGCCGGGTATGTAGAGTCGAGAGCAAGCGTTGGCTGCCGTCGAGCAATCCCTGCAAACGCTGGCAGGCGTTCGGCAGATTGGGTGGTGCCACCGTGCAGGCGCGTTCCAACTCGTCCTGCAACTCATACAGGGCGTGGGTATCCAGTTGCTCTTGGGTGAGTGCTTCTTGCAGGGCGGCCAGGGTATCGCTGAGGCCGTTGAAAGTCTGGGCACTGAGCACCGGCTGATCGGCCAACTCCAAAAGGCCTGGGCGCAGGGTCAGCAGCAAGCCGGCCAGGTTGCCGCTGTCTACCGTCGAGACATAGTGAGGCGGCAGGGGCTTGAGCGTTTGGGTGTCGTACCAGTTGAAAAAGTGCTGACGGTGGCGCTCCAGGCCGGCCATGCTGGTCAGCGACTTATCCAGGCGCGTCAGCAAGCGACCAGCACTCAGGTAGCCAAAGTCGTAAGCGGCCAAATGCGCGAGCAAGGCCATGCCCATATTGGTTGGCGAGGTGCGGTGGGCGATGATCCGCGTGGGTTGTTCCTGAATATTGTCAGGCGGCAACCAATTGTCGTGTGGCCCGACATGATCATCGAAAAATGCCCAGGTCTTACGCGCCAGTATGCTGAGAAACAGCTGCTCATCGGCCGATGGGGTGAATGTGGGCGGTATGGATGGACGGCTGAGGTGCCAGGCAATCGCCGGGCTGGCCAGCCAGAACAACAGCAGCGGGCTGGCGAGTAGCAGCACCCAGGGTGTAGGTAGCAGAAGCACGCTTGTGAGCAGCGCCGTCAGTGGTGCGACCCACATCAAGCGGTACAAGCCAGCAAGGTCGTTATGGCTGCTGCGCTCCACTTCGCGCGATGGGCTCCATTGCAGCAAGCGTTTTCGACTGACCAGCACCCGCCACAACGTGCGGACGATGGCGTCGACGCTGAGCAGTGCTTCTGCCGGTAGCCACACCAGCGCCAGCAGTGCGCGACTGAAGTGCTGTGCGGCGCTGCGCGCGGTCGCCCGCAGGTGTTGCATGAGCGGAATATCATGAGGTTTGCGCAGCAGCTCCAGCAGTGAACCGAGCACCGGCTGGGTCAGTACCAGGGCGAGCACCGCCAGGTTCCAGTGCAGCGCAAGGGGGAGCGCTAGCCAGCCGCACAGCAGCATCGTCAGGAAGGCGACCGGCTCCAGGCTACGGCGCAGGTTGTCGAGGATCTTCCAGCGGGCCAGCGCATCGAGGCGGTTGCGCTGCAGGCCGCCCTGGGGCTTGGCAATCCAGGGCAATAGCCAGGGCAGCAACTGCCAGTCGCCGCGAATCCAGCGGTGCCGCCGTTTGCAGTCGGCGCTGTAGCTGGCCGGGTGCTCTTCATACAGTTGCACGTCGCTCAGCAGGCCCGAGCAGGCATAGCAGCCTTCGATAAGGTCGTGGCTGAGAATGCGGTTATCCGGAAAACAGCCTTCTAGGGCATGCTCGAAAGCGTCCACGGCATAGATACCCTTGCCGACAAAGGAGCCATGGCGGAACAGGTCCTGATACACATCGGAGACTGCGCGGGTGTAAGGGTCGACCCCTGCATCGCTGCCGAACAGCTGGGCATAGGCCGAACGAGCGCTACTGGGCAGGCTGATGCCCACGCGTGGCTGGAGAATTGCGTAGCCAGAGCAGATGTTGCGCCCATCGGCGTCAAATACGGCGTGGTTCAGCGGGTGGGCGAGGGCGCCGACCAGTTGTTTGGCGACATCACGCGGCAGTTGGGTGTCGGTATCCAGGGTAATTACGTAATTGACTTTGGGCAGCGCGTCGATAGCGCCGGCGATCATCGTGAATTGCTCTTGCCCCTGACCGCGCAGCAAGGCATTCAGCGCGGCGAGTTTGCCTCGTTTACGTTCCTGCCCCATCCACACACCTTCCGCTGGGTTCCAGCGCCGTGGGCGATGCAGCAGGTAGAAACGCTCGGCCTCACCGGCAGGGTATTTCAGGTTGAGCGCCTCGATCAGGTTACGCGCCAACAGCAGCAAGGCCGCATCTTGTTCCAGCTCGGCGCTGGGGGCATCCATAAAGTCAGTGAGCAAGGCGAAGTGCAGATTGCTGTCGCGGTTAGCGAGAAAACGTACTTCCAGTCCCTCGACCAGTTCTTCGACATCGGCCGCACTGTCCATCAAGGTGGGAATGACCACCAGGGTGCGGGACTGCGCAGGAATACCGCTGCTGTAGTCCAGGCGCGGCAGGGTGTCCGGTGTCACCGTCAGGGTCACCAGCCAGTTCACCAGCCCCAGCGCCAGGCAACTGGTCATCAGCAGGGCGGGCACGCTGAGCAGAGCCAACAGCATGTCGGAGAGCCCATGAGTACGTGCGCTGGCTAGAAATGGCCAGGCCAGGAGCACACTGAGCAGCAGCGCAGGGCCGAGAAAGAATGCCAGCGGCGCACGGCGCAGCACACGTTGCCAGCGTTCGGTGAGGGATAAGCGCACGCCCAGGCGCTGCTCCAGGGGCTTCAGTCCCTCACCCAACAGGTAGAAGCCAACATGCGCGGCCAGCCCCTGATTGGTCGACGCCAGCTCGATAGCCAGGCGGGCGACTTGCTCTTCGGTCTGGGCGGAATGTTTGGCCAGGCGCTCGACCACATGGCGGTAGTGATCACGGGTGGCGAAATCCATGCTGGGGTAGACCCCGGCTGGGTCTTCGCTCAACACCTGTTCGACGTGGCTCATGCGCTCGACAAAGCTGCGCCAGTCGCTGGCGGAAAGCAGGCGCAAGCTGCTGATGCTGTTGCTGATGGAAACCTGGTCGGCGGCCTGCTGCTGGGTATCGAGCTGCACCAGTCGCTCGCTGCTTTGCCCGCTTGCTGCCAGCACCTGCTCGACCCAGGTCAGCGGCAGGGTCAGGGCCGCGTTTTGCCCCTGTAGACGGCGGGTCAATTCGGCGACGAAGGAGCTGCTCATCGGCGGTTGCGAGCGGGCCAGATCGGCCACACTCAGTACCACGCTCTTGGGGTCCTGCTCAGCGGTTTCGCTGAGCAGATCGGCCCAGTCGTTGGCCAGGTTGCGGTCATCCCAGTTGGCCATCACCCGCGAGGCGACACGGCGCAGGTTCTCAACCAGGGCCAGGCGCAACATGATGGGGATGGCCCACAACTCGCCCAGCGTCAGCGGTGTAACCGACTGATAGGCTGCCACGAAACGGCACAGACTTTCGCTGTCGAAGCGGCCATCACCATGGGAAATGGTCTCCAGAGCGATGTCGTAGACCCGTGGCAGGCCGCTCGACGGTCCATTGCCCAGGCGCGGAAGCTCACGGTTGTAACCTTTTGGTAGGTGTTTGCGGGCAGTACGGATCTGCTCCTCGATCAGGTAAAAGTTGTCCAGCAGCCATTCTGCCGCCGGAGTGGCCCGCCGCGTGGCCACTGGCACTTCGCTGAGTAAAGTGCAACTGCGTGCCAGCAGCGCCTCGTTTTCGTAAAGACGACTGAGCAACGTACCAGGCTTGGAACTGGGGTTGAGCTGGTGCTGTTGGGCCAGTTGGTGGCCATGGGCGGCCATCTGTGCGGCGCTGAACAGCTCGGCACGCAAGGCGGGCTCATAGACGAACTTCTGCGTTGGTCTGCGCAGATGGGACAGTGTGCGGCTCCAGAGGGTGGGCATTGTGTCCTTGACCGGGCGCGTCGTTGCCAACGGCCAGATGGTAATGGGCGAGCGGGCGCTGGAGTGCTCTGTGGCATCTCATCGAGTCGTGCGCAAGATTGAGCTTGATGCTCAACAGCATGCAGGCGTGGCGGGGTAGTTGTCTGTCCGCTGGCGCACATTGCCGGTCAGGTAAGGCTCTTGCGAATAGTGGTGCGGTTGGCGGTCGATGACGAAGGCTGGCGTTTGTCGTGCGTTTATGTGGGCTAGCGTACCGACGGAGACGTGGCGAACTTGCCATTGTCCGGCACGTTGCCGTGCTATCGGCTCAAGGATATGGATGTCAGAAGTCGTGCCGCGAGTGGATTCGATTACACCGAGCAAAGGGACTAGATGAATATCGAAGCGTGTTCATGGTGGATAACAACGGTAGTGCTTGTGGCGCTCAATGTGGCCAGTCTGCTGGTCAGCCGGCCGCAGGAGCATCAACCTACCGCCGTGGATCACCGGGAAGCGCTTGTACCGTTCGTGCAGGCGCAAGGCATGTGGTCGGTGGCGTTGGGCATTTCGCTAACGACTGGCATGCGCGGAGTGACGCTCAAGTTCAGTTTTTGATCAGCAGTTCCTTTAAGTGATCACGCATGCATCTCCTAGCGCAAGTCATGCGCTTTACGCGTGCAGAGCAGGTAAACCGGCAAGCGTAAGGAGATTTGATGGTGTACCGGGTGCTGATTGTCACTGCAGATACCGAGGTACGTGACAGCTTATGTATAACGCTCGCGGATGCCACCGCCGACTCATTTTGCGCTGAGTGGGTCGCGTCGTGGTCGGCCGCTCTGCCGCGTTTGCAGGCGGGGGATATCGATGTGGTGGTGCTTGATTCTGTGCTACCGGGAAGTAAGGACAGCGATGCATTTGTGCAGGTGTTCGCAAGTGTGCCGCACGTGCCGATCATCACCCTGTGGGCCGCCCATGATCAGGTTCGTGCGGAGCATAGCCTGGCGCTCGGGGCCAAGGGGTATCTACTCAAAGGCTTGTTCGCCGGCTATCTGATGATGCAACTGGTGGAGCAGGTTATAGGCCGCAAGCGCGCTGATGCTCATCAGTCTCTTGAGCGCACGCGGGCGCAAATTACCCTCCACTCGATCAGCGATGCGGTGATAGGCACTGATATGCAAGGTGTGGTCGATTATCTCAACCCTGCGGCGGAGCGCATGACCGGCTGGCCACACGATGAGGCGCGCGGTCAGCCCATTACCCGGGTGATGAATCTGGTCAATCGTAACACCGACGCCGCGGTGCCCAACCCGGTCAGGCTGGTACTGCGCGAGCAACAGCCCATGGGCATGGCGGCAGGTACGGTATTGGTTCGCCGCGATGGTAGCCAGGTGGCGATCGATGATTCGGCAGCGCCTATTGTCGACCTGGAAGGGCACGTCAGTGGTGCGGTGATCGTCTTTCATGATGTCAGTGAGGCGCGCAGCATGACCCTGAAAATGGCGCACCTGGCTCAGCATGACGTACTCACCCAACTGCCTAATCGCGTGCTGCTGAATGATCGTATCGCCCAGGCTATTGGTCTGGCCGAGCGCAGTGGCAATGCGATTGCACTGATGTTTATCGATCTTGACCACTTCAAGTGCATCAATGACGCCCATGGTCACGCGATTGGCGATCAGTTGCTGCAAGCTGTAGCTCAGCGACTTTTAAGCTGTGTACGCAACTCGGACACGGTCAGTCGCAATGGCGGCGACGAGTTTGTCGTGTTACTGGCTGAGGGCCGCAATATGCAGGACGCCAGCATCACTGCGCAGAAGATCATCACAGCATTGGCTGAGCCCTTTGTCATCGATCGGCATGAGTTGCGCGTCACGTGCAGTATCGGTATCAGCGTATGCCCGGTGGATGCTGACAATGCCGAGGCGCTGCTTAAGCACGCTGATACGGCGATGTATCACGCCAAACAAGCCGGGCGGAACAACTATCAGTTTTTCAAGCAGGCGATGAACCTGCGGGCACTCGAGCGCAAGGACATCGAAAGCGCGCTCACTGAAGCCCTGGTACGGCAAGACTTCATGCTGCACTACCAGCCAAAATTCAACTTACAGACCGGCGTCGTGACTGGCGCTGAAGCGCTGTTGCGCTGGGTACACCCGCAGTGGGGCATTACCTTGCCGGAGCGTTTCGTCGCAGTGGCTGAAGAGTGCGGGCTGCTCGTGCAGATTGGCCGCTGGGTATTGCGCGAGGCGTGTCGGCAAACTCGGCAATGGCAGGAGCAGGGCCTGGCTCTAGCGTCGATTGCGGTGAACATCTCCGCGCTGGAGTTCCTCCACCCGGACTTTGTCGCCAACGTGCAAACCACCCTGCAGGCAACAGGTTTGCAGGCTGCCTGTTTGCAATTGGAAATCAGCGAGTGTGTGCTGATGCACGATGCCGTTATCAGTACTGGCATCTTGCAGCGGCTCAAGGATCTTGGAGTACAACTGGCCGTGGACGACTTTGGCACCGGTTACTCCAGTCTCAACTACTTACTGGCGTTTCCCATCGATGTGCTCAAGATCGATAAGTCGGTCGTCCATGCCATCAGCACCAGTAGCGGCCTCGTCGCGCAAGCAATGATCCTTGTGGGTAGCAGCCTGCAGTACAAGGTGGTCGCCGAGGGGGTAGAAAATCAGGCGCAATTATCGTTCCTGAAGAACAGGCAGTGTGCAGAAGGGCAGGGCTATCTGTTCAGTCACGGCCTACGTAATGACCAGTTCGCTAGGTTGTTTCTGGGAAAGCCGGGCGTGACGGGTGACTGTGCCGGCGCGAGTCCTAGTGGTGATGGTTGCTGACAAAGGTCCGTGCGTAATCCTTGTTTGATGCTCCGTAGCATTCGCAGGCAGCTGCCTCGAGGCCAGGGCGATCAAGTACTGTGATGCGTCCGCGTTTGTAATGGATTAGCTTGCGTAGCTGCAATGCACCGGCCGCGATGGTGACGCCGCTGCGGCGAACGCCGAGCATATCGGCAAGAAACTCATGGGTCAGTTGCAGGTCCGCGCCATGGGCACGGTCTTGGCTCATCAGCAGCCAGCGCGCCAGGCGTGGTTCGACTTCATGGAAGTGAGCACAGGCGATGTTATGCGCCAACTGCGCCATCAGCACATAAAGATAGCGTTTGAGCGTTTGCAGCAGTCGCGGGCATTCCAGTAAGGCCTGACGTAACTGCAGGGCGCCAATACGCAATGCGCTGCCGCTGCCCTGTACCACTGCACGATTGGGGGCCGTATTGACCCCTAGCACCTGGGTTGCGCCCAGCATGCCTTCGCTCCCGATCAGTGCCAGCTCCAGAGGACGATGTGGCCCCAGGGTCGTCACCAGTGAAATAAAACCGCAGACAGGAAAGTACAGGTAGCGAAACGGCCGGTCAGGTTCACAGAGCACTTTGCCGAATACCAAGTCCACCAGCTCGCAGTGCATCATCACCCGGTCATGCTCTTTACGCGGCAACGAGGCCAGCAGGTGGTTAGCGATCTGAGAGGGAGGCTTAACTAGCATTGATTGGGGCAGTCCTGCAGCACGGTGCTTGCCGACGAAGGGCGCGGGAGTGGTGCCCGGCATTCCCGTACGCTGCAGTCTGCAGGTCTGTGTGTAGACTGTCTGTACGCTACTGTACCCAGGGTGACTTAACGACGAAGTTTTGGCGCAATAGAGCGCTCATCAGGCATCGTTGATGGGGTATAGGGTAGTAATCGATCAGTTTCTCTCTTTACCACGGCATAGCATTCACAGCTGAGTTGTTCGAGTTTGTGCCGATCCAGTACGGTGATTCGCCCCCGGCTGTACTCGATCACGCCCTGACGTTGCAGCTTGCCAGCCGCCTCGGTGACGCCTTCACGTCGCACACCTAGCATGTTGGCGATCAGCTCTTGCGTCATGGTCAGCTTGTTGCTGGGCAAACGGTCGAGTGACAACAGCAGCCAACGACATAGCTGCTGATCAATCGAGTGGTGGCGGTTGCACACCGCCGTCTGTGACATTTGGGTAATCAACGCCTGGGTGTAGCGCAGCATTAGCATCAGCAGCTCACCGTGGCGGTTGAACTCATCCTTGAGGTGCTGCCCTGGTAAGCGATAGGCGTGCCCGGCACTTTGCACCACGGCGCGGCTGGGTGTGCTTTCGCCGCCCATGAACAGAGCGATGCCTACCAGCCCTTCATTACCTACGACGGATATTTCAGCTGACGCGCCGCTTTCCATCACGTACAGCAGTGAAATGATCGAGTCGGTTGGGAAGTAGACGTGGCGCATGGTATCGCCCGACTCGTAAAGCACTTTACCCAGAGGCAGTTCAACCCATTCCATATGACTGAATAGACGTTCTTTGACTTCCATTGAAAGCGCCGCCAGCAAGTGGTTTTGCTGAGGCTTGCACATCTCCATTCGGGTATCCCTTCGATTGATCACGGGCTAACCGGATCACTATACGCGGATGCACTAACCGTTCTGTTCTATAGCGTACATAGCGGGTGCGTCGCGGTGGGGGCTGGTGCGGGGATCTTTCGCTGCATATCAACCTGACCGCTCATCCTTTTCTTCGGTGACGATGGGCTCCGCTTTCTGTCTGCGGTGAACTCGTTCGCAATACGTCGGTCTTTGAGCCTGTGCGAGCGTGCTCGCCTGGCTGGCCGCTCAGTGAAGCCTTATGTTTTTCATCTGATGTGAAGAGTGTCATGTCCCCATCTCAAATCTCCGTAAGTTCACCCAGCCGTTGGTCCTGCTTTCGTGCTCGTCCTTTTATAGGCTCTTTGGTCGTTACAGTGCTTACCTTAGGCGCATCTGCGATGGCCGAAGCTGCAGACCGTTGGGTCAGCGACAATCTGGCTACCTATGTGCGCAGCGGTCCTACTGACGGCTACCGTATTGTTGGAACCTTGCAAGCCGGCCAGAAGGTCGAGCTTTTGAGTGAGCAGGGGGATTACAGCCGTATTCGAGCCGAAGATGGCAGTGCGGTTTGGATTCCGAGTCGTGACTTGCAGGCTGAACCTGGGCAGGCCGAGCGCTTGCCTGCATTGGAGCAGAAGGTAGCTGAGCTTACGGAGGAGCTTGCAGGTATCAATGACACCTGGACAGCGCGCGTACAGGGCATGCAGGAAACCCTGGATACCCGCAAAGCGCTTATTGATGAACTGCAAACCACGCGTTTATCGCTGGGCTCGCAGCTAAGTGCGGCTCAGGCAGACCTGCGTACAGCGCAGGCGCAACTGGGCGATGAGAATAATCAGCTACTGATGCGTTATATGGCTTACGGCGGCAGCATCGCTGGTGGAGGCCTGCTGCTAGGGCTCCTTTTACCGGTGCTGACGCGTGTGCGACGTAAGCGTAACGATCAATGGTTTTAAGTAGCAGGTAGGTTGGCCCTCAAAACAGCTTGACGGCATTTCTGCTGGGCCTATAATGCGCACCTCTTCCGGCGCGGACTTCTCGGATAACTCGTTTTAAATCAATGAGTTAGCTTAAAAATAGGGGTTGCAAAGCAGCGAAAGCTGTGTAGAATGCGCCGGGCTGACGAGGTGGTGGTTTTAGCGTCGTTGGCAGGTTGGTCGAAGTTGAGTTGAGGCGGTAAAAGAGGTGGTTGAC
>JAHJXZ010000062.1 GCA_018827205.1 Gammaproteobacteria bacterium | reverse complement strand
GTTGGCATGGGCACGCTGGGCCAGTGTGTTCTGGTGGGCCCCAGTCATGGAAACGTACAGCATCTTGTCCATGGTTATTCTCCGAGTGGGCTTGCCGCCCCGCTGCTCTATACAAGCTATAAAGCAATGGCTGTGCCAGTACTCGAAAAACAATCACAAGCAATTGATAAATATGAATTTTAAAAAATAAAAAAGGCTCCAAATGGAGCCTTTCAAACGCCAGCGTGGCGTACTTTTGCCGCCTGCGACAGGCGCTTGCCTGCCGCAGGCAACACTTATCAACGCAGGTTGATAATGGTCTGCGTCACCGCGCTTTCGGTTTCGATGGTCTTGGCGTTGGCCTGGTAGTTGCGCTGCGCCACGATCAGGTTGACCAGCTGATCCGACAGCTCGACGTTGGAGTCCTCCAGAGCGCCGGACTGCAAAGCCCCCAGCGTGCCACTGCGCGGCGTACCGACCACTGGTTCACCCGAGGCAAAGGACTGCACCCAGGCCGTTTTGCCCACCGGCGTCAGCCCCTGCACGTTGGCAAAGTTGGCCAGAATCACCTGCCCCTGAACATTTGATTGACCATTGGTGTAGCGAGCAAAGATCACCCCGGTGTCATCGATCTCCAGCCCAGCTAATTGGCCGGTGGTGTAACCGTCCTGACTAACGCTGTTAACCGCGAAGGAACTGGCGAACTGGGTGGACTGCCGCAGATCGATATTAATCCCGGTTACACTGGCATCGGCGCCGTTGGCCGACCATACCGGCGGCACCGAACTATCCGGCGCGGCCGGAACCCAGTTGGTCAAGTCAATGGTGCCATCAGCATTTACTGTGAAGTCAGGTGAGACAGTGGTCAGCAACTGACCTGATGTACTGAAGGTCAGCGCAGCAGTAAACGGTGTAGTGGCGGCGGGGTTAGGTACTGGACCAGGTAGATTCGTCTCCGGGGTTGCCGGGTTACGCCCATCGATCAGCACGTTCATATTCCAAGTATTAGGCCCAGTTTTGACAAAATACTGGGTAAACACATGGGAATTACCCTGAGTGTCGTAAATATTGGTGGAGGTTGAAGAATTATAGGTAGTCGGATCTGTGGGATCGAACGGCACCGTGGTCGGCACAGTATTGGTCGAATTTAGGTTGAATGTCTGATCGATATTTTCGGTGGCTCGCGGTTCCTGACTGGCCGTCTCAATCTGCAAATCGCTGATCACGCCATTTTGCAGGTTGTTGTTGGCATCTACCGCATAGCCCTGCAGCTTGTAACCGAAGTTGTTGACCAGAAAGCCGTCGCGATCAGTACCGAAGTAACCGGCACGGGTGTAGCTCACTTCACCATTGTTACTGGTCTGAAAAAAGCCGTTGCCGTTGATCGCCAGGTCCAGGGCGTTCTGCGTGTAATTGATATTGCCCTGATTAAATAGCTGCGACACATCACCGAGCAGCACACCACTGCCCTGCGGATTCGAACCAGAGCCCAACACAGACGCCGCATAAACATCGGCAAACTCGGCGCGCGACTGCTTGAAACCAGCAGTACCGGCGTTGGCGATGTTGTTACCGGTCACGTTAAGGTCACTGGTCGCGGCACGTAGGCCGCTAAGACCGATATTAAAACCCATGGAAGACTCCTTTGCCGGACAGCCGGCGGCTAAAACCTGTTAGTTACTGACCGATCACCTGGACTTGCGACATTGGCACGCTGCCGAGTCCCGCCAGGTTCAACATCAACTCTTTGCCGCCCAAGGTCACACTGTCGACGTTGGCCGGCAGCATGGTGTAAAGCCCCTTGGTGCCGTCGGCGTATGTAGCCTGCGCCTCAAACTTATAAGTGCCGGGCGGCAACAGATTGCCGCTGGCATCTTTTCCATCCCAAATAAAGCTGACATTGCCGGCCGCCTGCTCGCCCAGGTTGATCCGACTGACCGCAGAGCCGGCCTTGTCATAGATGTTGACGTAGACGTTGCTGCTGCTGGCAGGCAGCACCAGGCTGGCCTTAAAGCTCTCACTGGTATCGACCACCGCCTTGTCGCTCGGAATGATCACCTTGCGGCCCACCAACGAGGACGCCTGCAGCGCCTGGGACGACTGATAACCGGTGAGCAGCGAACCCATGCTGGTATTCAACTTCTCGATCCCTTCAACCTGGCTGAACTGCGCCAGCTGGGCGATAAACTCACCGTTCCCTTGCGGCTCCAGCGGGTTCTGGTTATTCAACTGGGCCACCAACAAGTTAAGAAACTCATTCTTACCCAGGTCCTTATTCGTCTTGGACTCGTTCTTGATCTGGTATTGATCCAGTGCCGAACCACTGACATCGCCAACAGTACTCATGGGGTTGCACTCCTTTTCCGTTGGCTTACTGACCGAGGGTCAGTACGCGTTGCATCATCTGCTTGGCGGTATTCATCATTTCAGTGTTGGTCTGAAAGGCTCGACTGGCAGAAATCATGTCGGCCATTTCCTCCACCACATTGACATTGGGGTAATACACATAGCCGCCGGCATCGGCTGCTGGATGGTTTGGTTCGTAACGCGGCATCAGGCTGCTCTGATCCTCAACCACACCCAGCACCTGCACGCCCACACCGGCCTCATCCTGCTCGGCAAACAGCGAGCCGCGATCGCCGTTCTGGGCTGACTGGAACATGGTGGCGAACACCGGGTGGCGCGCGCGGTAGGTTTGATCGATGCTCGAGGAAACGGTCTCAGCATTGGCGATATTGCTGGCAATGGTGTTCAGACGAGTGCTCTGGGCGCTCATCCCGGTTCCGGCAATGTTGAAAACACTGGCTAGTGACATGGCATCAGGCTCCTGTTATTCGCCGCGCAGGGCGTTGACCAGCCCTTTGAACTTGCTATTGAGAAAGGTAAAGCTGGCCTGGAACTGCACCGAGTTTTCTGCGTAATTGGACTGCTCGATCTGCAGGTCAACGGTGTTCTGATCAATCGAAGGATGGAACGGGGTGCGATACGCCAGGTCAGTCTCACCGACACTCACGCCTTCGGCTGGGATGTGTTTGCTATCAGTACGATTCAAGTTGACCGGACCACGCTGGCTTTTCGCACTTTGCTCCGCCAGCACAGTGGCAAACTGCAGATCACGCGCCTTGTAATGCGGCGTGTCGGCGTTGGCGATGTTGTTGGCCAACACCTCGGCACGCTGAGCACGAAAGCCCAGTGCTTGTTCATGTATGCCGAGTGCCCGATCGAAACTGATGCTCATGGTCAGAAACCTTTGCCGGTTGGTGTTACTACTTTCCGTGCAAGACCATAAGCAATGCCTGTGCCATATTATTTTTTACTTATTTATCAATGGTTTGATTGATAAATACCGCAACATAAGCGGCAAAGCGGCAAGCTCTTTCCGCCTATGGGCAAGCAAGCGGCAAGCGGGTTTTGTCTAATAGCAACTCACGCGGCAAATTTCAGCGCGAAGCTGCGTGACCATGACTGTTTAGGGTGGGCAGCGACTCATTCCCCGCAACCAGGCCCTGGCCGCCACCGTCCGTCAGACGATTCGCAATCAACCACATACAGTTTTGACAAGCATTCTCATTAACATTAGTATCCTTCGCATTAGCCACTGCCCTGCCACGAGCCTTAATCATGTACGTGTGTCTCTGCGAAGGTATTACTGACGGTCAGATCCGCGAAGCCATCTACGAGGGCTGCTGCAGCTACCGTGACGTGCGCGCCACCCTCGGTGTTGCCAGCCAATGCGGCAAATGCGCCTGCCTGGCCAAGCAAGTGGTACGCGAAACATTGAGCGACGTGCAGAGCAGTCAGGTCGCAATGGCCTACCCGGCAAACTTTGTTGCCGCCTAAATTTAGCGATATAAAAAACCGGACCTAGCGTCCGGTTTTTTATGGGCGACCATCCATGCGGCCGTTCTGCGAGCCGTCGCTATGTAACGTTAAAAATGTCTTTCCGCCATTTTTATACCTTAAATTCAATACCTTAGCGCCAAAGCGCAGAACTTAAGCATTCGTATTTATATTAATTTTAACTTTAAATTCAAATACTTAGGTTTGACAGTCGAAAATCATCGGCCCAGAATTTGAGGCCAACTCCCCTTGCAAGGCAGCGCAGACATGAAAGGCGACAAGAAGGTCATCCAGCATCTGAACAAGATCCTCGGTAACGAGCTGGTCGCAATCAACCAGTACTTCCTGCACGCACGCATGTATGAGGACTGGGGCCTGAAGAAGCTGGGCGAGCACGAGTATCACGAGTCCATCGACGAGATGAAGCATGCGGACAAACTGATCAAGCGCATCCTCTTCCTCGAAGGTCTGCCCAACCTGCAAGATCTCGGCAAGATCCTGATCGGTGAAAACACCAAGGAAATGCTCGAGTGCGACCTGAAGATCGAACACAAGGCGCACATCGATCTAAAAGCAGCGATTACCTACTGCGAAAGCATCGGTGACTACGCCAGCCGCGAACTGCTCGAAGAAATCCTCTGTTCCGAGGAAGATCACATCGACTGGCTGGAAACTCAGCTCAGTCTGATCGAGGCCGTGGGCCTGCAGAACTACCTGCAGTCGCAGATGGACGAGTAAACGCCGAAACGCTGACGCCATAAACAACAAACCCCGCACTTGGCGGGGTTTGTTGTTTCTACAGTTACTAATTAAGCATCAGCTTTCTGCACAGCGTCCTTGATCAGGGTCTGCAGCTCACCCTTATCGAACATTTCCGCGAGGATGTCGCTGCCGCCGACCAGCTCACCACCGACCCACAGCTGCGGGAAGGTTGGCCAGTTGGCGTATTTAGGCAGATTGGCGCGAATTTCCGGGTTCTGCAGGATGTCGACGTAGGCGAATTTCTCGCCACAGGCCATCACAACCTGCGAAGCTTTGGAGGAAAAGCCGCACTGCGGAGCGTTCGGCGAGCCTTTCATGTACAGCAGAACGGTATTTTTAGCGATCTGCTCTTTGATGGTTTCGATGATATCCATTGGGCACCTCAGGACTTAACTTCCCGACTCACGGGTCGGCACGGTGGCGGCATTGTAGCGAAAAGCCGAGCGCAATGCTCGGCCTTCCCTGCCACTTTCCTTGTGCCGAATATCAGTTGGTCAAGCGGCCTCAACTTGCACTGGAACACCGTTCAAGGCGGCATTGCCGGACAAGGCATCAAGTTGCTGCTCATCAGTCAGGTCATTGGCACTGGCGCCTGGCTGCTCGCTTGCGATGCTCATCTGCACGCCTGGCCGGGCGTGCCCCCAACCGTGCGGCAGACTGACCACACCGGTCATCATGTCTTCACTGGCGGCCACTTCCACCTCAATCACCCCGACCCGCGAACGCACGCGCACCAATTGGCCATCGCTCAGCCCGCGCTGACTCAGATCCGCCGGGTGCATGAGCAACTGATGGCGCGGCTTGCCTTTAACCAGGCGGTGGTAGTTGTGCATCCAGGAGTTATTGCTGCGCACATGGCGTCGACCGATCAGCAGCAGCTCGTCCGCCTTGGCTGTAGGCTGCGCAGCAAAGCGTTGCAAGTCGGCCATGATCACTGCCGGCGCCGCCTGAATCTGCTTGTTGGCGGTTTTCAGGCGATTGGCCAAATTGGGCTTGAGCGCCCCCAGATCGAGGCCATGCGGGTGCTCACGCAGCGTAGCCAACGACAGCTTATGCTCCGACTTATCGCCGTAGCTGCCAAAGCGCAGGCCCATGTCGATCATCTGCTCGGGGGCCATGGTCGGTTTGAGCTCTACACCAGTCTTGGCGGCAAAGGCCTTGGCCAGGCCGACGAAAATTTCCCAGTCATGCAGCGCGCCGGCAGGCTTGGCCAGCACCGCTTCATTGAAGCGCGTGACATTACGTACCGCGAACATATTAAAGGTGGTGTCGTAGTGGTCGTGCTCCAACGGCCCGGTCGGCGGCAGGATCAGGTCGGCATAACGGGTGGTTTCATTAATGTAGAAGTCGATGCTGAGCATGAACTCCAAACCATCCAGCGCTTGTTCAAGCTGCCGGCCATTGGGGGTGGACAGCACCGGGTTGCCCGCCACCGTGACCAGCGCACGCACCTGCCCTTCGCCCTCATTGAGCATTTCCTCAGCCAAAGCCGACACCGGCAATTCGCCGCCGTACTCCGGCAGGCCGGATACGCGACTCTGCCAGCGGTTGAAATGTCCACCGGAGGTTGAGGCCACCAGGTCCACGGCCGGCTCGGTGCAAAGCACGCCACCGACGCGATCCAGATTGCCAGTAACCAGGTTGATCAATTGCACCAGCCACTGACACAGGGTGCCGAAGGCCTGGGTCGAAACGCCCATGCGCCCGTAACACACCGCCGATTCAGCAGCAGCAAAATCACGCGCCAACTGGCGGATCGTTTGCGCCGGCACGCCGCATTGGGCGCTCATGCTTTCGGCGGTGAAACCGGCAATCGCCTGACGCACGTCATCCAGGCCATCAACGGCCAGGTGACTGGCGCGGCCGAGGTTTTCTTCGAACAAAGTATTGAGCAGGCCGAACAGCAGCGCAGCGTCCTGCCCCGGGCGGACAAACACATGCTGGTCGGCAATCGCGGCGGTTTCGCTACGACGTGGATCGACCACCACTAACTTGCCGCCGCGTTTCTGGATGGCCTTCAGGCGCCTCTCCACATCCGGCACGGTCATGATGCTGCCGTTGGAAGCCAGCGGGTTGCCGCCGAGAATCAACATAAAGTCAGTGTGGTCGATATCCGGAATCGGAATCAGCAGGCCATGGCCGTACATCAGGTGGCTGGTCAGGTGATGTGGCAGCTGGTCGACCGACGTGGCGGAATAACGGTTACGGGTTTTCAGCTGACCGAGGAAGTAGTTGCTGTGGGTCATCAGGCCATAGTTGTGCACGCTCGGGTTGCCTTGATAGACCGCCACGGCGTTCTGCCCATGCTCAGCCTGAATTGCGCTCAGGCGTTCGGCTACCAGCTCAAAGGCCTCATCCCAGCCGATTGTTTGCCAATCACCGCCGACGCGGCGCTTGGGCTGGCGCAGGCGGTCGGGATCACTCTGGATATCTTGCAGGGCCACTGCCTTGGGGCAAATATGACCACGGCTGAAACTGTCCTGGGCATCGCCCTTGATCGAGCGAATCAGTACATTGCCGTCAGACTGTGTTTCGGTTTCGATGCTAAGGCCGCAAATAGCCTCGCAGAGATGACATGCACGGTGATGAAGGGACTTGCTCATGGCCTGGCCTCTTGTTCTGATTCGAGACGACCAGTCGGGTCGCCAGAATTGAACTATGGTGCCAGCCATGAAAGGACACCAGTAGGCTTTGTTCTATGAATCGGCAGGCATCATGCCCACCGATTCATCACAGCATCGAGACCTTAACGGATCGAAGTGATAGTGCCTTTGTTGCCAGTCACTTTGACGTTAACAGTCTTGTATACGAAGTAGTCCTGCACGTTTACTTCGTAACGCGGGGCAACGATCACGTCAGCACCCGATGCTTTAACAGCCTTGTAGGCTGCTGCGGATTTAGCGGAAGCAACCGGATCAAGACCCAGTGCAAAACCACCTTCACCGCCACCGTAAGTTACGCCGTCAGCAAACTGAGTATCGCCACCCAGCTTTAATACGCTGAACAGGATGTTTACCGAAGACTCACCGGTGATGGTTTCGCCGACTTTCACATCTGCTTTCAAACCAGTTTTAACTGCGCCGCCCAGCGGCAGAGTTGGTTGGCTGACGTTCTGGCTGGCACAGCCAGTCAGCAGGGCAAAAGCGGAGATAGCGGCGATAGATGCAAAATGTTTCATTCGAATGAAACTCCGTTTCATAACGTTCCATGGATACCCCATTGCGGGGCAATGCATTGCCTCGAAAAGGCGCGGGCATCCTAAGTAATGGATATATCGAACTCAACCGCAGATGTCGTTTTTATGACATCTCTCACAGTGATCTAGGCTCAGGCTTACAAAACAGTTAAAGCCGGTGTATTCGCGAGTAGTTTGCGCCTGCTCGTCATTTCCTTATAAGATCGCGCCTTCCCCGTTTCGTCGCATAGTGCGGCCCCCCAGCCGTAGGTTCTGCCGTTTCTTCTATTTAATTAGGCCATTGAACCTGCGCCCAGCTGTCAAAAGGTAGTTAACGATGAGCGCAAGACACTTTCTCTCGCTGATGGATTGCACACCGGACGAACTGGTGAGTCTGATCCGCCGCGGCATGGAGCTGAAGGACTTGCGTAACCGCGGCGTACTGTTCGAGCCGCTGAAGAATCGCGTACTGGGCATGATCTTCGAGAAGGCTTCGACGCGTACCCGCCTGTCATTTGAGGCCGGCATGATCCAGCTCGGCGGCCAGGCCATCTTCCTTTCGCCGCGTGACACCCAACTGGGCCGTGGCGAGCCGATTGGCGACGCGGCCATCGTGATGTCGCGCATGCTCGATGCGGTGATGATCCGCACCTTCGCCCACAGCACCCTGACCGAATTTTCCGCCAACTCCCGCGTACCGGTGATCAACGGTCTGTCTGATGACCTGCACCCCTGCCAGCTGCTGGCCGACATGCAGACCTATCAGGAGCATCGCGGCAGCATCAAGGGCAAGACCGTGGCCTGGATCGGCGACGGCAATAACATGTGCAACTCCTATATAGAAGCGGCCATGCAGTTCGACTTCCAACTAAGCGTCGCCTGCCCCGAGGGCTATGAGCCAAACGCCAAATTCCTCGCTGCCGCCGGCGACCGTGTGCAGATAACGCGTGACCCGCTTGCCGCCGTTGCCGGCGCGCACCTGGTAAGCACCGACGTGTGGGCCTCCATGGGTCAGGAAGACGAAGCCGCCGAACGCCTCAAGCTGTTCCAGCCTTACCAGGTCAACCGTGCACTGCTCGATGCCGCCGCCGACGACGTGCTGTTCCTGCACTGCCTGCCCGCCCACCGTGGTGAGGAAATCAGCGAAGATCTGCTCGATGACCCGCGCTCGGCCGCCTGGGATCAAGCCGAAAACCGCCTGCATGTACAGAAGGCGCTGCTCGAATTTCTGGTTGAGCCGGCGTACCACCACGCATGAGCCAAGCCCTGCTGAACCTGCGCGAACTAAGCTGCGGCTACCCCGGACACAAGGTGGTGCAGAACCTCAATCTGCATCTGAATGCCGGCGATATCGGCTGCCTGCTCGGCCCATCGGGTTGCGGCAAGACCACCACACTGCGCGCCATCGCCGGTTTTGAGCCGGTGCTGGAAGGCGAAATTCAGCTGGCCGACCACGTTATCTCCAAGGCTGGTTTTACCCTGGCCCCGGAGAAACGCCGGATTGGCATGGTGTTCCAGGATTATGCGCTGTTCCCGCACCTAAGCGTGGCCGAGAACATCGGCTTCGGCATCCGTAAGCAGCCCAACTGTGAGCGTGTTACACAGGAACTGATGGAGTTGGTCAAACTTGGCCACCTGGGCAAGCGCTACCCGCACGAGCTGTCCGGCGGCCAACAGCAGCGCGTAGCCCTGGCCCGCGCTCTGGCCCCGGAACCGCAACTGCTGCTGCTTGACGAACCGTTTTCTAATCTGGATGGAGAGCTGCGTCGGCGTCTCAGCCATGAAGTACGTGACATCCTCAAGGCGCGCGGCACCAGCGCGATTCTGGTCACCCACGACCAGGAAGAAGCCTTTGCCGTCAGCGACCACGTCGGCGTGTTCAAGGAAGGCAAGCTGGAGCAGTGGGACACCCCATTCAACCTTTACCACGAGCCGCTGACGCCGTTTGTCGCGAGCTTTATCGGCCAAGGCTATTTTATTCGCGGCCAGCTGCTCAGCCCGGACTCGGTGCAAACCGAACTGGGCCTGATTCGCGGCAACCGTGCCTACACCTGGCCAACCGGCAGCGCCGTCGACGTGCTGCTGCGCCCGGACGATATCGTTTATGACCCAGATAGCCCGCAAAAGGCCCTGATCGTCGGCAAAACCTTCCTCGGCGCGGCGACTCTCTACCGCCTGCAGCTGCCCACTGGCAGCCAGCTGGAGTCAATCTTCCCCAGCCACGCCGACCACCTGCCAGGCCAACAGGTCGGCATTCGCGTCGCTGCCGACCATCTGGTGGTATTTCCCGCTCCAGGCAGCATCGCCGCCCAGGTCAATCTGGGTGAGTCGGGCGTACGCCGCTACAGCAGCGACAGCTGACTCACGCCAGCAATAGCCGGCCACTGGCAATCAATAGCGCCTGGCCGGCGATCTTCACCCGCTCACCAGCCAGCTCGCAGTGCAACTCGCCGCCACGCGCCGAGCACTGCAAGGCACTCAGCCGGGACTTGTCCAAGCGCTGCGCCCAGTAGGGCGTCAGAATGCAATGAGTCGAGCCGGTCACCGGGTCCTCATCGATACCAATGGAAGGGGCGAAGTAGCGCGAGACGAAATCATGCTCATCCCCAGGCGCACTGATCAGCAAGCCCAGCCCCGGCAAGCGGGCCACGGCTGCCAGATCAGGCTGATAAGCCCGCACTGCAGCCTCGTTCGGCAGAATCGCCAGCAGCTCCTGAATCGTCTGCCCTTCATACAGCGCCAACACGCTTTCTACCGACAGGCCCAACGCCTGCTCAACCTCTACGCGCAAGTCACACGACTGCGCGCTGCGCACAGGGAAATCCAGCACCAGTTTGTTGCCTGCACGGCTAACCCGCAGCGCGCCGGACAAACAGGTGAAATCCAGCACATCACCCGGTTCGCCATACACCTCAAACAGCACATGGGCACTGGCCAAGGTGGCGTGACCGCATAGCGGTACCTCCGCCGTCGGGGTAAACCAACGGATATGCCAGGCCGCGCCTTCCTTCACCACAAAGGCGGTTTCCGCCAGATTGTGCTCAGCGGCAATCTGCTGCATCAGCGTATCTTCAAGCCAGCTGCCCAAGCGGTAGACCATCGCCGGGTTGCCGGTAAACGGCTGCGTGGCAAAGGCATCGACCTGGTGAAATTCAAGCTGCATGGGGCTAACTCCGGACTCATCGTGCGTTGAAGCATGCCGAAAACACGCCCGGCACGCCCACTACAGCGACGGCCAATTACAGCCATACAGCTTGCTGTCGTGGCCCTGGCTATGGCAGCACAGCGCGCAGACTGTCAGGGTGACTGAACCCCGTAGGCTGCCAGCAAGGCCTGCAGACGGCCGTTGGCGCGATAGCGCTGCACGCCCTGCTCGAACAATGCGAGGTAGCGGGGGCTGGACTCTAACGCTGGGGAGAACGCCAGGTAGATCGGCACATCTGGAGTGCGGCACCCGGCCTCACGCAAGCCTCCCGCCTGTCCCTGACTGGCCAGCATGGCCTGCATCACCCAGGCGTTTTCCAGCACCACATCCACCCGACCATGCATCAGCTTGCCGATGTTCAAGGTCAGCGCGGTATCACCGGCAGCGATCTGGATGCGTTCACTGTCGCCGTGATGCAGTGCGATATAGGTGTTCAGCTCATCGCCGTAGCTGTAGTCATTGATCACCCCAAGGCGCTGCCCGGCGAGCGATGCGGTGCCGGTAAAGCGCCAGGTGGAGTCCGGCAGGGTAAAAAAGCAGTTGCGTGACGACGCCACAGGCGTGGCGCCAAAGAGAAAGTCTGGTGCATCCTCAACGCCCGCACCGATAGCTGCATTCAACTGCCCGCGACGCACCTGTTGCAACGTGCGCGCCCAGTTCAGCGCCTGGTACTGCACCTCGATACCGGATTCGGCAAAGATCTCCCGCGCCAACTCAACGAAAATGCCCGGCCGCTCGGAGCCTGGCTGGCAATTCACCGGGCACCAGATATCCCCAGCAATCACCAGCGTTTCTGCCCGCGCCCAGCCGACAGAACCCAGCAGCGCGAGTAACACTCCACGAGCGACCAGCTGACGGCATATCGACATGCAGGGCTCCAAGACCAATAAGGTTGCAGGGAGTTTTACCACCCTCAGCCTTCGCTGCGCACCCTTTTCACCGCATCCAACCAACCGTCATAGAGTTTGCTGCGGTGGCTATCAGCCATGCGCGGGTCGAATCGCTGCTGACGATGCCAATGCCGGGCGATGCTCGCCAAATCCTTGTATAGCCCGGCTTGCAGGCCGGCCAGGTAGGCCACGCCGAGCGCTGTGGTTTCCGTGACTTCCGGACGCTCCACCGGCACCCCGAGGATGTCGGCAAGAAACTGCATGACCCAGTTATTCTCCACCATGCCGCCATCCACCCGCAGCGCACTCGGTTCGGCCGCGCCGTCCTGACGCATGGCTTCAAGCAAATCGCGAGTCTGATAGCACACCGACTGTAGGCCAGCGGTGACGATTTCCTTGATCCCGGTATCGCGGGTCAAACCAAAGATTGCGCCGCGGGCTTTCGGGTCCCAGTACGGTGCCCCAAGGCCGGTAAACGCTGGCACTAGGTACACGCCGCAGGCATCGCCGGTCTGCTCGGCCATGGCCTCGGTATCGCGGGCATGGCTGATCAGCTTGATACCGTCGCGCAGCCACTGCACAGCTGCGCCGGCGACGAAAATACTGCCTTCCACCGCGTAGGTGACCTGGCCATTGAGACGATAACCGACCGTGGTGAGTAGACGGTTTTTCGAGATCACCGGCGTACTGCCAGTGTTCTGGATCATAAAACAGCCAGTGCCGTAGGTACTCTTGACCATGCCGGGTTCGAAGCACGCCTGTCCGATCAGCGCTGCCTGCTGATCACCGGCCATGCCCAGTACCGGGATGGCCGCACCAAGCAGATTGGCCTCGGTACGGCCAAAATCAGCAGCACAATCGAGCACCTCCGGCAACAGGCTGGCGGGAATCTCAAACAGCTTGAGCAATTCCTCGTCCCACTGCTGGGTATGGATATTGAACAACAAGGTGCGCGAGGCGTTGCTGGCGTCAGTTTTATGCGACTTGCCGCCGGTCAGGCGCCACAGCAGGAACGAGTCCACAGTGCCAAAACGCAGTTCACCGCGCTCGGCACGCTCACGAGCACCCGGTACCTTGTGCAGAATCCAGCGCAGCTTGGTTGCCGAGAAATACGGATCGATCAAGAGCCCGGTCTTGGCAGCGACAGCGGATTCATGCCCGGCTTCTTTCAGCTCGGCACAATAATCGGCGGTGCGGCGGTCCTGCCAGACTATCGCCGGATGGATCGGCGTACCGGTCTGCGCATCCCACACCAGGGTAGTTTCACGCTGGTTGGTGATGCCGATGGCGGCCACATCGCTGGCACTCAGGCCACTCTGTTTGAGCGCCTCACGGCAGACCTTGAGGGTGCTCAGCCACAGCTCTTCACCGTCGTGCTCAACCCAGCCATCTTGAGGAAAATACTGCTTGAACTCCTGCTGCGCCCGCGCCACAGGTAAACCCTGGGCGCTGAAAACAATCGCCCGGCTGCTGGTGGTGCCCTGGTCGATGGCAAGCAGGTAATGAGACATGCAGATTTCCTTGTTTTTATAAGTTTAAAAGTTGAACGACTAACCGCGACCGATAGGTGCAAATAACGCTTGGGTCAGTTCCGCCAGTAAGCCTGCGGTGAGCTGTACTTCCAGACCGCGCCGTCCGGCACTGACATAGATGTTGGGAAACCGCTGCGCCGACTCATCGATAAAGGTGCGCAGGCGTTTCTTCTGCCCCAATGGGCTGATACCGCCGAGCAGGTAACCGGTGGCCCGCTGCGCTGCGGCTGGGTCAGCCATATCCGCTTTCTTCACCCCAGCAGAATGAGCCAGGGCTTTCAGATCAAGCGTGCCGGCTACCGGCACCACCGCGACCAACAGCTCACCCTTCTCACTGGCGGCCAGCAGCGTCTTGAAAACCTGAGCAGGCTCAAGATTGAGCTTTTCCGCCGCTTCCAGGCCATAGGAAGCCGCCTTGGGGTCGTGGTGATAACTGTGTACTTGGTGCACAGCCTTGGCTTTTTTCAGCAGATCGATGGCAGGGGTCATGTTCGAATGTGAAAACAATCTGACAAAGTTGGCGTACCTTAGCCCAAATTGGCCGCGACGACAGCCTATAATGGCGCGCACTTTCAAGGAGTTTTCATGACCCTGCCGCCCCGCCAACACGACATTCTCGAACTTGCCCGCGAGCGCGGCTATGTCAGCATCGACGAGTTGGCCCAGGCGTTTGCCGTCACCCCGCAGACCATACGGCGCGACATTAATCAGCTCGCTGAACAAGGCTTGCTGCGCCGCACCCACGGCGGTGCCGCCAGTGAAAGCTCAAGCACGCAGAACACCGCCTACAGCATGCGCGCCGGACTGATGCGCGATGAGAAGCAACGCATCGCCGCTGCAATTGCCGCACAGATTCCCAACCACGCCTCACTGTTTATCAATATTGGCACCACCACCGAAGCGATTGCCCGCGAACTGCTCGGCCACAAGGGCCTGAAGATCATCACCAATAACCTGCACGTGGCCGCCCAGCTCAGTGCCAAGGCCGACTTCGAAGTGCTGCTGGCTGGCGGCACAGTCCGCAGCGACGGCGGCGTGGTCGGTCAGGCGGCGGTGGATTTTATCCAGCAGTTCAAGGTCGACTTCGCTCTGGTCGGCATTAGCGGGATTGATGAAGACGGCAGCCTGCTCGACTTCGATTACCAGGAAGTGCGGGTCTCTCAGGCCATCATCAGCAATGCGCGCCAGGTATTTCTGGCCGTCGACTCCAGCAAGTTCGGCCGAAATGCGGTGGTTCGCCTGGGCTCGATTGCCCTGGTTGATCGCCTGTTTACTGACGCCGCACCCTCGGCGGCAATCAACCGCCTGCTGGCCGAACACAAGGTGCAGCTCGACCTGGTGTAAGCACTTCATTGCACGGCCTGGTCTCTGCGCAGCCCACACTCCCCTGACGAAATCCGACGACCACTGGGCGCGAAAGCGTATTTCGGGGTGGCGAAGCCATGGTTATTCGACTAGCATATTTTCGAAAGTGAACATTCAAAGTTCAATACTGACTTTCGGTGCCGCCATGTCTACTCGCCCTGCCAGCAACACCCCACTCGCTGAAGTCTATGACCTTGCCGTAATTGGCGGCGGTATCAACGGTGTCGGGATCGCCGCCGACGCAGCCGGGCGCGGTTTATCGGTGTTCCTTTGCGAAAAGGACGACCTGGCGCAACACACCTCATCGGCCAGCAGCAAGCTGATCCATGGCGGCCTACGTTACCTGGAGCACTACGAATTTCGCTTGGTGCGCGAGGCTCTAGCCGAGCGTGAAGTGCTACTGAGCAAAGCCCCGCATATAGTCAAACCCATGCGTTTTATCCTGCCGCACCGCCCGCACCTGCGGCCGGCCTGGATGATCCGCGCCGGGCTGTTTCTCTACGACCACCTGGGCAAGCGCGAGAAGCTCGCGGGCTCGCGCAGCCTGCGTTTCGGTGCCGGTAGCCCGCTGCAGGCCGAGATCAGCCGCGGTTTCGAATATTCCGACTGCTGGGTCGATGACGCCCGCCTGGTGGTGCTCAATGCCATGGCCGCGCGTGAACAAGGCGCCCATGTACACAGCCGCACCCGCTGCGTCAGCGCACGGCGTAGCAAGGGCTTGTGGCATATCCATCTGGAGCGCAGCGACGGCAGCCTGTTCTCGATTCGCGCCCGCGCCCTGATCAACGCTGCCGGGCCTTGGGTAGCGCGTTTTATCCGCGAAGACTTGAAGCAGGAGTCGCCCTATGGCATTCGCCTGATCCAGGGTAGCCACATCGTCGTGCCGCAACTGTTCGAAGGCGAACAGGCTTACATCCTGCAGAACGAAGACCGCCGTATCGTCTTCGCCATCCCCTACCAAGAGCGCTTCACCCTGATCGGCACCACAGACCGGGAATACCAGGGCGACCCAGCCAAGGTAGCGATTAGCGACGAAGAAACCGACTACCTGCTGAATGTGGTCAACGCTCACTTCAAAAAGCAGATTCAGCGCAGCGACATCCTGCACACCTACGCTGGCGTGCGGCCGCTGTGTGACGATGAATCGGATGATCCGTCGGCAGTCACCCGCGACTACACCCTGTCGCTGTCCGGTAATCCTGGCGAGGCACCGCTGCTCTCAGTGTTTGGCGGCAAACTCACCACCTACCGCAAGCTGGCCGAGTCGGCGCTGGCGCAACTGGCGCCCTTCTTCCCCAAAATGGGTCCAAGCTGGACCGCCAGCAGCCTGTTGCCCGGCGCAGAGCAACTGGACAGCCAGAGCACGCTGATTGAAGCGCTGTGCGCCCGCTTTGGCTGGCTGCCCACCTCACTGGCGCGGCGCTGGGCCAGCAGCTACGGCAGTCGCAGCTGGGTGATGCTCAAGGGCGTCAACAACCTCAGCGACCTGGGCGAACACCTGGGCGGTGGCTTGTACACCCGCGAAGTCGACTACCTGTGCCAGGAAGAATGGGCCATGCAGGCTGACGATATTCTCTGGCGGCGCAGCAAGCTCGGCCTGTTCACCACCCCAGCGCAGCAAGCCAAACTCAACAGTTACCTGCGCATCGAATCACCACGCAGCCCGGAAGATGCTCACGCGGCGTAAATGATTGCTTCAGGGACAGAGCATCTTCTTGCCCGCGCCGCAATTTTCCGTGTCATGCACGGCTGCCGACTGCATGCGCACCGTTGCCTCTGAAGTCAGGACAAAGCCCTTGCGTTTGCCACAGATGGCCGCGTACTGGTCCCATGACTGCTTGGAGTTTTCGCTGAAGCTGCCGCCGGATTGGCGCTGATTGAATTTCGATGCGCTGCTGAGCAGGTGTTCGACCATCGGCACGATCAGTTTCACGCAATACTGCACGCGGATTTTCAGCAGATTGGCGTCTTGAATCGACACCGGGTTCTGCTGGGCCGAGCGGTACATCAGGTTGTCATTGGGGATGGCTTGAGCGGTTTGGCCGCTGCTCAGCAACCCGACATGGGGCGCCTGCCAGGCGCTGAAGCTGTTGAGCGCTGGGCTGATACGGGTGATCAGCACGAAGTTGTCGACCTCCTCGGCGGTTTTGTCCATCCGCTCGGCCTCCGGATACTGCGAGAACATCGGGTACATGCCACGCAGCAGGCCACGGCGCATGCTTTCGTACTGCGCGTTGTTCACCGCACCGAGGCGAGCCGCCTGGAATGCCGCGTAGTTCAGTTCGCTTTTCGCCGAATAGATCAACGTCGCTTGAAACGCCCCGAAGATCAGCAGAATCAACACCGGAATGATGATCAGGAACTCAACCATGGCCTGCCCACGATCCAGCCGGCTACTCGGTACTGGCTGGGGCGTGCTCATCAAACACCTCGATCAGTTGCTCGGCGCGTTTCAGGGCCGACTGTGCCCCGGGGTTCTTTCGGTCCAGATAGCGCCGTGCCTCCATGGCTGTCAGCGTTAGCTCTTGCGCTTGTAGCTGCATCAGGTTGTACCAGGCGCCGGCGTGCTGCGGGTCACGCAGCAAGGCTTCGCGGTAGGTCTGGATCGCCAGGCCATGATTGCCTTCGCGCGCCAGGCTATTGGCCAGGCGATAACGGGTGTCGGCATCGGTGGGCATGCGCGTCGCCAGCTTGGCGTAATACTCGCTGGAACGTGGGTAGTTGCCTTTGGCGTAGGCCTGTTGCGCCTGGCGCTCAAGGTCGAGCAGGTCGTTGGAGCTGCCGAGCCCAAGCCCGGCGCACCCCTGCAACAGAACGCTCAGGGCGATGATGATTAAGCCACGCATTGGATCTGGTCCCCCGCTGTAATGTTCAGCCGCTGGCATTCGCCGGCGGCCATTTCGATAACGCTGTTGGCTGGCCAGCACAGGCTCAGTTGCCAGGGCCGCAGCTGTACGCGGATCTGCAGTACCCGCTGCTGCTCATCCAGGTAGATCACATCAATGGCAAAACGCATAAACCAGCAATGGACGGAATTACACGGCCGCAGCCATATGCCGTGGCCGGCCGGTAGGGTTTTGTAGCCGAGCAAACCGCGCAACCGCGCCCAGGGTGTGTGGGCGAGTTGCAGCTGCAAGCGGCTCGCTGGGCGATGGCCTGCGGCATGCAGGACGAGGGCTTCAGGCATCAGGTTTGCCCCATGAACTTGACCACAATCGGGAACAACAAGATCACGAAGGTCAGCGGGAAGATGAACATGATCAGCGGGATGATCAGCTTCACGGGGGCCTGCATCGCGGTTTTCTCGGCGCGCTGAAAGCGCTCTTCCAGGCGCTGTTGAGCCTGTATCTGCAGGGTGTTGCGCAGGCTGCTACCCATCTTCTCGGCCTGCACCACCGAACGCACGAAGGTGGTGACATCCTTCAGGTTGATGCGTTGCTCCATGCGCGCCAGCGCTTCGGCGCGCGGCAGACCGGAGCGGATATCGCGCAGCACGATGCGGAACTCGTTTTTCATGGCGCCGTCGGGGCCTTTATCAACGGCCTGCTGCAAGGCACCGAGGAAGTTCAGGCCAGCGTCGACACACATGGACAGGTATTCGAGAAACACCGGCAGGTTGCGCACGATGTCGCGGTCGCGGCGTTTGTGCGTGTCGCTGATCCACATGACGGGCAAGGCGGCGCCCATCAACAGCATCAGCAACACCACCGACCAGAGGATGCCGCTTTTGCCGCTGGCCATCGGCAGGATCGCCAGCACCGGAAACAGCAGCGCCATGGTGATGCACAGGGCGAGAAAGTCTTCGGCCGTGAGCACATAAAGCGCCCCGGTACGCTGCATGCGTACGTCCAGCCAGTCCATCAGTTTGGGCGGCAGGTTGCTGCAGGCAAAGTGGCTGACCAGGCGCACCAGCGGCCAGACCGGGCGTATCCAGCTCGGCACCGGGTCCATGTAGGTGCGGTTTTCTGCGGGCAGCAGAGTGAACAACGACAACACCGCAAGCAGGACGCAGGTGACGGTCACCCCCAGGCTGGCGCTGCTGAACAGGACAAGAAGTTCGCTCATGATCAGGCGTCAATCCGGGTAATTTTTTTGATGAACATAAAGCCCAGCACTTCCATCACCACCATCACCGCCAGCACCATCAGGCCGTTGCGGGTGGTGTAGAGCTGGCGCATGGCTTCCGGCTCAATAAAGCTGAGGATGATGGCCAGCATGATCGGCAGCATGGCCATGAATGTGCCCTGGGCACGGCCCTGGGCGGTGAGGCTGTCGATCTTGCCCTCCATGACTTTTTTCCGCCGCAGCATGGCGGCCATGCCGTTGATGGTTTCCACCAGATTGCCGCCCACTTCGCGGCTGATGCGAATGGCCGAACTGGCCATGATGAACGAGGGCAGCGGCAGGCGTTTTTCCAGCTTGATCAGCGCCTCTTCCAGGGTGACGCCGAGGCGGATGTTCTTGATCAGCAGGCCGAACTCCTGGTTCAGCGGCGCCGGCGATTGGTGCACCACATTCTCCAGCGCCATGTTCAGGCTGGCACCGGATTGCAGGCTGCTGGACAGCAGCATAAAAGCATCGGGCAGTTGCTCTTCGAACTTCTTCAGGCGCGCCTTGCGCAGGTGATTGAACATCAGGTGCGGGGTGAACAGGGTCACCACTATGCCCGCCGCTGTGACCACCGGCAGTTGGAACAGCAGTTCGAGCAACACAGGTACCAGTAACAGCAACGCCAGGGTGAGGATGACCACTTGCCGGCCACTGGTGAAAATGAACATGTCGGCCATTTCCAGCTCAGCGCGGCGGGAAAACTGCCGGCGGTAGTGGTCCAGGTTGTCGGCCACCCGCCGGCTGATCAGCAAGGCCAGCGCGCAGACCGAAACGGCCAGCAGCAGCGCGCACAGCACCAGCCACAAGGCGGCCACTTACAGGCGCTCCGGGGTATGGAAAATGTCCATATTCACGCCAATGCCGCGCTTGCTCAGCGCCTCATAAAATTCGGGGATTTGCCCGGTAGCGCGGTAATGGCCCTTGACCCGGCCATGCTCGTCGAAGCCCTGTTGCTGGTAGGCAAAGATCTCGTTGAGCAGAATCGTGCTCTGCTCCATGCCGGTGACTTCGGTGATGCTGATGATGCGCCGCGAGCCATCGCCAAAGCGGGTTTGCTGCACGATCAGTTGCACGGCCGAGGAGATTTGCTCGCGAATGGCCTGCACGGGCAAATCCATGCCGGCCATCAATACCATCACTTCCAGACGGCGCAGCATGTCGCGCGGCGAGTTGGCGTGGCCGGTGGTCAGTGAACCATCGTGGCCGGTGTTCATCGCCTGCAGCATGTCCAGGGCTTCACCGCCGCGACACTCGCCGACCACGATGCGATCCGGGCGCATGCGCAGGCAGTTGCGCACCAGGTCACGAATGGTCACCTGGCCCTTGCCCTCCATGTTGGCCGGGCGCGCCTCCAGGGAGACCACATGGGGTTGCACCAGCTTCAACTCAGCGGCGTCTTCGATGGTCACCACGCGCTCATCCAGCGGGATAAAGTTGGAGAGAATGTTCAGCAGCGTGGTTTTGCCCGAGCCAGTGCCGCCGGACACCACGATGTTCATCCGCTGCTCCACGGCGATACGCAGAAACTCGACCATGGGCTCATTGATCGAGCCATAGCCCAGCAAGTCATCGGTGGTGAGCTTCTTCTCCGAGAATTTACGGATGGTCAGGCACGGCCCACGCAGCGCCAGCGGCGGGATGATGGCGTTGACCCGCGAGCCATCCTTGAGGCGAGCATCAACCATCGGTGAGCTTTCATCGATACGCCGGCCCAGCGGCGAAATGATGCGTTCGATGGTGGACAGCACGGCCGAGTCGGAGCTGAAGCTGATGCCGGTGCGCTCCAGGCGGCCCGAGCGCTCCACGTAGATATCGTCGTAACGGTTGACCATGATTTCCGACACACTGGGGTCGGCCAGCAAGTCTTCCAGCGGGCCCAGGCCCACGGCTTCGTTGATCACGATCTTGTGCAGAATTTCGCGACTGAGCGTGGCCGGCAGGCGGTGGGCGATCTGCTCGGTAATGCCGTTGATCAACTCGGACAAGCTGTTGCGCACCTCCAGCGGGCCCATGCTGTCGAGGTTCATCCGCCGCAGGTCCATGGCGCGGAACAGTTCCGCCTGCACATACTGCGACCACTCCATATAGGGTGCGTTGTCCTCACCGCTGCTGATCGCCGCATCCGGTGGCAGCGGCGTGTCGGCCTCGGTTTCGATCTGCCCAACGGCCCGTACTTGCAGGTTGTAGGCGCCGATGCCGATCAGGTCTTCCGGGCTAAGCGGGCCGAAGCGTTCCACCGGCTTGCCGTTGACCAGCAGCTCGTTGCCGCGGCTGATGTTTTCCACAAACAGGCCACCCAGCGACTGCTCAATGCGCGCGTGATTGGGGGCCACCTTCCATCCGCGCAGACGCACGAGCCCGGTTCGCGCCTTGCCCACCTCGCATTGCGCCGAGGTGCAGGTGAGCGTGTCGAGCTGCTCGCCGCCTTTATAGGTCACCACCACTTCAAACATGCTCAGCCCTCAATCAATCAGTTCGAGATTGCCAACGGTTTTGGCGTACTTCTCGATCATCTGTTTCTCGCGGGCGAGCTCTTTGACGTTCGGCGAGTCCGCGCCTTCGGTGAGCAGGCGCGGGGTGATAAAAATCACCAATTCAGTGCGATTGCCTTTGAAGCTTTTGTTGCGAAACAAAGCGCCGAGGTAAGGGATGTTCATCAACCACTTGATGCCTTCAATGGTTGACTGACTGTCCTCGGTCACTAAGCCGGAGAGCACTAAGGTCTCCCCCACTTTGAGCTGCACTTCGTTCTCGGTGCGGCGGGTTTTAAAGGCTGGGTATTCGCCGACCTGGTTGGCTTTGTCCAGTTGGCTGATTTCCGCCTTGACGTTGGTGGCGATGGTTTCGCCGCCGTACAGTTGCGGCTCGATGTTGAGCAGGATGCCGAAGTCCTTGTACTCCACCGAGGGGCCGTTGATGCTGCTGGTGACCACCGGCACCTGGCCGCCGACGGTGAGCTCTGCCTTGCCGCCACTGCGCGCACTGAGCCGTGGTGAGGCGAGGGTCAGGGCCGAGCCGTTTTTCTCCAGCAGGTTGATCCGCGAGGTGATCTCGCTGGCTACGCCCCAATAGGCGTGGGAACCGACATTACCGACCGCGTCATTAAGGTCATCAAAGGTGCCGGACGCGCTGGGAAACTGGCCACGGTAGAGGTTGTTGGTGCCACCGTCGGCGTTGAAGGCGAACGTCGGGCCATTGATGCTGGTGCTCCAGTTGACGCCCAACTCTTCTACGTCGTCTTTGGCGAACTCGGTGATGCGCACATCGAAGTAAATCATCGGCGCGAGGAACTTGGACATCGGCTGGGCCAGCACCAGCAGATCCGGGTAGCGCTCTTTAAGCAGCTCGATGCGGGTGATGTCGATGGCATCCAGATCGCCGTCGATGACAATCTGCCGGCCAACGGCGTTGATCTTGATACCCGGGATCTGCCCGAGCATGGCTTTAACCTCTTGCAGCACCTGAGCCGAGTCAGCCTTGGTGGCCGCGCCAGTTTGCTCTTCGGCCAGCACCAGGACGTTTTCATAGAACTTGGCGGCTTCCTTGACGCGGGCCAGGTACTCACTGCTCAAGCGCCCTTCCAGCACCACCTGACGGCCCACGGTGCGGATGCGCAACCCCGGAATATCTGACAACAAGGCGCGCAACTCACCGACCTGGCGGTAGCCGTTGGCCTTGGCAACCACCACGCTAATTTGCTTACGCTGGTCGCCTTCGAACCACAATTGCACCGTGGTTTCACCCGGTGTTTCTGCAGTGATCACCACCTCTTCGTTCTTCAGCATGGTGGCGCTGATAATCGCCACATTACCGACAGCCACACGCTCCACACCGGGCGCGAGAATCACATGCACATCACCGTCGTACAGCACCATTGCGGCGGGGATCTCGTCGGCCTGAACCTGCAGGGCCATGACGGCACCGCACACTATCGATAACACTCCTAGCCTTTTCATTGTCGCCCCAGCGTGTGCAATTGAGTGAGTCGGCGCGAACACAGCCCGCGCGCGGTGGTTAGGGTTATTCAAGGCGAAGGGTCTGCACGGGAATAATGCCAGCGGTGCCTGTGCCCCCGGGGATGAACTGGATCATGCGGGCGGGCTCTAGACGCTTATTACGCGCTTTGCCCGACTGTTCGCTCGGCAGGCTGGCGGCCTGCTCGGCGGCCACCGCCAGGCCGCTGGCCAGTACGTTGCCATTGCCATCGACGAGCTTGCCGTTAAGCAACTTCCCCGTGGCTTTGCCGTCGGAATCGAACACGGTGTCGCCGCGCAAAGTACCAATGACGTTGCCCTCGGCATCGCGCACCACAACCTTGGCGTCCCCCTGGACCGCCACCTCGGCACCCGCCACCACCTGCCCGGCCAGATCGCGGATTTCGCCATTTTTGACACTACCGACCTTGCGCCCCTGAGCATCAATAATGTCGTCGCCGACAACCGTGCCAAGCACCTTACCGGACGCATCGCGCACCACACGCACGTTGCCCTCGACGGGACGACCATTGCTGTCGAGCTGGATGTTCTCGACCTGGCCAAGTACCTGACCGTCGCGACCGATTACCTTGCCATCCTTGACGGCACCGAGGACGTCGCCGTTGCTGCCGATAAGCTGGCCGTCGACCACGCGGCCGATGATCTTGCCTTCAGCATCGCGCGCCACTTGGCCCATCTCGCCGATGATCTTGCCTTGCGCGTCTTGCACCACGGTGCTGATGCTGCCGAGCAGTTTGCCGTTGAGATCAAAAGCTTTACCCTCGCGGTAGTAGCCAATCACCTTGCCTTGGGCATCGACGATCTTGTCGCCATCCACCCAGCCCAGAATATTGCCAGCCGCATCACGCACCACCTGGCGCTCCTGATTGGCTGACTTCGCTGGGTTCTGTACCCGCGAGCGGCTCATATCGACCACGCGCCCCTGGCTGTCGAGTACGGCGTTGGCTTCGACCTTGCCCAGCGACTGGCCATCCACCCCGACAGCCTTGCCGTCGACGACAGTACCGATGGGGTTGCCGTTAGCATCGATGACCTTGCCATCAACCACACGGCCGATCACATTGCCTTGTCCATCGCGCACCACCGTGGCCCGTTCATGCATGCGCAGCAGCGGGTCGTCGGCACTGAGGCCGCGCACAATGTTGCCGATCACATTGCCGTCAAAGCCCACTGCCTGGCCATCGACGATCTTGCCAACAATGCGCCCATCGGCGCCGACAATGTTGTCGCCGACGATACGACCGACCAGGTTGCCGTCAGCGTCCACCACCACGTCGATCAGCTCCTGCGGTGGCGGGTCCAGCAAGTTGGCGACGGTGACCTGACCGAGTGCAGCGATGCTGGTGTCTTTGGGGTGACGCAGGACGGCGACCATCTCCCCGGACTTTTCCGCCAGTTCAACCCGTGCCACCTGAGCCGGCGTGAGCATCAGCGACAGGGTGGAAAAGTTCATGTTGAAGCCGTCGGGCGTGCTCTGGTCGTAGTAGTTCTCGTACTTGTGGCCGCTGGCATCTTCGCGACCGGCGGCCAGCACGATGATGTCTTCGAGGATGTTGATCACCACATCGTCGGCATAGTTGGGCTGCTTTTGCAGACCGATGTCGCCGGCGGCAAAACTGCCCAGCAGGTCGATGTGGTCGCCGGGGCGTAGCATGCCGTCGAAGGAATTGATCTTGCTGATCTTGACAGTCTTGACCCGCTTGCCCAGCTCGACGTTCTCCGAGAAGCGCGAGACGCGTTCCTGCTCCACGACATCCCAACTGATGGGCCGGCCGCGTTGCAGCGGCGCAACCGTCATGCGGCCTTCAAGCTTGGGCCAGTCCTCGGCCAGAACGACATTGGAGGCCAAGTAGTCCTTGGGCACATCCAGGGTGGCGACCAGCTCCGGGGTCAGCACTTGGGCCTTGCCGATGTCCGCCCGTGGCACAACCACCGTGACCTTCGCTTCTACCGGCGGCCGATAGGCATCGCGGTACTGGGCTTCCTTGGATTTCAGGTACATCCAGCCCATGGCCCCTGCGAGCACACCACACGCCACCGCGATGATCAGCAGTTTCTTTCCTGATACAGATGACATGTAGCTCCCCAATGCAAAAAGTGCTGTCGGCGCAGATGCGCAATAGTGGTTCGGTGTCTCTTATGGTTTTCTACGCTTTAGAGCGTTTCTGGCGTTTCTGGCTTGGAGGCTGCGTGCGCCTCAGTTGCGCCGCAGTGACCACTGCGTGCTCATAGCAACCGGGTCCTTGGTTTGCAGGACGGAGAAGCGTGCCTTGCAGGCATCCGCCGTGCTGTTTACGTAACTGAGTTGGGGGGCGGGGGCGTTGAACTGGTCAGACACATTGCTGCCAATGGCCACGCTTGCGCCTTTTGCCGGTAATGGGCTGACCTGCTCGGCGGCCCAGCCATAACTACGCACGATGCACAGGGAGTGCTCGCTCCAGGCAGCTTCGGTCGTAGGTGTGAGGTAGAGGCTGACCAGCTCGCCCTCGATTTTCCTGGCGGTGGTGAACGCTTCGCTGCTACTAAGCAGGGCATCACCCCTGGCATACACCAGGCCTGCGGCTTCATACGCGGCGACGAAGGTTTTGCCATCAGGGGCGTACATCAGCACGTCACGGGTGGCGATGGGCGTCAGCCCTTCGGGTTGCTTGGCCAACGCCTTGCCGGTGATGGCATTGAAGTACTTTTTGCCTTCCAGATAGGCAAAACCCAGCACCTCACCGTTGGCGTTGGCCAGTGCTTGCAGCACCAGCGGCTTGCCATTGCTGTCGACGAAGACCTGGCTGATGCTGAAGCCGGGATAGAGAACCTGGTCATTGGCATCAACCAGGCTGCTGTTGCCCGATACATCAAGGACGTAGGTGCCGATCACATCACCATTGGCTGCAAGCAGTTGGCCATTCACCACGCGCCCGACGTACACACCGTTGGCGTCATACACCTCGTTGAGTACCGCGAGGGCATCGTTGGTGGGCAGCTCCGTCTCGGTCGGCGGCAGTGGCTCAGGCTGACCGTCATCGAACGGCGGTTCGGGGCTGGGCTCGAGGATCCGCACGGCTTCGTTGTTGTACAGCTGAACCTTGTTCATCTCGCTGGAGTAGGTTTTGTAGCTGCTGCGCAGGCTATCGAACAGGCGCTCGACATCATTGCCCGCCAGCATCAGCGCAGCGCCGGTAACGCCGAGCACCACCAGGTACTCGGTCATGGATTGTCCACGTTGGGCCTTCATCAGCGATCCATCCGGTTGACCAGGATCTGGGTCTTGTCCTGATGGCGTAACAGGCCGACTGTCATCAGCTCACGCTTGCGGCTATAGCTGAGCACCACGCCGTTGGCCTGTTGGCTGCGCTGCTCCAGGCTCCAACCTTGTTGCTTGAGATCAGTTTCGTACCAGCGGGCGGTGGTGTGCATGTCCTCTTCATTGAGCAACAGCACCAGGCGGCCTTGGCGAATATCGTCATCACTGCGCATATCGCTGACTACATGAGCACCCGGTGGAACTGGCATGCCATCACCCAACACTTGAGAGGCTACTGCGCTCCCCGGTGGGTTGGTGATGACCATCTGGCCAAAGCTGAAACGGTCGTTCTGGCGCTTTACCTGGATCATCATCATGCAGTGTTGGTTGATGTGCAGAATCTGCCCCCAACCGTTGAATTCCGAGAAGTCGACCTCGTCGGCCCAGGCCTTGGCGTAAAACGCTTTGACGGTTGCCAGGTTGGCCGGCACACGAAAACTGCGGCCCGCCATCGGGGTATGGTTCCACTGAATGTTGCTGCCGATAGTGGCAACCAGCATGTCGGGCATCAGCGGAAAATCGTCATAGTCACACTCGGCCCACGCGCCATTGGCGGCCAGTAACACGGTGATTAAGAGCGGCATGATTATTTTCATAGGCTATTCGAAGTAACAGAACCCGGTGCTGGTGGTGCATTTGGCCGGCTTATCCGGAATAGGCTCGGTGCCGACATAGTCGAACTCGACATCCTTGAACGAGGGTTCAAAGATGCCGATGGTCGAGATAATGGTTTCTATCAGCGGATTGCTGAGCATGGTGCCCACGGCAAAATCGTCGGCGCGCTCCTTGAAGTGCTCATCGCCCTGGGCGTTCCATCCGTCGGCGAGTACGGCGGACTGCGCGCGAATGTTCAGTTGTTTATCCAGGGTGCCGCCGAACAACGGCTTACTGCCCAGCCGACTGCCGGCCATAGCCACGGGAATCACCACCGTGGGGTTGTAGAGGTTCTCGGTCTCGTGGGCGACTTGCAGAAAATCGTCATCTTTGGCGATTTTCAAAAAGCTCAGCACTTTCATCACGCCGCCCATGGCGTCGTTGTAAATGCCGATAACGTCGTAGCTATAGGAGGGAGTGTCTTCTGCACTTAGGCTGGAGTGGCTCGGCATGCTGCCAGTGGCCGTCATCGGCTTGCCTGCGCTGCCATGCGTCCAGCGCCACAGGCTGTGATTGCTGGCGGTATTGGCGCTGCCGTCGATGTCGGCGGCGGTGAACGGCTGGATATCGGCGGAGTAAGACATCAGGCGTTTTTCCGCGCTTTTCAATACCGCCTCATTGCCGCGCTGGGCGGTGTCACCGCTGTCGGTTTCGCCCGGTGCTTTGTTGGTGTCGAACCAGACGGTGCGCTCCCAGGCTACATATCGCGCCACCTGTTGGGCGGTGTAGGCCATGTCAGCCAGCTTGGCTACCACCGGCACCAGCACAAACAGCAGCAGTACGCCGCCTGCAACCATCACGACAAATTCCGCCATGGCCTGCCCGCGCAGGCGGGCGCTGTAAGTCGGCGTGGCCATGCTTATTTCACCAACTCGGAGACGGCACCGCTGGCGGTGCCGGTGACCGTGTCGACGAACTGGTCGAGCACCGGCTTAACCGGGCCGCTGATAACCGAGGGCAATTTTTCCAGCACCCTATCCTTGCCCGGCTCGATAAGCTTTTTCAGCCCCAAATCGAGCACCGCCCCCACAATGGCCGAGGTACTGGCACCCGGTTGTATGCCCAGCACGGCCATCAGGTCGATTTGCCCAGCGGCGATCATCTGCACCACACGGCTGGGTTCGCGCAGCCTGGCATCCCAGAAAGGGCTGAACTGGTTGGGGCTTTCTACCCGGCCCGGCGGTGGGGCGAAGTAGGATTCCGCCGAGGCGATGGTCATCATGTGGTCGGGCCCGCCCCACAGCGACGACAGCGCGTTGTCGGTTACGCCCTGGGTGTCGAGGGCAAACGTGCCGGTATCCAAGCCCAGGCTTGCAGGGTTGTCGCTGGTGCGCAGACTACCCAGTGGCTTGGCCACTGCCACAGTAAATTCGTTGCTGGTGCCACGGGCCTGATAGTCACGGCCGAGGCTGAAAAATGAGGGCGCGCCGCCATAGCCGGTGCTGACGTCTTCTGCTTGGTTGGCACCGAAGGCCGCCAGGGTGTTTCCCCATGCCCATGTCGTCGCATGTACCGACTGCATCGCTTCGCCATAGGGGCTTGAGCTGCCTGGCGGGGAATTTTGCGTGGGGCTGCCCCACTGTGGACCGATCAAGAACTGGTCGCCCGCTTTTGCCACGATCTGGTGTGTGCCGCCGCCCAGTGGTAGCCCTAGGCCGAAGCCGATAGTCGTGTTGAGAATGGTTAAGCAGCCAATGGGTTTTGGCAGGCAGAGCTCCAATTTCAGTGGTACGGCTATTTTAAAACCCATCGAGCTGAAGTCGACCGAGGTCCAGCCATAGCGCGGGATGCCTTTGCCAGTGGCCGCGCTGCTCTGCGGGTTATAGACATAGGCTGTACCGCCGTTGTTAAACACGCCGACTTCAAGGTTGAAGCTAAAGGTCAGCTTCAGCGCGAGGAGGGTTATCGAAATTTCCGGAATGCCCAATTTGGCTGTTGCATTAAAGTTACGTGCGTCCAGCCAGTCATTACGGTTGCTGTTCATGATCGCCGCATACTGGCGGCCAGCCGTGCGTGCGGAGCTGTTGTCGGCATTCTGGGTGTTGCTGCTGTCGTACTTCTCCGGCGCGGTATTGACCAGCATGGTCGAGGGCGCCAGGCTACCAAGAAAGTCGGCGACAAAGTCATCGGATGAGGCGGCGCTGCCGCCAGCGGCCGTGCTGGCACTTTTCGCCTGGCTGGTCAGGCTGCTCAAATTCAAATCGCTGGCGAAGTACGTGAGGATAAAGTTCTGCACCAGCAACAGATGGCTAAGGGTGACCACTTTCAGGTCATCGCTGGTGTCCGGCATTTCATGCCGGTTGACTATGTTTATTGGCGTAGTGAACTGCGCTTCCAGCGTTGCCACCGCAAAGATTTTTTGAAAGAAGCCCATCACCAAGTTGAAGCTGGAAATCACATCGGGGTAGATGCTGAGCAACGGCTTGGCTGCCGCCCCCGTCACAGTGCCCAGTATCTGATAGGGCAGCGTGATGGTGGACAGCACATCCCCGACTGTCGGTTTGGGTGCCGGTACGATGGGGATCTGATACGCCGGAAAGCTGTTCACCCAGCGCGGAATATTGGCGTAGCGCTTGGACCAAGACATCAGCGCCACCACCTGACCGACCGACATCTCATTGGCGACGATGGCGCGGTTGGTGTATGCGATCAGGTTCTGGTGACGGGCAAACAGCTTGGCTTGCGAATAGGCCGCCGCATCAGCGGCGTTTTCGACCTGTACACGATCACGGGTCATTACCCCGTGGTTGTACATCAGGATCAGACCGATCAGTGCGATGCCGATAAAGAACAGGCCAAAAACCATGGCCTGCCCCGACTGTCGGCGCGCGCTCACAACCGAGATATCTGGCGCTTATTACTTGCGTTCGTCTTGCTTGAAGCTGCTCAGGTTGTGCTTGGCACCGGCAGCTGTCTGCGCCTCGCCTCCCGTTGTGGCGGCCGCCTGCGTAGCTTCGCCACCGCCCAGCTCCGCCGCCATGTCACCGACCTGCTCGCGCACGGTGCTGCCGAACAGGTTGTAAACCACGATGGCCGAGATCGCGATCAGGGCCACGATGATGATGTACTCGGTCATGCCTTGGCCCAACTGGCGGGCGCGCAACTTAATGGACATGGTGCTTCCTCTGGTCTAGGCCGAGTGTGTTCTGGGTGGAGGGTTGCTGGCGTAACCACTCACTGACCTGGGCGGTGATGACCGGCGCCCTGCCATAGGCACCGTTCTCGTACACCGATGCTAAGCGAGAGCAACCCGCATCGTATGTCCCCACTTATAGCTACAGATAAAGCTGCCGCCTTGAGCCGTAAAGGCAATACCGCCTGGAGAGCTGCGCTACTATCGCAGCAATGAACTCGTCTCATTCAGGATCAAGATGCGCAGCGAAAATGACAGCATGCCGATTCGAGTGATCCTGGTTGAGGACGATGTAACCTTTCAGCAAGCACTGCGGCAGACTTTCACCACAGCAACCGATATGCAACTGGTGGCCGTGTTGAGCACGCGCATTGAAGGCTTAAACATCCTCGACCATGCGCCGGCGGATGTTCTGTTGGTTGATCTAGGCCTGCCGGACGGCTCGGGCATCGATGTCATTCGTGCCGCCCATGCCAAATGGCCCGAGTGCAACATCATGGTCAGCACTGCTTTTGGCGATGAGCTGCATGTAATGCAGTCCCTTGAGGCCGGCGCGACCGGCTACCTGCTTAAAGACAGCAGCACCGCTAGCATTGCTGCGGAAATTCGCAGCCTGCACCAAGGCGGCAGCCCGATCAGCCCGCTGATCGCCCGGCAGATCCTCATGCGCTTTCGCCAACCAGACACGACACAGCCCCTGACACCCACCTCAACCAACGCTGCCCGCGCGCGCTTGTCCACCCGAGAACAGCAGGTGCTGGAGTACATCACCAAAGGCTTTAATTCGGATGAGATTGCCGGACTGATGGGCGTATCACGCCATACGGTTCTGACCTTCGTACGGCGAATTTATAAGAAACTAGAAGTCAGTTCGAAAACAGAAGCGATATATGAAGCACGTAGTCAAGGATTGTTGGGTGCTTAAGCCATGGTTCGGAATCTTACTACTGACGACTGCATTGCTAGCTGTATTTATTCCTTTAGCCACTGCAGCTGAGTCGCCCTTACACATTACCACTGCGCAACTACTGAGCATCCCCGACCAGGATTTTAGCCCCCCACCTCAGCTGGTTAATGAGCGACTGCTGCCTGACAAATGGGCGACCGTTAACCTGCCACACGCCTTGACTCGACAATTGATTCCCGCAACAGCTGAGTATGGAAACGCTAAAGCATCTATCATAGAAACCTGGTATCGTCTGAAACTTCCCGCTTCAGCATCAGAAAAGCAACATCAACTTTATATTCCACGCTGGAAAACAGATGGCAATCTCGCCATTTACGCCGACGGCCAGCTTATTTACATGTCACATAGTGGCGTATATTGGAACGGCTGGAACATCCCCCTCAGTATCTCTTTAAACTCAACCGCTAACACACCAAGCCCCAGCACTATTCTCTTGCGCATCCAACGCCCAAGCGATTCGGGTGGCGGTATTTCCTCTGTATGGGTTCAAGAAAGCAGCAGCCTGAACTGGCGTTACCGGCTTCGACACCTGCTACAAGTGCAGCTACCGTATACCAGTAGCGTGGTATTTCTCGCTGTCGGATTATTCTCATTTTTTGTTTGGTGCAGATCACGCCATGAGTACTCGTACCTGTTGTTTTTCTTTATTTCAACCGCATCATTTATTCGCACTTTGCACTATTACGTTGGCGAAACCGAACTGCCCATGCCGGAATATTGGTTCAGCTGGCTAACAATAAACTCTCTATTCTGGATGGTCCTGGTTACCCATTTTTTCCTACGCAGCCTTCACCATCGCCCGAACGGCTGGTTAAGTGCTCTAGTCACGCTGGTTACGCTTTTGGCCGGTGCACTGACTCTGCCAATGTTTTCCGGGCTATTGAATGCCTATTCCCTGTCACCGCTGATCTACTGCGCATTAATCCTCACTGGTTCTTTAGTCGCGGGGGCTGGCGCATACCAATCATGGCAGGCTGAGTGCAAGGACGGCTTATTGTTAAGCGGCTGGGCAATAGCCGGCATGCTGTTTGGTTGCCATGACTGGCTTCTACAAAATAACTATTTAAGTATCGAGTCCATTTACATAGGACCTTATAGTAATATTGGCGCCTTTCTGATTGTAATGAGTATTATTTTTAAGCGCTTTCTCGAAGCCAACGAGAACGTCAAAAAAACCAACGCCAACTTGGCCTTTCGCTTGCAAGAACGCGAGAATGAGCTAACGAAAAGCCATCAACGATTACGCGAAATAGAACATCGTCAGACACTCAGCAATGAACGTCAGCGACTAATGCAAGACATGCATGACGGCATGGGCTCATCACTTATCATTGCATTATTGGAAGCGGAGAAAGGCCACCTTGATGCACCCTCGCTGACCGATGTACTGAAAAACTGCATAGAAGACCTGAAACTAACTATCGACTCAATGGAGCCGGTAGAGGCCGATTTATTACTGCTACTGGCAACATTAAGGTTCCGCCTAACACCTCGCCTGGAAAGCGCCGGAATACGCTTGCGCTGGGACATTCAAAACGTTCCCGCAATTGACTGGCTTGACCCTCGCAATGCATTACATATCTTGCGCATCCTACAAGAGACGTTCTCGAATATTATCAAGCACACCAACGCGACAGAAGTTCGTATCACCACATCCTCTGATGCCACTCATGTCAGAGTGATCATCATCGATAATGGCCAAGGATTTACGAAAGAGCATTCCGCATGTTTTAGCGGCAAGGGCCTTAAGAACCAATTGCGCCGCGCAGCCTCAATAGGCGCTGAAATTCTATTGCACTCAACTACAGCCGGCGTGAATGTCACGTTAACATTGCCTATTATCGCCACTGAACGAAATAGCAAGCCAAGCAAATGCCCGCAATAAAACATAAGCCTTACTAAATAGTATTGGGAAATAGGCATAAAAAAAGGCGACCGAAGTCGCCCAAATTGCCTTGCGTGCCCCTTACAGCAGAATCAGCCCTGCTTGCGCTTGTGCGAATCCTGCCAGATGAAATAACCGACACCGGCGAAGAAGGCGACCATCAGACCGACGGTGCCGATACCGGCGAGAACTACGACATCGATAAACATGGTTGCCTCCTGCTATGAAGCCTGTGTGGGTATGGCTTCACGTTAACAGGGGCTGCAGGGGCGCTATTGATCCAGATCAACAACCGGCGGGCGCTGGCCGGATGAGGCAATGCTTAGCTGATCCAGATCAACAAATCAGCCTAGCGCGTGCCTGCCTCAAGACTTTTTCGGCTTGCCCTTGGGCTTTTTCTTGCCTTTAGGCAGCGGTAGAGCCTGCTCAAAGGCATCGCGCATTTCATTGAGTTTCTTGTCACGCAGGTCGTGGATGCGTTTGTCGCGCTCAGCCGCGAAATCAATCAGTTTGTCGTCTTTGCTCATGGGCTTGGCTTGATCAAACGAAAGGTCAGGTTCAGACGTGGCGCGCAGGGTCTGCGCGTCTTCGCCACTTGGTGTTGCCAATAATGCTGGGTTGGGCCGCGCATGACCAGCAGCGAACCATGCTGCAGCGGCAACGAGTGCTCGATGCGGCTCTGCCCTTTACGGCGCAGATCGAAGCGTCGGGGGCCTCCCAGGTTCAGCGAGGCGATCAGCGGATTAGCACCCAGCTCGGTTTCATCATCACTGTGCCAGCCCATGGAGTCCTGGCCATCCCGGTAATAGTTGAGCAATACACCATTCAGTGACTGCCCCACAGCGCGCTCCACCTGCGCGCGAATCTGCGCCAGTAGCGCTGTCCAAGGCAGCGGTTGGTGAGATAACCCTGAGTAGCGATAACTGGCCTCAGCATCGCCATACCAAGCCACCAAGCGCGGCACCGACAGTTGCCGCCCGTAAATCTGCACTTGCGGCTGCTGCCAGGGCGTTTGCGCGCTCAATTCGGCCAGCCAGTGATCGGCAGTCGCTATATCCAGCCACTGTGCATGTAGCTGCAAGTCAGCATCAGGCAACTGCAAAGGGCTGTCGGCAAATAGATCCACTGATAAATCACTCAAACTTCTACATCCACCCACAGCCCCTGCCGGGGCAACTCACCCACCTCAGCTTCATCAGCCTCGGCCACTTCGCCTTCGGCCAATTCTTCCGGGGTGTAACCATGACGGCGCTGTCGGCGGCGCTGCTCTTCACGCAGCAGCATCTCGGCTTCCTGCGGGTGACGCTTGTCCAGGCTCACGCCACTTTCCTTGGAGCTTTCGGCTGTGGCAGTAACCGGCGGGATTTCCGGGCGTGGTTTGACCACGTCCTGCTGGACGGTTACCGGAACCAGGCTGTGAGGAATCGGCGGCAGCATTTATTAGCCCTCCTTTGGTCAGACTGTCGGCCAGCCAAGCCGCGACTTGAGCCTCGCCTCGCTACACTTTTGATCCATCTAAATACACAAAGTGCCCGATGCGCTGCAATGCGCCTTTGGCCATGACCCGACGCTGCGTTAACATAGTCGGCTTTTTCACGCGGGAGACAAGCATGGCGCAGTATGAACCGGGGCAACGCTGGATCAGTGACAGCGAAGCGGAGCTGGGGCTGGGAACCGTTCTGATGCAGGACGGCCGTATGCTCACCGTGCTCTACCCGGCCACCGGCGAAACCCGCCAGTACGCCCTGCGCAATGCGCCGTTGACCCGTGTGCGCTTCTCGCCGGGCGATGAAATCACCCATTTCGAAGGCTGGAAGCTGACCGTACAGGAAGTCGAAGACGTCGACGGCCTGCTGGTCTATCACGGCCTCAATGCGCAGCACGAAAGCGTCACCCTGCCAGAAACCCAGCTGTCGAACTTTATCCAGTTCCGCCTGGCCAGCGACCGCCTGTTTGCCGGGCAGATTGACCCGCTGCCTTGGTTTGCCCTGCGCTACCACACCCTGGATTACACCAGCCGCCAGTTGCAATCCACGCTCTGGGGTCTAGGCGGCGTACGTGCGCAACCGATTGCCCACCAGCTGCATATTGCCCGCGAAGTCGCCGACCGCATCGCCCCGCGCGTATTGCTGGCAGACGAAGTGGGCCTGGGCAAAACCATCGAAGCCGGCCTGGTGATCCATCGCCAGCTGCTCTCCGGGCGCGCCAACCGCGTGCTGATCCTGGTACCCGAGAACCTGCAGCATCAGTGGCTGGTAGAAATGCGCCGACGCTTCAACCTGGACGTTGCCCTCTTCGATGAAGAGCGCTTTATCGAAAGCGACGCCAGCAATCCGTTCGAAGACTGTCAGCTTGCGCTGGTAGCGCTGGAATGGCTGTGCGAAGACGAAAAGGCCCAGGACGCGTTGTTTGCCGCCGGCTGGGACCTGCTGGTGGTCGACGAAGCGCACCACCTGGTTTGGCACCCGGAACACGCCAGCGCCGAATATGCGCTGGTTGAGCAACTGGCCGAAGTCATCCCAGGCGTACTGCTGCTGACCGCAACTCCGGAACAGCTGGGCCAGGACAGCCACTTCGCCCGCCTGCGCCTGCTCGACCCGAACCGCTTTCACGACCTGGCCGCCTTCCGCGCCGAAAGCGAGCATTACAAGCCGATTGCCGAAGCCGTGCAGGAGCTGCTGGATAAAGGCAGCCTGTCCGCCGCTGCACACAAAACCATCCATGATTTCCTCGGCGACGGCGGCGAAGAGCTGCTCAACGCAGTCAACAACGGCGACAACGAAGCCTCGGCGCGCCTGGTGCGCGAACTGCTCGACCGCCATGGCACAGGCCGCCTGCTGTTCCGCAACACTCGCGCAGCGGTGCAAGGCTTCCCTGATCGCGAACTACACCCCTACCCGCTGGCCAGCCCTGACGAGTACATGGAGCTGCCCATCGGCGAGCACGCAGACCTGTACCCTGAAGTCAGCTACCAGGCGCAGCCGGATGTCGATGAAGAACAGCGCTGGTGGAAATTCGATCCGCGCGTTGAGTGGCTGATCGACACCCTGAAGATGCTCAAGAAGTTCAAGGTACTGGTGATCTGCGCCCACGCCGAAACCGCCATGGACCTGGAAGACGCCCTGCGCGTGCGCAAAGGCATCCCAGCTACGGTGTTCCACGAAGGCATGAGCATCCTTGAGCGTGACCGCGCAGCAGCCTACTTCGCTGACGAAGAGTTCGGCGCCCAGGTGCTGATCTGCTCGGAAATCGGCTCGGAAGGTCGCAACTTCCAGTTCGCCCACCATCTGGTGCTGTTCGACCTGCCGGCTCACCCGGATTTGCTTGAGCAGCGCATTGGTCGCCTCGACCGTATTGGTCAGAAGCACCGTATCCAGCTGCACTTGCCGTACCTGGAAAACAGCCCGCAAGAGCGCCTGTTCCAGTGGTATCACCAGGCGCTGAACGCCTTCCTCGCTACCTGCCCGACCGGCAACGCCCTGCAACACCAGTTCGGCAGCCGCCTGCTGCCAATGCTGGAAAGCGGCGACGATGGCGAATGGCAAGCCCTGGTCGATGAAGCCAAGACCGAGCGCCTGCGCTTGGAAGGTGAGCTGCACGCCGGCCGCGACCGCCTGCTGGAGCTCAACTCCGGCGGTGCTGGCGAAGGTGAAGCGCTGGTCGAAGCGATTCTTGAGCAGGATGACCAGTTCGCCCTGCCGATTTATATGGAACAGCTGTTCGACGCCTTTGGCATCGACAGCGAAGACCATTCCGATAACGCCCTGATCCTGCGCCCTAGCGAAAAAATGCTGGATGCCAGCTTCCCCCTGGGCGACGACGAAGGCGTGACCATCACCTATGACCGCGACCTGGCCCTGGTACGCGAGGACATGCAGTTCCTGACCTGGGAACACCCCATGGTGCAAGGCGGCATGGACTTGGTGCGCTCCGGCTCGATGGGCAACACCGGCGTCGCGCTGATCAAGAACAAGGCGCTGAAACCTGGCACCGTCCTCCTTGAACTGCTCTACGTCAGTGAAGTTGTAGCCCCGCGCGCGCTGCAACTCGGTCGCTATCTGCCGCCGATTGCCCTGCGCTGCCTGCTCGATGCCAATGGCAATGACTTGGCCGCCAAGGTTTCGTTCGAGAAGCTAAATGAGCAGTTGGAAACCGTGCCGCGTGCCAGCGCCAACAAGTTCGTCCAAGCCCAGCGCGACAGCCTCAACCCGCTGATCAACACCGGCGAAGGCAAGGTCGCCGAACGCCACGCTGCGCGCGTCGACGAAGCCAAGCGCCGCCTGGCCGCTGAAACCGACGAGGAGCTGGCGCGCCTGATCGCCCTGCAAGCGGTCAACCCGAGCGTGCGTGACAGCGAACTCAACGCCCTGCGCCAGCTGCGCGAGCAAGGCTTGGCCATGCTCGACAAGGCGGCGTTGCGTCTGGAGGCCATTCGCGTACTGGTTGCTGGCTAAAAGGCTGCTGCGCGTCGGCCCTGCTGCGTTAAAAACAGGCTCTGCCGGGTCTACCTGAGTAACTGCCTGCGGGCTGCTAGAGTCAGAAGCAATACTTCTGTCACTCCAGCTCACAGGAGCTTTCTGTGCCTGCACGCGCCGCCTCGCGCCGGTTTCGCCATAGCCTCGGCGGGCTCTGCCTGCTGGCGATGCTTCTACTTCCCCTGCTGCATCTGTGGCCCGCGTTGAACGGGCTGAATAATGCCCACCTTGACTGGCTGATCCGCCAGCGCGCGGCCGAGCAGACACCCGACCCACGCCTGCTGCTCATCGATATCGACGACCTGAGTCTGCAAGTGCTGGCCGGTGAAGCCGGCAAATGGCCTTGGCCGCGCTCGCTGCACGGCGAACTGCTGGAATACCTGCTCAGCCAACAGCCCAAGGCAGTGGCCTTTGACATCCTGTTCAGTGAGCCCGACCAGTTCAATCCGGACGCCGACAGCTACTTTGCCGAAGTGCTGCAGCGCAGCGCCAACACCTACCTCGCGGCCCTGGTTCAACAAGCCGATGAAAGCAGCCAGCCACCACTGCTGCGCGACTATCCTGCTTCCACCTGGCAAGCACCGGGCCAACGCGGCAGCGACGATCAGCGCGGCTTGCTACTACTCCCCAACGCCTTCCCCAGCGAACTGTGGCGCTTGGGCAGCATCAACTTTCGCCCCGATGCAGACGGCATCGGCCGCCGCTATGAGCTGTACCGCAGCTTTGCCGACTGGCGCCTGCCCAGCCTGCCTGCGCGTATCGTGCATGACCTGACCGGCAACTTGCCGCAGCAACAGAGCCTGCTGCTGGACTGGCCCGGCACCAGCCGCCTGCCTTACCCACGCCTACCCTACGCCGCTGTACTGGCGGCGGCGCGCAATCAGGGCGAGCCGCTGGCAGCCGAACTATTCAAAGACCGCATCATCGTTATCGGCACCACCGCCGCTGGCCTGCACGACCTGCGTCCCACCCCGCTGGACACCCTCTATCCGGCGCCATTTATCCTGATGACGGCCATCGACAACCTGCTCAACAACAGCCAGTTGCGTGAAGCGGACAGCTGGCTGGAGTTGCTCGGCCCGCTGCTGCTGTTACTCGGCCTGAGCACTCTGCTGCTACGCGAACAGCTACCGGCAGCCTTTGCTCTGTGCCTGTTAGGCAGCCTGGCGCTGTTTGCCGGTAGCTACTGGCTGGCCTTGCAGGGCCTGCTGCTCGGTGTACTACCGGGGCTGATTTGCCTGTGGCTGCTACTGGCCGCTGCGCTAGCGCTGTTCTACCTGCGTCGACGCCAGCAATTGCAGGACACCATTCGCCTGTTCAGCCGCTTTATGGACCCTGTAGTAGTCAACCAACTGGTGGCCCGCGATGACCCGGAAGCCTTGCTGGCGAGCAAGGAGTGCCAGCTGACCGTGCTGTTTTCCGATATCCGCAGCTTTACCACCCTCTCCGAGCAGCACACACCAACAGAAATCGTGCACCTGCTCGAGGGCTATTTCAGCAGTCAGGTGGAGGTGCTGTTCAAACACCAGGCGACCCTCGACAAGTTTATCGGCGACGCCATCATGGCCTTCTGGGGCGCGCCGCTGGATAACCCACAGCAGGCCAACCAAGCCATCCTCGCCGCCATGGAAATGCTGGAAAACCTCGACACCTTTCGCCGCGACTACAACTGCCCGGATTTCGACATCGGTATCGGCCTGCACACGGGACCAGCGGTCGTCGGCTTGGTCGGCGCAAAGCAGCGCTATGACTACACTGCAATAGGCGACACGGTGAACCTGGCCAGCCGCATCGAAGGGCTGACCAAGGGCCGCGCCCACCTGCTGATTTCTGCCGCCACCCGTGAGGCTTGCACGCTCGATCTGGACTTCGTACCCCAAGGCGAACACCAGGTAAAAGGCCGCGCCGAAGCCGTAATGCTCTACGAACCGCGAAGGAGACATGATGAATAAAGGCCTCTGCAGTGCCCTTGCGGCGCTGATATTCAGCTTCTACGGCTTCTCGGCACTGGCTGAGGTACGCCAGGCGCATACCCTGCAGGACAGCGCACTGCACGCCGAGCCCAGCGCCTCGGCGGCCAGTGTTGGCCAGGTCGGCAAAGAGTCCCAAGTAGTAGTCCTAGAACGCCAGGGCGGTTGGTATCAGGTGGAGACTTCCAGCGGTCAGCGCGGCTGGCTGCCACTGCTCAGCCTACGCTTTGCCAAGGATGCGCAAGCCAGCCGCAGCAATAATCTGGGCAGCCTACTCAAGCTCGGCAATCAGGCCTCCCCCGCAAGCGGCGTAGCCACCGGGATTCGTGGCATCAGCGACGAAGAATTGCGCAGCGGCAGTGCCAACACCTCGGCCAGCGTGCAGAGCCTGGATGCTTTCGCCGCCAGCCCGAGTGAGGCGCGCAGCTTCGCCCAGCAAGGCGGTCTGCGCAGCCAAAACCTGCCCTACGCCCGCTAACACGCCGCGAGGAGAGCGACATGCAAACAGCCACATTACTCAAGTGCGTCAGCCTGCTCGGCCTGATTGTTAGCCTCAGCGCCTGCCAGGGTTTAGAAGGCATGCAGATTCAAGGCGTCGATCTGGGCAAACTGGCCAGCGCTGGCCAGCACCTGACCAACATGGGCCAGAAAAGCGTCGATGAAGAGCGGGTGATCGGGCAGAACACCGCCACCATCCTGCTGAGCAAAGCTGCAGTGCTGAACAATCCGCCGCTGCAGGCCTACGTCAACCGCGTCGGCCTATGGGTCGCCCAGCATAGCGAGCGCCCCGACCTGCCCTGGCGCTTCGTCGTGCTCGACAGCCCGCAGGTGGCCGCCTACGCCGCACCCGGCGGTTACGTGTTTATCACCAGCGGCATGCTCACCCGGATGAACAGCGAAGCCGAACTGGCCGGCGTACTCGCCCATGAAGTGGCGCATGTGGTGCAACAACATCACCTCAAGGCGATTCAACAGCAAGCACAAACCGGCCTGCTCACCGACCTCGCCACCCTTGCGGTACAAGCAGGAGCGGCCAGCAAAGGCGGCAGCCAGGCGGGCGAATTGACCGATCGTTTTAGCCGCAGCGTTAGCGACCTCTACAGCCGCGGCCTGGACCGTGGCGATGAGTATGAAGCCGACGCCATGGGCGCAGTAATCGCCACCCGTGCCGGCTATGACGCCTACGGCCTGGCAGGCGTGCTACAGACATTGGGCACCACCCGGCAGAACGATGCGGCGCTAACCAATTTTCTCAAGGTGCACCCAGGCATCGACGACCGCCTGCAACGCCTGCAGCCGGTCTATCTGTATATCGACAAGAACGCCAGTGGCCCGAGCCAAAGCCTAGATGCCCGCTATCAGCAGGCACTTAGAAGCAAGTGATAGAGGCGAATCACCCCACCTCAATGAGTGTGGGGATGTTCGCGGGTACAGGACGGCTCGTAATCACACACATGATGGCTGAACGGTGATGTGGTGTGCGAACCCGGCGCCCCCGTCACCTGGAAGCAGC
>JAHJXZ010000061.1 GCA_018827205.1 Gammaproteobacteria bacterium | reverse complement strand
TGTTGCTCGCGGTAGTCGCGCAGCACATTGTCCAGTGCGGCGATGGCAGTCATGTCCAGCAGCGGCACGGCGCTGATATCGACGATCACCACCTTCACTCCAGGGGTAAAGCGCCTGAGCACGCTCAGGGCCTTTTCCGCAGCGCCAAAGAACAGTGGGCCGCGAATGGCATAGGCCAGCACATGTTCGGGCAGGTCATTAAGTGCTTGGTGAAAATGCTTGGGCAGCGCTTCGGTATCGGTCAGGTCGCTCATGCGCTTGATAAACAGCCCTGCGGCCAGCAGCAGACCGACGCCCACGGCCAGCACCATGTCGAACAGTACGGTGAGTATCAGGCAGGTCAGCAGTACCAACACGTCACTGCGCGGGGCGATGCGCAGGGTATGGCGCACATGCCGCGGCTCGCTCATGTTCCATGCCACCACCAGCAGCAAGGCCGACAGTGCTGCCATCGGCAGGTAGCTGAATAAAGGGGCGAGAAACAGGATGGCGATCAGCACCACGCAGGCGTGGGCGATGGCGGCCAGCGGCGAGTAAGCCCCGGCGCGCACATTGGCGGCGCTGCGGGCAATTGCGGCGGTGGCGGTGATGCCGCCGAACAGCGGCGCAACCAGGTTGCCGATGCCCTGGCCGATCAGCTCGCCGTTGGGATCGTGCTTGCTGCCGGTCATGCCATCGGCGACCACTGCGCACAGCAGCGATTCGATAGCTCCGAGCATGGCGATGGCAAAGGCCGGTGCCAGTAGTTGGCGAAACAGCTCGAAACTCACCACCAGCGGCTGGCCATCAGCACCGGGCAACTGCCAGGGCCAGACAAAACTCGGCAGAAACGGCGGAATCCCTGCGTGCTCGATGCCATCGAGGCTGTAACTGAAGCGTTCGCCAATGGTTGCTACCGGAATCTGCAGGCTTTCCAGCAACAATCCGAGCAATGCGCCGACAGTCAGCGCCACCAGGTGTCCTGGTACTTTTGGCACCCAGCGTGGCCAGACCAGCAGAGTCGCCAGGCACACCAGCGCCACCAGGCAGTCACCCAGTTGCAGGCTGGGCAGGGCATGCAGCAGGCCGCTGAGTTGTTCGATGTAGTTGTGCGGCTCGCTGATTAGCCGCAGGCCGAGCAGATCCTTGATCTGCAGGGTGGCGATGACGATGCCGATACCGGCGGTAAAGCCCAGCGTCACCGGGTAAGGGATAAATTCGATCAGGCGTCCGGCGCGCATCAGGCCGAGGGCAATCAGGATCACCCCGGCCATTAGAGTGCACAGCAGCAGACCACCAAGGCCAAATTGCTGGGTAATCGGCAGCAGAATCACCACAAAAGCGGCAGTCGGCCCGGAGACGTTAAAGCGTGAACCGCCAAACAGGGCGATCAGCGTGCCCGCCACCAGCACCGTATACAGGCCGTGTTGCGGCGCTACACCGACGGCAATCGCCAGGGCCATGGCCAGCGGAATGGCGATAATGCCCACCGTGACGCCGGCGCTCAGGTCGCTGTGCAGGTGCTTCCAGCCGTAGCCGGCGCGCAAGGTCTGACGCCAGGCGGAGAACAGCGGCGGTAAGGGCAGCGACATAGTGACTCCCAGGTGGCTGGGCGCAGTATAAGGGCAGTACGGTGAGGGCAGACTTGACCTAAGTCGGCTGTTGCCCATGCGTGGCGCGTGTTAGAACAGTCGGCTGAGCTGCATGCGTTGAGCCATTGCCCACCCCGGAGGTACACTGCCGGCCCCGTGTGGCCTGGTTAGCTGGAGTGAACGATGCGTAAAGACAAGAAACAGGTGATTGGCGAAGAGATTGGTGACGAGCCGATCAAGCTGTTCCTCAGCGTAGAGCCGGCCGATGCCACACCGCCGTCGCTGCACAAGCTGGTCAAAGCCTACCGCGGCCTACGTATCGACGACTTCGAGCGCTTTGTCGGCTTCTTTGTTGCTGCTGGCTATGACCTGAGTGCCAAAGACGAGCAGGGCAATGATTTTGTCGCGCTGATTCAGGATCAACGCTTTGCCGAGCCTTACGTCGAAGTGATCAAGGCCGCCCGCGGCTAACCGTCGAGTCAGCACTTGCAGCGCTAATTAAGATTACGCCTGCCCAGTGAGCCGCGACTTGTTCGCGGCTCAATCGTTTCTAAAGCCCGCTGTGCTTCTTGCTGATAATCACGCAAATCAATAGTGCTGGGCGAAGCGAGACGACCGGTCATATTCTTGTCGGCATGAACTCCAATATCCGACTCGACAAGCGTGACCTGATCCTCGCCAAAGGCGCCGAGGTGATGACCCGTCGTGGTTATCACGGTGCCGGCGTGCAGGAAATCGTCCAGGCGGCGGGGGTGCCGAAGGGCTCCTTCTATCATTACTTCGCCAGCAAGGAAGACTTTGCCCTGCAGGCCCTGCAGCAGGTTTACCAGCCGCGCCTGGCGCGTTATGCCGAAGCCCTGAGCAACCCGGCGCTAAGTCCGCGCGAACGCATCCTTGGTTATTACGCCGAACTGGTGGAGCACTTCGCTCGCCAGGAGCGCCTGGAATACCACTGTTTTATTGGCAGCCTGAGCTTCGAGATGGCCGAACTGTCGCCGACTCTGGGCGCGCAGGTCGATGCGATTCTGCAAGCCTCGGCGGACACCCTGCAGGCCTGTCTGGAACAGGCGCAGGCGGCGGGTGAACTACCGGCCAGTGAAGATTGCCGCAACCTGGCGAGCTTTATCGCCAATGCCTGGCAAGGCGCGCTGACCCGGCTCAAGGTGGCGAACAATACCCGAGCCCTGACTGACTTTATCCAACGCCTGCAGCTGTTGTTGCAGGCCTGATCGCAACCCCTATTAACCAGTTGCGGCGCTCTGGCCGCCCCGAGGAATGATGATGACCGATCCCGTTAAAGCGCTGTTCCAACCCTTTACCCTGGGCAACCTGGAGCTGCCGACCCGTGTGGTCATGGCGCCGATGACCCGTTCCTTCTCGCCGGGCGGCGTACCCAACAGCAAGGTCATCGAGTACTACCGTCGCCGTGCTGCAGCTGGCGTTGGCTTGATCGTCACCGAAGGCACCACAGTTGGTCACAAGGCTGCCAACGGCTACCCGAATGTGCCGCGTTTCTACGGTGAGGACGCTCTGGCTGGTTGGAAGAAAGTGGTCGAGGCCGTGCACGCCGAAGGCGGCAAGATCGTTCCGCAGCTGTGGCACGTGGGCAATGTGCGCAAGCTGGGCACCGAGCCGGATGCCAGCGTTCCAGGCTACGGCCCGAGCGAGAAAATCAAGGAAGGCACTGTCGTGGTTCACGGCATGACCCAGGACGACATCAACGAGGTGATCGCGGCATTCGCCCAGGCGGCTAAAGATGCCAAGGCCATCGGCATGGACGGCGTGGAAATCCACGGCGCTCATGGTTATCTGGTAGACCAGTTTTTCTGGGAGGGCACCAACAAACGCACGGATGAATACGGCGGCGATCTGGCCCAGCGCTCGCGCTTTGCCATTGAGCTGATCCAGGCCGTGCGCGCCGCCGTAGGCCCGGACTTCCCGATCATCTTCCGCTTCTCGCAGTGGAAGCAGCAGGATTACAGCGCACGTCTGACCCAGACCTCAGAAGAACTGGGCGCTTTCCTCAAGCCGTTGTCTGACGCTGGTGTGGACATTTTCCACTGCTCGACGCGCCGCTTCTGGGAGCCCGAGTTCGAAGGTTCTGACCTTAACCTGGCAGGTTGGACACGCCAGCTCACCGGCAAGCCAACCATCACAGTCGGCAGTGTCGGCCTGGATGGCGAGTTCCTGCAGTTTATGGTCAACACCGACAAGGTGGCCCAGCCAGCCAGCCTGGAGAACCTGCTGGAGCGCTTGAACAAGCAGGAGTTTGACCTGGTTGCCGTAGGTCGCGCCCTGCTGGTTGACCCGGATTGGGCGGTGAAAGTGCGTGATGGCCGCGAGCAGGACATTCTGCCGTTCAGCCGTGATGCGCTGATGAGCCTGGTTTAAGCACCAGCCTCGAAGCGGCTGCTGATGCGTTAGTTATTCGTTTTTCGTGTGCGTCGCAAAACGGCGCAACACTCCTCAAGCCCCGGCACATCGGGGCTTTTTTTCGCCTGCTAAAAGGTTATCGGCGGCGGGCAGCAAGCGCTGCATTGACTACGCTTGCCACTGACCCACCACAAGGACTCGTCATGAAGTGGTTTGCCAAGGTTCTACTCAGTGTTGTGCTGCTGGTGTTGTTAACGGTAACGGCGGCAGTCGCCTGGTATTGGGCGCCGGATCGTCAGGTGGCGGATCTCAAGCCACGCTGGGCGCTGGCGCCGTCGCAGTTTGTAGCCATCGACGGCATGCTGGTGCACCTGCGTGATCAGGGCCCGCGAGATGATCCATCACCGATTGTGCTGCTGCATGGCACCTCGGCCAGCTTGCACACCTGGGAAGGCTGGGTGGCTGTGTTGCAGGCTAAACGTCGGGTGATCAGCCTTGATCTGCCAGGCTTCGGCCTGACCGGGCCATTCCCCGATGGCGATTACCGCATGGCCCATTACAGCGCCTTCCTCAGTCATGTGCTGGATCAGTTGCAGGTGCCGCGCGCGGTGGTGGCAGGCAACAGTTTTGGTGGGCAACTGGCTTGGCAATTTGCTCTGGACCATCCGCAGCGCGTCGAACGGCTGGTACTGGTGGACGCCGCTGGTTACCCGCGTAATGCCACCTCGATACCTATCGGTTTTCGCCTGGCGCAGATCCCCGCGCTGGCGCCGCTGATGGCCAACCTGCTGCCCCGGCAGATGATCGAGGCGAGCATCCGTAACGTCTATGGCGATCCGGACAAAGTCAGTGATGAGTTGATTGATCGCTACTATGAGTTGACCCTGCGCGCCGGCAATCGCGAAGCCTTGCGCCAGCGCTTTATCCAGGCCGAAGCGGGGCAGAGTTACAACCGTATCGCTGAGCTCAAGGTGCCCACGTTGATTATCTGGGGCGGCCGCGATGAGTTGATTCCGCCGGTCAACGCCGAGCGCTTCAAGCGCGATATCAAGGGCAGCCGTCTGGTGCTGTTTGACGAGCTGGGCCATGTGCCCCAAGAAGAGGACCCCGCGCGCACCGTGGCGGTGCTGATGGGCTTTCTAGAGGGCTAGCTGGGTTTTGCGGCAGCTTTTTGCTACGCACTAAGCTGCTGATATTTCGAGAGAGATTGCCTGCGCAAAAGAGCTGGCGTGCTTTGTGCTAATGCACTTTGCACGGATTGGCTTTGCTCAATCTTGGTCTAGGCTCTCGGAATAACAATTATTCGGCAGGTGCAGTATGCCCAAGGCCATCAGGATGTTTGTACACGCAGTGGAAGCGCTTAATCGCGTTGTCGGCCGCTTCGCTATGTACTTGATCTTCGCCATTCTCGGCGTGCTGTTGTACTCCTCGATCAGCAAGACCTTCTTTGTACCGGCTGCCTGGACGCTGGAGTCGGCGCAGTTTTTGATGGTTGCCTACTTCCTGCTCGGCGGCGCCTATTCCATGCAGCTCGATGCCCATGTGCGCATGGACCTGTTTTACAGCCGTTGGTCGCCACGTGCTCGCGCGATCATCGATGCGATCACCATCGGCTTTCTGATTTTCTATTTGGTATTCCTGCTCTACGGCGGTATTTCCTCGACCCAATACGCCCTGGAATACGGTGAAACCAGTTACTCGGCCTGGTCGCCACCTATGGCCCCGATCAAGATCATCATGTGCATCGGCATCGCTCTGATGTTGCTGCAGGCTATCGCCACCCTGTTCAAGGACATCGCCGCCGCGCGAGGGGAAACGCTGTAATGGATTACGAGCTGATAGCCCTGCTGATGTTCTCCTCGATGATGTTGCTGCTGCTCACTGGCAAGCGCGTGTTTGGCGCGATTGGTTTTGTCGCGGTGGCGGCGGCGCTGATGTTGTGGGGCGATGGTGGGTCGGAAGTTGCCTTCAGCGCTGCCATGAAACTGATGAAGTGGTACCCGCTGCTGACCCTGCCGCTGTTCGTGTTTATGGGCTACATGCTCTCCGAGTCGGGGCTGGCTGAAGACCTCTACAAGATGTTCCACGTCTGGATGGGCCCGCTCAATGGTGGCCTCGCCATCGGTACCATCGGCCTGATGGTGGCGATCTCGGCGATGAATGGCCTGAGTGTGGCCGGCATGGCCATCGGCGCCAGTATTGCCCTGCCGGAACTGCTGCGCCGTGGCTACGACAAGATCATGGTCACCGGGGTGATTCAGGCCGGCAGCTCCCTGGGCATTCTGATTCCGCCAAGCGTGGTGCTGGTGCTGTACGGCATGATCGCCCGCCAGCCGGTCGGCCAGCTGTGGTTGGCCGGCGTATTGCCCGGCTTGCTGATGGCCGGGCTGTTTATCCTCTACATCGCCGTGCGTTGCCGCCTGCAACCTGAGTTGGGCCCTGCTTTGTCCGAAGAGGAGCGTGGGCAGATCAGTCGGCGCGAGAAGCTACTGCTGCTCAAGGCCGGCATCGCACCACTGTTTATCTTCTTCTGCATGACCGGGCTGTTTCTCATGGGCATTACCAGCCTGGTGGAAAGCTCGGCGGTGGGCGCAGCGGCGGCAACCCTGATGGCGTTGGTTAAAGGCCGTTTGACCCGCAGCGTGATGGAAGAAACCCTGCGCAAGACCCTCGGCATCAGCTGCATGTTCATGTGGATCATCCTCGCTGCCCTGTGTTTTGGCGCGGTGTTTGACGGCCTGGGTGCGGTCAAGGCGATTGAGGCGTTCTTCCTCGAAAGCCTGGGGCTGGGGCCTTGGCAGGTGCTGATTCTGATGCAGCTGTCGTTCATCATCATGGGCATGTTCCTCGATGACACCGCCATGCTGGTGATCGTCGCCCCGCTCTATATTCCGCTGGTCGGCGCTCTGGGCTTTGACTTGGTCTGGTATGGCGTGCTCTACACCATCACCTGCCAGATCGCCTATATGACCCCGCCATTCGGCTACAACCTGTTCCTGATGCGCGCCATGGCTCCGCCAGAAGTCTCGCTGCGCGACATCTATGTGTCGGTTACCCCATTCGTGCTGATCATGGTGCTGGCGCTGGTGCTGGTCATGGTCTTCCCGCAGATCGCCCTGTGGTTGCCGCAGTGGCATTACGGCAGGTGAGCACATGAGTTTCAGCAGTAGGCCAGCGCAGTTGTATCTGTAGAAGCCAGTGAGGATTGCCGCGGCGCAGTGCCGCTTATGCCGTACGCAATCCTCAAGGGCTTTATCGCAGGTGCAGGTTGCCCCTCTGAAAACCCTGCCAACGCCCCGTGGGCCAGGCAGTGCGGTTGTATGCCATCTGAATCGACAAGCCTGGAGATAACAGCATGAGTACGAGACGCAGTTTTCTGAAAACCGCCGCGGTGGCCACCGGGGCAGCAGGGGCAACGGCATTGGGTTCGGCGCATATCTACGCCGCCGAGCCGAAGAAAATCGTCTGGCGCCTGCAGACCTATGCCGGTGCCGCCTTGGGCGAGCATGTGATCAAACCCTCCATCGATGCCTTCAATAAGGCCGCTAATGGCGAGATGGAAATTCAGCTGTATTACGCCGATCAGCTGGTGCCAACTGGCGAGCTGTTCCGCGCCATGCAGAAGGGCACCATCGATGCGGTGCAGAGCGATGACGACTCCATTGCTGCACCGGTGGATATCTCGGTGTTCGGCGGCTATTTCCCGTTTGCCACGCGTTACAGCCTGGATGTGCCGGTATTGTTCGAAAAATATGGCCTCAACGAAATCTGGGAAGAGGCCTACGGTGAGGTTAAAGGCGTTACCTGGCTCGGCGCCGGCGCCTGGGACCCTTGTCACTTCGCCACCGTAGAACCAATCACCAAGCTTGAGCAGCTCAAGGGCAAGCGCATCTTTACCTTCCCCACTGCCGGCAAATTTCTCTCCCGCTTTGGCGTGATCCCGGTAACCCTGCCTTGGGAAGATGTTGAAGTGGCCATGCAGACCGGCGAGCTGGACGGTATTGCCTGGTCCGGTATCACCGAGGACTACACCGTCGGTTGGGCCAACGTGACCAAGTACTTCCTCACCAACAACATTTCCGGCGCCTGGTGCGGTTCCTACTTCGCCAACTCAGATCGTTGGGCTGAGGTGCCCGAGCACCTGAAAACCCTGTTCAAGCTGTGCATGGACAGCTCCAACTACTACCGCCAGCACTGGTACTGGGGCGGTGAGGCGCAGTTACGGGTCGAGGGGGGCAAGCTGGAGCTGACTTCAATTCCCGCCGAGGAGTGGGCGACAGTTGAAGCCGAGGCGCTGAAGTTCTGGGACGAAATCGCCAAAACCAGCCCACGCTGCGCCCGTGTGGTGGAAATCTTCAAGAAGTACAACGCGCTGATGGCCAAGGCTGGCGCGCCTTATCGTTGATCGCGTCGAACCGCTGCAAAACCACGCCCGTGCCGTAAGGTACGGGCGTATTTTTTTGCGCGGCGGGCAGGCGGCTCAGTCAGTGCGCGTAGCGATTCTGCAGGGCCTGGAAGCGACCATCCTGCTGCACGTGTTGCAAAGCAGCGCGCCAGCGCGCGATGTCCTGCTCCGGCATGCTGCGTGACAGGGCGATAAAGCCTTCATCGCGGCCCAGTTGCACGGCGCTTGGGCGTACCTTGTCGGCCGTGACGCCAGCCTCGCGCAGCCTCTGCGCCAGCCCTGAGTCAGCCGAGGCAACCAGCGCGATCCGGCCGGCTGCGAGCATGCCGAAGCAGGTGCTGTAAGCGTTGTTGCGCTTTAGCTGCGAGAACCCCATAGCCGTCAGGCGTTCGTCATGGGAGCTGCCGTTGAGCACGCACACTGGCAAACTCTTGGCGTCGTGCAGGCTCTGGATGCCGGTGGGGTGCAGGGTGTTTTCGTAGAGCCAGTCCGTCTCTTCCCAAATGGGCCCGACCCAGTGTGCTAGCGGCAGGCGCTCCGGGGTTTTGCCGAGGTTGAAGAGCACCACATCGTCACGCTGTTGCAGTTGTGCCAGACCGCGCGCCAATGGCACTTCCTGGATCGGCAGCGGCTCGGCCATATCGGCCAGCAGCTCGCGCACCAGCTCCAGAAAGAACGCCCGCTTGCCGGCATGTTCGCGTCCGCGTAACTGGCCGTCGATCAGCACGGCTTGGCTATCCAGGCTATGGGTGTAGATCAGCCAGTCACGTGCCAGGCAGGCCGTAGGCGCGAGCCAGGTAGCCAAGGCCAGTGCCAGGGCGGCGATAACTGCTGCGCGATGCCGAGTCTGGCCGGGCGCTGGCATGGTGCGGGGCATCGAGTTCAAACAGTCTCCGGTATGGCCTCTGGCGGCCACTTGGCGCATGCAGCCAGGTGTTCGGTGGTCAGTGGTCTGTGCTTTTACAGCAGAGCAGTGTCTGCCGTCACCTGTGAGGCAACGCTTGCTGCTTGTTTTGCTTAATTGCCCAGCCAACTTGGCAAACCTGTACCACACTGATGGAGCTTTTTGCCGGGTGTTCTAACAGGCGTTGGGTGGCAGTCAGGGCGCGTTGTGCGGTTGCTGTGGGGATGCGCTTGAGACTCTGTTGTTGCCTGCTGGAGTGACACCGGAAGTCAGCCATAACAACAAGAGACAGGTGCATTTATGCTCAATCCGCGAGACGTGAAAACCGTTCAGGATGCCAAGCGCATTGTCGAAGAGCGCGGCCTTAGCCATATCAAGGTCGGAGTGTTCGATAACGATGGGGTGATGCGTGGCAAATACCTCAGCCGCAGCAAGTTCTTCTCTGCCCTCGACAGCGGCTTTGCCTTCTGCGATGTGGTGCTTGGCTGGGATGTGAAGGACCAGCTCTACGACAACGCTCAGTACACCGGCTGGCACACCGGCTACCCGGATGCGCCCGTGCGGGTATTGCCGCATACCTGCCGCGACTTACCCTTCGAAAACGGCATGTTGCTGTTTATCTGTGAGTTTGCCGAGGCAGCGGAAAAGGTCTGCCCGCGCGGCACCTTGCGCCGTGTGGTGGAACGCTGCAAAACCATGGGCTTTGATGCCTTTGCAGCACTGGAATATGAATTCTTCATGTTCGATGAAACCCCTGAGTCAGCCCGTGCCAAGGGCTTTCGTGATCTCAAACCCTTTACCCCGGACTGGTTCGGCTACTCGATGATCCGCAACTCGGTGCACGCCGAGCTGTATCACGAAATTCTTGAAATGGCCGAACGCATGGACTTCCCCATCGAAGGCCTGCACACCGAAACCGGCCCCGGTGTGCTGGAAGCAGCTATCGCCTATGACCGCGCCGCAGATGCGGCGGACAAAGGTGCGCTGTTCAAAACCTTTATGAAGGTGCTGGCTCAGCGAAACGGCCTGATGGCCACCTTTATGGCCAAGTGGTCAGGCAAGTACCCGGGGCAGAGCGGGCATATTCATGTGTCCCTGCGCGACCTTGCCAGCGGCAAGTCGGCGTTTTACGACCCCAGCCAGGCGCACAACATGAGCAAGATTCAGCGCCACTTTCTTGCCGGGCAGCAGCGCTTGATGCCGGAGTTTCTGTGCATGGTGGCGCCCACATTGAACAGCTATCGGCGAATGATTCCAGGTTTTTGGGCGCCCACGGACGCTACCTGGGGCGTGGAAAATCGTACCGCTGCATTGCGGGTGATTCCTGGTACTGACAAATCTCAGCGGCAGGAATATCGCCTCGGCGCGGCTGACGGGAATCCTTATCTAGCCCTCTCGGTTGCGCTTGGCTCAGGTTTGTATGGCGTGATGCAGGAGTGGGAACCGACTGAGCCTGTGGTGGGCAATGCCTATGCCATGAAACACCCGGAAGAGCTGGCCCTGCCGCGCACGCTTTGGGATGCCGCGCAGCGCTTAAAGGGCTCAGCAGCGGCTCGCGAGCTGTTTGGCGATGAGTTCGTTGAGCACTTTGCCGCCAGCCGCGAGTGGGAAGAGCGCGAGTACCGTCGCCATGTCAGCGACTGGGAGCTGGATCGCTACTTCGAAATTATCTAGGCCGCATACCTCAACTGATTCGCTACGGAGTTTTTCAATGAGCAAGTTGAAGTGCATTTCACCCATCGATGGCTCGGTGTATGTCGAGCGCCATCTGGCGTCCAATCCCGAGATCCAGGCGGCGTTAGTCAAGGCCGAATTGGCGCAGGTGGCCTGGAAAAACACCCCGCTGGCCGAGCGTATTGCCATCGGCCGTAAGGCCATTTCTGCCTTCGCGGCCAAGGAAGACCAGCTGGCCGAAGAGCTGTGCTGGATGATGGGGCGGCCGATTCGTTATGCCGCCGGCGAGGTGCGCGGCTTTGTTGAGCGCGCCAGCTATATGGCCGACATCGCCGAGCAAGCCCTGGCGGATATCAAAGTGCCGGAAAAACCCGGTTTCATCCGCTTTATTCGTCGTGAACCACTGGGTGTGGCGCTGGTGATTGCCCCTTGGAATTACCCCTATCTGACGGCCGTGAACGCGGTGATGCCGGCGCTGTTGGCGGGCAATGCGGTGTTGCTCAAACACTCGGCGCAAACACCGCTGTGCAGCGAGCGAATGGTTGAAGCATTTATTGAGGCCGGCTTGCCGGAGGGGGTGTTCCAGTACCTGCACCTCAGTCACGGCGAAACCGAGGCGCTAATCCAGGCGCCGACCATCGCCCACGTCGCTTTTACCGGTTCGGTGCCGGGTGGCGCCATGGTCGAGCGTGTGGCGGTGGGGCGCTTTCTTAGTATTGGTCTGGAGTTAGGCGGTAAAGATCCGGCCTATGTGCGTGCCGATGCCGACTTGGCCCATGCGGTGGAAACCACCATTGATGGGGCCTTTTTCAACTCCGGGCAATCCTGCTGCGGCATTGAGCGCATCTATGTGCACGAATCGCTCTATGACGCCTTCGTCGAGCAGGCGGTGGCGCTGGTCAAACAATACAAGCTGGGCCGCTCCGATGATCCAGGCACCACCCTCGGTCCACTGGTGCGTGCCGAGGCGGCGGACTTCGTCCGTGGGCAGATTCACGACGCGATCGAGCAGGGCGCCACCGCGCATCTGGTGCCGGCCGACTTTGCCTTGGATCATCCAGGCTCCCAATACCTCGCGCCGCAGGTGCTGACCAACGTGAATCACGGTATGCGGGTGATGACCGAGGAATCTTTCGGGCCGGTAGTTGGCATCCAGAAGGTCAAGGATGACGAAGAAGCCCTGACGCTGATGAACGACAGCGAGTTCGGCCTGACTGCCGCCATCTTCAGTCGTGACGTCGATGCTGCCATGGCATTGGCCGACCGAGTGCAGGCAGGCACGGTGTTTCTCAACCGCTGCGACTACCTTGACCCGGCATTGGCCTGGACTGGGGTGAAGAACTCCGGGCGTGGCTGCACCCTGTCCAGCGTCGGCTTTGAACACGTCACCCGGCCGAAATCCTTCCACTTCAAAACTCAGTTGTGAGGCGCGCCATGGACCTGAATCACTACCGCATGAACTGGAATTACCCGACCTCGGTGCGTGTCGGTGTCGGCCGTATCAGCGAATTGCCTGCGGCTTGCCGGCAACTGGGCATGAGCGCGCCGTTGCTGGTCACTGACCCTGGCCTGGCTGCATTGCCGATGATCGACCGCGCGCTGTTGCACTGCCGTGATGATGGCCTCAAGGCCGGGTTGTTCCACGGCATCAAGGGCAACCCCACCGGGCAGAACGTGATGGATGGGGTCGCCGCATTTAAAGCCGGCGGGCATGACGGTGTGATTGCCTTTGGCGGTGGCTCGGCGCTGGATGCGGGCAAGGCCATCGCCCTGATGGTCGGGCAGAATCGGCCGCTGTGGGATTTCGAGGACATCGGCGACAACTGCGAGCGCGTTAATGTCGCTGGCATGGCGCCGGTGGTGGCGGTGCCAACCACGGCCGGCACTGGTTCGGAGGTCGGTCGCGCCTCGGTGATCACCGATGATGCGGTGCATATCAAACGCATCATCTTTCACGCGCGCATGCTGCCAGCCTTGGTGATTCTTGATCCGGAGCTGACGCTTGGATTGCCGGCTAGAATTACCGCCGCCACTGGGATGGACGCGCTCTCGCATAACCTGGAAGCCTTTTGCTCTCCGCTGTTTCACCCCATGGCCGAAGGTATCGCCCTGGAAGGCATGCGTCTGGTGCAGCAGTACCTACCGCGTGCCGTGGCGCAAGGTTCGGATGTTGAGGCGCGTCTGCAGATGCTGGTGGCGTCGAGCATGGGTGCGACGGCTTTTCAGCGCGGCTTGGGGGCTATGCATGCCCTGGCCCATCCGCTCGGCGCGCTCTACGACGCGCACCACGGGCTGCTCAATGCGGTGCTGATGCCTTATGTGCTGGTGGCTAACCGCGAGCGTATCGAACCGCAGATGGAGAAAATGGCGCGCTACCTGAATCTGCCTAAGCCTGGCTTCAGCGCTGTGCTGGAGTGGGTGCTGGCGCTGCGTGAACAGGTGGGTATTGCGCACAGCTTGGGCGAGATCGGTATTGATGACACGCGCATCGAGCAGGTCGGGCAGATGGCCGAGGTTGACCCCTCTGCCGGCACCAACCCGATTGCCTATACGGCTGCGCAATACAGCCAGTTGTTCGAAAAAGCCCTGCGCGGCACCCTCTAATCTGCGATCTGCCGGGCGCTGGTTGTTAAGCAGCCTGCGCCTGGCTGCGTTGTAGCGAACAGATACATGACCCGCCGGTTCTTCGCTTGCGCTGCCCGCGCGTGACTCCTTATAGTCCGCCGGCACTTAAGCGCCCGGCTTGCGTCAGTACCGGCTGCAAGCAGGGCCTGTTACCGCAATGGTGAGAGGCCATGATCGAAATAAAAAACCTAACCAAGCGTTTTGC
>JAHJXZ010000003.1 GCA_018827205.1 Gammaproteobacteria bacterium | reverse complement strand
CGTGTGCTGGTGCACCGTATCGCCTGGCTGATCCAGATCGAGAACGCCTCGCCGCACAGCATCCTGTCGGTGACCTTTACCAACAAGGCCGCCGCCGAAATGCGCCACCGCATCGAGCATATGCTCGGGCAGAGCCCGGCTGGCATGTGGGTGGGCACCTTTCACGGCTTGGCCCATCGCCTGTTGCGTGCGCACTGGCAGGAAGCCGGGCTGGCGGAAAACTTCCAGATCCTCGATTCCGACGACCAGCAGCGCATCGTTAAGCGGGTGATCCGCGAGCTCGGCCTGGATGAACAACGCTGGCCGCCCAAGCAAGCCCAGTGGTTTATCAACGGGCAGAAGGATGAAGGCCTGCGGCCGAAGAACATCCAGCCCGGCGGCGACCTGTTCCTCGCCACCATGTTGAAAATCTATGAAGGCTACGAGGCTGCTTGCGCACGCGCCGGGGTGATCGACTTCTCCGAACTGCTGCTGCGCGCCCTCGACCTGTGGCGTGACAAGCCGGGCCTGCTGGAGCATTACCAGCGGCGCTTCCGCCACATTCTGGTCGACGAGTTCCAGGATACCAACGCCGTGCAATACGCCTGGTTGCGCCTGCTGGCCAAGGGCGGTGACAGCCTGATGGTGGTCGGTGATGACGATCAGTCGATCTACGGCTGGCGTGGGGCGAAGATCGAGAACATCCAACAGTTCTCCGATGATTTTGCCGACGCCGAAGTGATCCGCCTGGAGCAGAACTACCGTTCCACGGCTGGCATCCTCAAGGCCGCCAACGCGCTGATTGCCAATAATCAGGGCCGCCTCGGCAAGGAACTGTGGACCGAAGACGGCGACGGTGAGCCGATCAATCTGTATTCGGCGTTCAACGAGCACGACGAAGCGCGTTACGTGGTCGAGTCGATCGAGGACGCCCTGCGCAAGGACGGCCTCAAGCGCAGCGAAATCGCCATTTTGTATCGCTCCAACGCCCAGTCGCGGGTGCTGGAAGAAGCCTTGCTGCGCGAGAAGATTCCTTACCGCATCTACGGCGGCCAGCGCTTCTTTGAACGCGCGGAAATCAAGAACGCCATGGCCTACCTGCGCCTACTCGACGGCCGTGGCAACGATGCAGCGCTGGAGCGGGTGATCAACGTGCCAGCGCGCGGTATCGGCGAGAAGAGCGTGGAGACCATCCGCGAATACGCCCGCGCCCATGATGTGTCGATGTGGGAAGCCATTCGTCTGATGGTTGCCGCCAAGACTCTGCCAGGACGCGCGTCAGGTGCGCTGGCCGGGTTTATCGAATTGATCGAGAATCTCGCCGCCAAAGTGCTGGAAATGCCGCTGCACCTGATGACCCAGACGGTGATCGAGCAGAGCGGCTTGATTGCTTATCACAAGGCCGAGAAAGGCGAGAAGGCCCAGGCCCGTATCGAAAACCTTGAGGAACTGGTCAGCGCCGCGCGCACCTTCGACAACAACGAAGACGACGAACTGAGCCCTCTGCAAGCCTTCCTCAGCCACGCCTCGCTGGAAGCCGGCGACACCCAGGCGGCAGAGAACGAAGACAGCGTGCAGCTGATGACCCTGCACAGCGCCAAAGGCCTGGAGTTCCCACAGGTGTTCTTGGTAGGCATGGAAGAAGGCCTGTTCCCGCACAAGATGAGCCTGGAAGAACCCGGCCGCTTAGAGGAAGAACGCCGCCTGGCTTACGTCGGCATCACCCGCGCCATGAGCAAACTGGTGATCACCTACGCTGAAACTCGCCGCCTGTACGGCAGCGAAACCTATAACAAGGTGTCGCGCTTTGTTCGTGAGATTCCGCCGCAGCTGATTCAGGAAGTGCGCCTGTCCAATAGCGTCAGCCGGCCGTTTGGCGCGGTCAGCCGCAACATGGGCGGCAACAGCATGAGCGGTGACAGTATGTTCGCCGGCAGCGCCGTGCCGGACACCGGCTTCAACCTTGGCCAGCGCGTGCAGCATTCGCTATTTGGTGAAGGCACCATCCTCAACTTCGAAGGCTCCGGCGCCCAGGCGCGGGTGCAGGTTAATTTCGAGAGCGAAGGCAGCAAGTGGCTGATGTTGAGCTACGCCAAGCTGCAGGCGCTGTAATCGACAACGCTATTCAAACAATAAAGGAGCCTCCATGATCCGCCGCCCTCTGCTGCTTGCCAGCGCCCTCCTCGCCGCCATCGGCCTGGCCGGTTGCAAGGAAGAAACCGCTCCCCAGCAGGCCGGGACAGCCCCTGCTGTAGAGCACTTTCAATGGAAGATGGTTACCGCCTGGCCGAAGAACTTCCCCGGCCTCGGCACTGCCGCCGAGCGCCTCGCCGAGCGGGTCAAGGTGATGAGCAACGGTCGCCTGTCGATCAAGGTGTATGCCGGTGGCGAGCTGGTGCCGCCACTTGAAGTGTTCGACGCCGTTTCGCGCGGCACGGCCGAGCTCGGTCATGGCGCCTCCTACTACTGGAAGGGCAAGGTGCCAGCGGCGCAATTCTTCACCGCCGTGCCATTCGGCCTGTCCACCTCGGAAATGAACGCCTGGCTGAGCAAAGGTGGCGGTCAAGCATTGTGGGAGGAAGCCTATGCGCCCTTCGGCGTAAAGCCACTGGCCGTGGGCAATACCGGTATGCAGATGGGTGGCTGGTACAACAAGGAAATCAACTCGCTGGATGACCTCAAGGGTCTGAAAATCCGCATGCCAGGCCTCGGCGGCGAGGTGCTGAGCAAACTCGGCGCGACCACCGTCAACTTGCCTGGCGGCGAGATATTCACGGCCCTGCAAACCAGTGCAATCGATGCCACCGACTGGGTCAGCCCCTACAACGACCTGGCCTTCGGCCTGCACAAAGCGGCCAAGTACTACTACTACCCCGGCTGGCAGGAGCCGCAGGCAGTGCTGGAGTTGCTGATCAACCAGAAGGCCCTCGACAGCCTGCCGGCCGACCTGCAAGCAATCCTTAGCGAAGCCACCCGCGCCGCCAACCAGGACATGCTCGACGATTATGTCTACCACAACGCCTTGGCGCTGGATCAGCTCAAACAACAGGGCACCCTGCTCAAGCGTTTCCCTGACGAAGTGCTAAACGCCATGCAGCGCGAATCCACCGTGGTACTCGGCGAACTGGCCGCGCAAAGCGAATTGAATGGCCGCATCTGGGCCTCGATGCAGGCCTTCCAGGCGCAGGTCAGCCAGATGCACCAGTTGTCGGAGAAAGAGTTGTACAACTGGCGCTGACGCTACCGGAACCGATGCCTTGCAAACGGAACCTCAGGGTTCCGTTTGTCGTTTCGCCACAGCTATTCACCCGTTACATAGCAGCAAAGCAAAAAGCGGAAACATTCTATGCCTAGCCAGCGCTAACCACGCCGGGCAAGATGCCGCGCGTAGATCCAATCACCAAGAGACAGCTAATCATGCAGCGTTTCCTCAGCATCGCCCTGGCCATGTTCCTCAGCGTGGGACTGACCACCATGAGTTTCGAAGCCGAAGCCAAGCGACTTGGCGGCGGCAAATCCTTCGGTTCTGCGCCAAGCCACCAGGCTCGCCAGACGCCAGCCCAGCAATCCGCAGCACCGGCTACCGCTGGTCGTCAACCTGCAGCAGCCAGCGGCGCCTCGCGCTGGTTAGGCCCATTGGCCGGCCTGGCCGCAGGCGGCCTACTCGCCTCGATGTTTATGGGTGACGGCTTCGAAGGCCTGCAGATCATGGACATGCTGATCTTCGGCTTGATCGCCTTCCTGCTGTTCCGCTTCCTCGCCGCCCGTCGCCAGCAAGCCAACCCGGCGACTGCCAACGGCGCGCCGATGCAGCGTGAAATGCCAGCCGCCCCAGCCTCGATCTTCGGTGGTAGCAGCGCCGCTGCCGCGATCAAGCCGGTGATCAACGCCCCCGCCTGGTTCAACGAGCAAAGCTTTATCAACGCCGGTCGCGAGCACTTCCTCAGTCTGCAACAGCACTGGGATGCCAACGAGATGGACAAGATCGGCGAGTTCGTCACGCCGCAGCTGCTGGAATTCCTCAGCCGCGAACGTGCCGACCTGGGCGATGGCTTCCAGTCCACCTACGTCGACAACCTCGATGTGCAGCTGGATGGCGTCGATGACCTCAGCGACAAGACCGTCGCCACTCTGACCTTCACCGGCGTGGCCAAGACCTCGCGCTTCGACCAGGGCGAAGCGTTCAGCGAAAGCTGGCGTCTGGAGCGTGCCACCGGCGACAACCAGCCTTGGCTGGTTGCCGGTATCCGCCAGAACGACTGATCCTGCGCAGTATCAAAAAACCCGGGCTTGCCCGGGTTTTTCTTTGTCCATCATTCAGCAAATGCATGGGCTGGCGTCCGCCCCACGCAAGGTGCAATCTGCACGCTAGCGTAACCACAACGAGGACTGAACAATGATCGGATACACCACTGTTGGCACCACTGACATGGAAAAAGCCAAGTCGTTCTACACGCCCTTGCTGGCTGAAATGGGCGCCAAGATCGTCATGGATTTAGGCCGCATCGCCTTTTACGGCATCGCCAAGGGTCAGCCGATGTTTGCCGTCTGCATCCCCTATGACAAGCAAGCGCCTACCCCAGGCAATGGCCAGATGATCGCCCTGCCCGGCGGCTCACGCGAAGGTGTGGACAAGCTCTACGCCAAGGCCATCGAACTAGGGGCAAGCTGCGAAGGCACGCCTGGCGAGCGCATACCGGGCTTCTACGGTGCCTATTTCCGTGATCACGATGGTAACAAGCTGGCCTTCTACCATATGGGCTAAGCGTTAGCCCGGATCGACGCCACTACTCGGCGGCTTGGCCGCCGGGGCAGGCTGCTGGGCCTTGTCGCCCCAGGCCTGGATATCCTCACGGCGTTTGCGGCTGTTGAGCTGGGCGCGGTCAATTGCTTCCTCGTACTGCGCCAACCAGCTACGCGAACCCGGCAGCATATTGGCCAGGTCGCGCATACCGATCCTCAGTCCCTGCATCACCTGCTGATAATCGCGCTCCTGAGCCTGCAACACCTTGCTCACCTCACCAATGCTATTCGGGTTTTCTGCGCGCTCGAACATGCCAGTCAACTGCGATGCCTGCTGACTGGCCAGCAGCTCTTCCTGATTAGTTAGTGCACTTTGCTGCACCTCCAGCTGCTGCTCAAGCCGCAGGATCTGCTTTTCCAGGGCCTGAATACGCGGATCGTCACCCGCACTGAACGCGCTATGGATATTCAGCCCAACCGAAACCAGCATCAGGCTACCCAGCACCCCGGCCAGCGCCAGGATAAACAGGCGGTTGCGCTTGCCAGCGGTAGTCAGCAGCTGCAGCCGCTCTTCCTCGCTGAGTGCTCCACCTTCGGCCTCTTGCGTTTGACTTTTCATGACTCGACCAGTTTGTGACGTTCGAAAATTGACGCACTGTTCATCTGCACAATAGCACCGTGCCAGCTTTTTGCTTAGACCCGTCTAGGGTATAAGACGCTCCCGTATACCCCGTAATAATGAGGCAGACACCGTGGAAGAAGTCATCGAACAGTTGCGCGAACTCAACGAGCCGGTGCCCGTCCCGCTGGAGTTGCCGGAAGAAGAAACCCTGGTGGAGATTCAGGAGCAGATCCTTATCCACCTGCCCTTCGCCCTGCGTGAATACCTGCTGCAGGTCAGCGATGTGGTCTACGGCCGCCTGGAGCCGGTGACCGCCGCCGACCCGCAATCGCACACCTACCTGCCGGAAGTCGCCGCCACCGCCTGGTCCCTCGGTGTGCCGCGTGAGTTCGTGCCGTTGTGCGAAGACCACGGCAACTACTACGTAGTGGAAGAAGACGGCACCGTGCTGCTGTGGGAAGCCGACACCACCGAAATCAACGAAGACGAAAGCTGGGAATCCGTCTGGCACTGGGTGCGTGACGTCTGGTTGGAAAGCTAAGCACTCTTAAGATCTGCTGTGCGGCCCTGCGACGTTGATCACGACGTAGGGCCGCAGGCGCTTCAAGGCAGATAAATCCGAAACACCCCGCCACCCAGCGGCGCGCCGTTGGCCAGTTCGATATGACCACGTACGCCATTGCGCTCATGCAGCTCGGCGATGCGCCCGGCAAAGTACAGACCCAGGCCGGTGCTGCCGGTGCTGTGTTTGAGGCCAAGCACATAGTTGGATTGCTGACTGAGCATCTCCTGCGGGTAGCCCTGGCCATCGTCACAGATCGCTAATACCAGCTTGCCATTCTCCTCCCAGGCTTGAATCAGCAGTGCGCTGTGGGCGTAGCGGATGGAGTTGGTGACGATATTGGCGACCACCGAGCCAAGCAGTTCTTCATCGAAGAAACCCATCAGGTCGAAGCTTTGTACCTCACAACGCGCGCTGATCTGCCGACTTTCCAGCACTTCAAAATGCCGCGCCAGCTGGGCCTGAAGAAAATCCTCAACCTCGTGATAACCAGGGCGCATGGGCAGCTGGTTGACGCCAAGCTTATACAGGCCGAGCAGTTGCACCAGCATGCCGTTGAGGCGGGCGAATTCGTAATCGATCACCCCCAACTCAGCGGCGGCCTGGAGTTCCGGCGGGAGCTGCGCCTGCCACTGCGCATGGGCGCGGGTGAGCATTGCCAGGGAGTTCTTCATGTCATGTACGGTGGAGGCGATCACCGTGGAGAAATCCAGCCCGCCGGGGTTGTCACTCATTGGCCAGTCGCCCGCCGCTGCAGCTGCTGGTAACGCGCATGCCGGGCATCCGTCTCGGGCATCTGGCTGACCACCTCCAGGCAGCGCCGGGATTCTTCCAGCAGGGCCTCTGACATCTCGCCACCAGCCGATTGCAGCAGCGACTGCGCGGTATTGAGGGCGATGCTGATATTTTTCGGCTGCAGGGCAAAGGCCTGACGGAACAGCCGGAGCGCCTCCTCGAACTGCTTCTGCTGGTAGCAGCGCACACCCTGGCGGTTGAGCTCCACGGCCTCTTTGCCGCCGGAGAGAATGTCGGCGTTGTCGGTCTGCCGGGCCACGCCCTGCATCACCTGCGGATCGTCGCCGTAGACCTCGACACAGGTTTTCAGCAGGGCATCACTGGCTGCAGTCTGGCCTAAAGCACGTAGCTGGCTGGCGACGTTGAGTGCGGTATCGGCGGCAAAAAACTGCGGTAATTTTTCCATCGCAGCGGCGGCTTCGGCGGCCAGTTGCGTGGCACGCTTGGGTTCACCGGACTTACTCAGGCTGCTGGCCAGGGCCAGGCGTGAACGCACCTGCACATTGGGGTCATTGGCGTAGGTCTTGTCCAATTCACCCAGGGCCTGGTTGACCTCGATCTGCAGGCGCTTGTCGAGCGTGCCATCGCCGGCCTGGGCGGTTATCGCCTGGGCCAGGCCGAGGTAGTTTTCCGGACTCTTGAACTTGGAGGTGCGGCCCTGCTCCATGGCTTGTCGATAGGCTTTGCCGGCGCTGTCAAAATCCTGGTTATCCAGCGCCAGCTTGCCCAGTTGCATCTGCCGACGGATGGCCAGCGGCGCGAGCTTTACCGCATCTTCCAAAGCCTGCTGGGCACGCTGACTTTCGCCCTGGGCCAGCAGCACGGCGGCCAGACCGTCATACAGCGACGGCATCATCGGGAACAGTTTCAGCCCCTGCTCGTAGAGGCTTTGCGCACGGCTCAGCTCGCCGCGTTTGTGCAGCAGACTGGCCAACGCCACCTGCGCCCAGGGCAACGGCCGTTCGGCTAAGACGCCATTGAGCAGCTGCTCCAGTTCATCCAGCCGGCCCAGCTCGCGCAGCGCCGTGGCCTGGTAGCGCTGACACAACGGCAGGTAGCGTTTGTCCTGCTGGCTGAGGGTTTTGCAGGCATCCAGCACGGCGGCCGAGTCCTGTTTGTCGAGGCCCTGAAGAATGCCCTTGAGCGCGGTCTTGCGCTCGACCAGCTTATCCAGGCGCTGATCGAGGCTGGCGCGATTAAATGGCTTGGTCAGGTAGGCATCGGGCTCGTGCTCCAGGGCGCTGAGCACCATAGCCTGGCTGCTTTCAGCAGTGACCATGACGAAGATGCACTGGTGGCTGATCAACTTGCCGGCGATCAATTCTTCCAGTACCTGCTGGCCATTCTTGCCGCCACCCAGGTTGTAGTCATGCAGGATGATGTCGTAGCGCTTGTTGCGGCACATGCTCAGGGCTTCTTCACCCCGATCAGCGGTATCCACATCACGCGCGCCCATGTCTCGCAGCATGGACTTCAGCGAGCTGCGGAAATCGGTAAAGTCATCGACAATCAGGATGCGTTTACTGCCGTAATCCAGCATTGAAGAGCCCTTGTACTGTCGTCTCAGAATCGCATCAGTGTAGTTGTCGGCACCCCCACTGCCAGCCTATAAGCGCTGCGCCGATTCCAGGTCGAGCAGATTGAGCAGAAAGCGCGCGAAATAGCTCAGGTCCTGCTCCATCGCCTGGCGCACGGCCTTGGCGTCACCGGCTTCGATGGCAGCAAAAGCGTCCTCGTGAAAGTCGTTAAGGCGCAACGACAGGTCCGCACCCGTAAACAGCTGGTTGAAAAACGGCCCAACCTGCAGCCACAACGACTCAATGCTGCGCAACAGCACCGGGTTGCCACAGGCGCTGTAGAGGTGCAGATGAAACTGGCTGTTGGCATTCAGGTAAGCCTGCACCTGGCGCTGCTCGATGGCTTGATCCATGCGCGCCACACAGTCACGCAGCTCAGCTAGGTCAGCCGGCGTCAGGCGCGGGGTGGCCAGTTCTACAGCCAGGCCTTCAAGCCCCAGACGCACCTGGAAAATGTTCTGATAACGCTCGCGGGTCATCGGTGGCACGCGTACCGAGCGCTGTGGCTCGCCTTCCAGCGCACCCTCAGCGACCAGGCGCTGCAAGGCGGCACGTACCGGCATCGGGCTGGTGCCCCACTCGGCCGCCAGATCACGAATTTTCAAGCGTTCACCGGGCTGAAAGCGCCCAGCCAGCAGGCCTTCACGAATACGTTGGTAGAGTTGATCTTGCAGGTTATCGGCCATGGTTCAGCAGCATCCTTGTGCCGGCGGTGCAGGGAGTTGGGCAAGTGTCAGCGAGCAGTTACGCATGGGTATTCCTTCTAACGAAGAGCGCCGCAATTGAGCGGCGGCAAGAATTCTACTGGTTCACGGCGCCTTGTTCTCGACCAGGCAGTTACCGCCGTCGACTACCAAAACTTCGCCAGTGATATAGCTGGCCTCCGGTGACGCAAGAAAGGCGACGGCGGCAGCGACTTCTTCCGGTCGCCCGGCGCGACGCATCGGCGTGTATTGCGCCGCATGGCGCTCTTCTTCGGTGCTGGAACCGGTGGCGATCCAGCCCGGCGCCACACTGTTGACCGTAATACCCTGCTTGGCCACTTCCAGCGCCAGACCCATGGACAGGCCGAGCATACCGGCCTTGGCTGCACTGTAAGCCGCCTCGCCAGGGTTGCTGCCACGCGTGCCGGTGGTAGAACTGATATTGACGATGCGCCCGTAGCCGCGCACACGCATGCCCGGCAGCACCGCGCGGGTGAGCAGAAAGGCAGTGCCAAGGTTGCGCGCGATGGACAAGTTCCAGGTCGCCAGATCCATGTCCGCCAACTCGGCGAACGGCTCGGGGCTGCCTTGCATGGCCATGCCGGCGTTGTTCACCAGGATGTCGATCTGCCCCCACTGCGCCTGCGCCCAGTCGAGCAACTCGGCGACCTGCTGTTCATCGGTCAGATCTGCCGCCTTGGCCCGTACGTCTATACCTTCTGCACGCAGTTCAGCGGCGCGTAGCTCGACCCGCGCACTGCT
>JAHJXZ010000060.1 GCA_018827205.1 Gammaproteobacteria bacterium | reverse complement strand
CGGCGCGGCCCACTCTTGCGGCTCAAGATTGGCCAAGCGACTGAGTTGCTCGGCGAGCATGCGCTGTTTCAGGGCAAGCTGATCGGCATGGGGCATATGTTGCAGGCTGCAACCGCCGCAGACTTTGGCATGCACGCAGGCCTCGTCACGCCGCTCAGCGCTGGCTGTGAGAATCCGCTCGACCCGCGCCTCGACCACCTTGCCATGGGCGCCAAGCACCCGCGCCTCGATCTGCTCACCAGCCAATGCGCCGCTGACAAACCAGGTACGCCCTTCGCTAAACCCGATGCCCCGACCATCATTGGCCTGGCGCTCAATGGCGAGTTTCTGCTTTTTGCCAACCGGAACCTGCGGCGCCCGGGAACCACCACTGGGTTGAAAGCGCAGACCGCCGTCTTTCTTGGCCATCAGTTGCTCGGTGCGTCGTAAACGCCACTGGACAGGTAACGGTCGCCACGGTCGCAGATGATCGCCACCATCACCGCGTTCTCGACTTCCTGGGATAGGCGCAGCATCGCCGCCACCGAACCACCGGAGGACACCCCGCAGAAAATACCTTCTTCACGTGCCAGGCGGCGCATGACGTCTTCGGCTTCCTGCTGCCCCATATCAATGATGCGATCAACCCGCTCAGCCTGGTAAATCTTCGGCAGGTATTCCTGTGGCCAGCGGCGGATACCAGGAATTGCTGCGCCCTCCATCGGCTGCAGACCGACGATCTGCACATCAGGCTTTTGCTCTTTCAAGAAGCGCGACACGCCCATGATGGTACCGGTGGTACCCATGGAGCTGATGAAATGGGTGATCTGCCCGCCCGTCTGCTGCCAGATTTCCGGGCCGGTGCTGGTGTAATGGGCAATCGGGTTGTCGCCGTTGGCAAACTGATCGAGCACCTTGCCTTTGCCATCAGCCTGCATCTGCAAGGCCAGATCACGGGCTTCTTCCATGCCGCCCACCAGAATCAGCTGCGCGCCGTAAGCAGTCATAGCGGCCTTGCGTTCAGCAGTGGAGTTGTCCGGCATGATCAGGATCATGCGGTAGCCCTTTATCGCCGCAGCCATGGCCAGGGCGATGCCGGTGTTGCCACTGGTGGCCTCAATCAGCACATCACCGGGCTGGATATCACCGCGCTGCTCGGCGCGGGTAATCATCGACAACGCCGGGCGGTCCTTTACCGAACCCGCCGGGTTGTTGCCTTCCAGCTTCAACAGCAAGGTGTTGCTGGTGTTCCCCGGCAGACGCTGCAAACGCACCAGCGGGGTGTTGCCGATGCAATCGGCGATAGTTGGGTAATGCGGGCTCATGGCGAACGAAATGTTCCAGAAGCAAAGAAGGCCGCCATGATAACGGCAAACCTCGCCCGGCCATATAACAGAGCCAATGTAGACAACAGCATTTGCCATAAGAACAGGTGCAGCCGCTAAACTGCACCAGGTCAATACAGGAGGCAGCGCGTGTTAAAGGATTTAGGCATCAAAGGCCGTGTGCTCATGCTCACCCTGCTGCCCACCAGCCTGTTGGCGCTGGTGTTGGGTGGCTATTTCACTTGGGTGCAGTTGTCCGGCTTGCAGGGGCAACTGTTGCAACGCGGGCAGATGATCATTGAACAGCTCGCGCCGCTGGCCGCACCGGCGCTACATGCCGGTGACAGTGAAGTGCTGCAGCGCATTGCCAGCCAGGCACTCGATCAGCCGGATGTGCGCGCAGTGAGTTTTCTCGCTGCCGAGCGCAACACCCTTGCCCACGCGGGCCCCAGCATGCTCAACCCCTCGCCGGCGACAGGCGAGCAGCAACCTGCGCAGAACAGCAGCCAGAACGCCACGCGTTTTCTGTTGCCGGTGTATCAGCAGCACCTGAGCCTGACCGGCAAAGCCACTGCAGAGCCTGGCACCCGGCTGCTCGGCTGGGTCGAGCTGGAGTTGTCGCACCACAGCACCCTGCTCAGCGGCTACCGCAGCCTACTCGCCAGTCTGCTGCTGATTGCCGCCGGGCTGATGGTCACCGCCCTGCTCGCCGTACGCATGAGCCGCACGATCAACGACCCGCTGCGGCAGATCAAACAAAGCGTCGCCCAGCTCAAGGACGGCGACCTGGAAACCCGCCTGCCGCCACTCGGCAGCCATGAGCTGGACGAGCTGGCCTCGGGCATCAACCGCATGGCTGAGTCGTTGCAGAACGCCCAGGAAGAACTGCAACACAGCGTCGACCAGGCCACCGAAGACGTGCGGCAGAACCTGGAAACCATTGAAATCCAGAACATCGAACTCGACCTGGCGCGTAAAGAAGCCCTGGAGGCCAGCCGGATCAAATCCGAATTCCTCGCCAATATGAGCCATGAAATCCGTACCCCGCTCAACGGCATCCTCGGTTTCACCAACCTGCTGCAGAAAAGCGAACTGACGCCACGCCAGCAGGATTACCTGGGCACCATCGAAAAATCTGCCGACAGCCTGCTGGCGATCATCAACGAGATACTCGACTTCTCGAAGATCGAGGCCGGCAAGCTGGTCCTGGAAAATATCCCGTTCAACCTGCGCGACCTGCTGCAGGACACGCTGACCATCCTTGCCCCCGCCGCCCACGCCAAACAGCTGGAACTGCTCAGCCTGGTGTACCGCGACACACCGCTATCGCTGATCGGCGACCCACTGCGACTGAAGCAGGTGCTGACCAACCTGGTGAGCAACGCGATCAAGTTCACCCGCGCCGGCACCATCGTGATTCGCGCCATGCTCGAAGACGAAAGCGCCGACCGTGCGCAGCTGCGCATCAGCGTGCAAGACACAGGCATCGGCCTGTCTGATGAAGACCTGCGCGAGCTGTTCCAGGCCTTCAGCCAGGCCGACAACTCTCTCAGTCGTCAGGCCGGCGGCACCGGCCTGGGCCTGGTGATTTCCAAGCGCCTGATCGAGCAGATGGGCGGTGAGATCGGCGTCGATAGCACGCCGGAAGAAGGCTCTGAATTCTGGATTACCCTGAGCCTGCCCAAAGCCCGCGACGATGCTGAAGACCTGCCGCGGCCACCGCTGCTCGGCCGTCGTGCTGCCGCCCTGGAACACCACGATCTGGCGCGTCAGGCCTTGCAGCACCAGCTGGAAGACTGTGGCCTGCTAGTCAGTGGCTTCGACAACCTCGACAGCCTGCTCGCCAGCGTGGCCGAAGCGCGGCATAGCGCTCAGCCATTTGAGCTGGCCATACTCGGCGTAAGCACCCAGACCCTGCCTCCGGAGCGCCTCGATCAGCGCATCTGGGAACTTGAGCGGCTGGCCTGCAAAACCCTGCT
>JAHJXZ010000059.1 GCA_018827205.1 Gammaproteobacteria bacterium | reverse complement strand
TGATCCCATCCCGAACTCAGTAGTGAAACGATGCATCGCCGATGGTAGTGTGGGGTTTCCCCATGTGAGAGTAGGTCATCGTCAAGCACCTACACCAAAACCCCCGATCAGGAAACTGGTCGGGGGTTTTACTTTGCGCGCCGAAAACAAGCTGCGCACAGGCAAGCCTTTGATAGGCAACTAAACAGGGCATGGCTATGATGGCAAGCGCACTTTTATCAGGGTTCTTCTATGGCCGGTCCGGCACTCTCTGAACCATTCTCCGAGCGTGAGCTTAAGCAGCTGATTGCCTGTCATGAGTGCGATCTGTTGTTGCGTAAGCCCAATGCTGCAGCAGGTGAGCGGGTCGAATGCCCGCGTTGCGGCTATGAGCTGTATACCCATCGCACGCAGGTTATCCGGCGCAGTATGGCTTTGGTGATTGCTGCCCTGCTGCTGTACGTACCTGCTAACTTCTTGCCGATCATGCGCCTTAACTTGTTGGGGCAGACGACTGAGGATACGGTCTGGAGCGGTGTGCTCGGTCTGTATAACAACGGTATGCAGAGTGTCGCCGTGGTGGTGTTCCTCTGCAGCATGGCGGTGCCACTACTCAAGCTGTTGTGTCAGTTTGTGGTGCTACTGACTATTCGCCTGGATATTGGTCGCAGTTATGGCCTGCTGCTTTATCGCATTTATCACCATATGCGCGAGTGGGGCATGCTTGAGGTCTATCTGATGGGCATTCTGGTGGCTATTGTGAAACTGGTCGATCTAGCCGAGTTGAGCATCGGTCTAGGCCTGTTGTGTTTTATCGCGCTATTACTGGTTCAGGTTTGGCTCGAAGTGACAATGTCGCCGCATCAAATCTGGTTAGCCCTGTCGGGAGAGGATGAACATGCGCGCGATTGATGCAGGGCTGCTAATTTGCCATGAGTGCCACAAGCTTAATCCTCTACTGTCCGACGCTGAGAAACAGTTTTGCACACGCTGTGGCGGTCGCCTGCATGGGCGCAGGCCTAATAGCTTGGTGCGTACCTGGGCGTTACTGCTGACAGCTGCAGTGCTGTATATCCCTGCAAACCTGCTGCCGATCATGACCGTCAACTCTTTAGGCAAGGGCCAGTCGGACACAATCATGTCGGGGGTTATCGAACTGGTTAACTACGGCATGCTGCCGATTGCCGCAGTGGTGTTTATTGCCAGTATTCTGGTGCCGACATTCAAGCTGGTCGGCATCGCTTTGTTGCTGTACTCGGTGCAGCGACATCAGCCGATGTCTGCCCGTCAGCGGGTGCTGATGTACCGCTTTATCGAATGGATCGGGCGTTGGTCGATGTTGGATATCTTCGTCATTGCAATACTGGTGGCGGTGGTCAACTTTGGCAGCCTGGCCAGTATTGAGCCCGGCTACGGTTCAATGGCTTTTTCCAGCGTGGTAGTGCTGACCATGCTGGCCGCTTTAACCTTTGACCCCCGCTTGATTTGGGATAACACGGACTCGGATGACCACCATGAATGATTTGCCGTTGGCTAAAGCGCGCCCAGCTTCGAATTGGTCGGCTATTTGGGTCTTGCCACTGATTGCGCTACTAATCGGCGGTTGGCTAGGTTGGCGTGCCTATAACGAAGCCGGCATCGAGATTCAGGTGATGTTTGCCAGTGGTGATGGTATCCAGCCGGGCAAGACTGAGGTGATCTTCAAAGGTATGCCGATCGGCAAGGTCATAGGCCTGGAGCTGGATGACAGCGGCGAGCGGCGCGGTGTGCGCGCCACCCTGGAGATGGACAAACGCGTTGAGCAGCATCTACGCACAAATACGCGCTTCTGGCTGGTCAAGCCGAGTGTGTCACTGGCAGGCATCACTGGGCTGGAAACTCTGGTGTCGGGTAACTACATCACCGCAAGCCCAGGTGATGGCGAGCCTACACGTAAATTCACCGCACTGAGCGAGCCTCCACCTTTGGCGGACACTACGCCTGGTTTGCACCTGACACTTAAGGCTGAGCGGCTTGGCTCGCTTAATCGCGACAGCCCGGTGTTTTACAAGCAGATCCAGGTGGGGAAGGTGAAAAGTTATGCCTTGGTTGAGGATCAGAACCTGATCGAAGTGAAGGTATTTATTCAGCCGGAGTTTGCCTCACTGGTGCGTAAACACACGCGTTTCTGGAATGCCAGTGGCGTTTCCATTGATGCCGGTTTATCTGGGGTAAAGGTGCGCACCGAGTCCCTGGCGAGTATTGTCGCGGGTGGTATTGCCTTCGCCACGCCCGAGCACCGTAAGGATAGCCCGCCGACTGACCCAAGCCTGCCATTTCGCTTGTACGAAGACTTCGACAGCGCTCAGGCCGGTATTCGCGTGTCGCTCAAACTGCATGAGTTTGATGGCCTGGAGCCGGGCCGTACGCCGGTGATGTACAAAGGCATTCAGGTCGGTCATATGAAGACCTTCAAGGTTGACCAGGACCTCAGCGGTGCACAGGTGGAGTTGATGCTCGACCCACGTACTGAAGACTACCTGGTTGAAGGCACCGATTTCTGGGTGGTCAAACCGTCGATCTCCCTGGCGGGGATAACCGGACTGGAGGCGCTGGTAAAGGGTAACTACATCGCTATGCGGCCTGGTGACGCTGGCAATCCTGCGCTGCGTGATTTTGTCGCCCGAGCCAAAGCCCCGCCGCTCGATCTGTCGGCACCGGGGTTGCATCTGGTGCTGTTCAGCGACACACGCGGCTCTCTTGAAGTGGGCAGCCCGATATTGTTCAAGCAGGTGAAGGTCGGCACGGTGCAGAGTTTTCAGCTATCGCGTGATGACAAGCAGGTTGCCTTTGGCGTGCATATCGAGCCTGAGCATGCGCATCTGGTAAACAGCAGTACGCGCTTCTGGAATGCCAGCGGCATTACGCTCAAGGGCGGCCTGTCTGGCGTAGAGGTGAAAAGCGAGTCATTGCAGACCTTGCTGGCAGGCGGCATCGCCTTTGAAACACCAAACCCTAATGCACCCAGAGGCAATAAGCGGGTCGAGCGCTTTAGCCTTTACAGCAGCCAGGAAGTGGCGCTGCAGAAAGGTGTAGAGCTGACTATTCGGGTGGCCAGTGGCGACGGTCTCAGCCCGGGCACGGCAATTCGCTACAAGGGCTTGGACGTGGGCAAGGTGGAGCGCATCGAGCTGACGGATGACCTGCAAGCGGTGATTCTTTATGCGCGGATCACTCAGGCGACGCAGCAGATTGCTCGTGCAGGCACACAATTCTGGGTGGTCAAGCCGGAAGTCAGCCTGACCCGGGCTGCCAACCTGGAAACCCTGGTCACTGGCCAGTATCTGGAGGTGCAGCCCTCGAACCAGAAGGGCGCTGCGCAGATGAGCTTTACTGCCGCTGCCGCGCCGCCTAAAGCCAGTGCCCGTGAGCAAGGTCTGCGCCTGGTATTGAGTGCGGCGCGCCGTGGCTCCATCAAGCCCGGTGTAGTGGTTAGCTACCGTGAGGTGCCGGTGGGCAAGGTCACCGATTTCGAGCTGGGCCCAACCTCGGATCGGGTGCTGATCCATATTTTGATCGAGCCGCGTTATGCGCCGCTGGTCCGCAGCGGTAGCCGCTTCTGGAATGCCAGTGGCATCGGTGTGGATGCTGGCTTGTTCAGCGGCGTAAAAGTGCGTACCGAGTCGCTGGAGGCTTTGCTCGAGGGCGGAATCGCCTTTGCCTCGCCGGATAACCCGCAGATGGGTGGCCCGGCGCAGCCAGGGCAGACGTTTGCCTTGTATGACGAGGTGAAGGATGAGTGGTTGCGCTGGGCACCGAAGATAGCCTTGGAAAAATAAGCCACACAGCAAGAGGGCCGCATTAGCGGCCCTCTTGCTTTCAGCCGGATGTCACGCCGGCTCTGTATCGGCCACTTGTGTGGAGCTGCTGGCCTTGGCGCTGTCGCGACGCTGGATATATTTCCAATCCGCTTCGTCGATATAGATGCCGTTCGGTCCGCTGCCGCCTTCCAGGTCGATGGCCACGTGAGCTGATACCTGCGGCTTAACGGACGCCAGGATCGGCACGAAGCCCAGCTGTAGGCTGGTTTCGATCAACGCCTGCTGATTCTTCTCGTCGATATCCGCCGCTTCGTCCAGGTAGTAGGGCAAGCGCACCTTACCTGCCTGATCGCGGTCCATCAGGTGCAGCAACAGATACATGTTGGTCAGCGCCTTGATGGTCATGGTGGTGCCGTTGGAGGCCGCGCCATCGATGTCGGTGTGAATCACCGGTTGGCCGTGCACCTTGGTGATCTCGAAGGCCAGTTCGAACAGGTCCTTCAAACCGAGTTGGTTATGGTTGGCGGCCACCAGGCGGGCCAGGTATTCCTTGGCTTCTTCGTTCTTGCTGTCCTGATCGCTGCTTTGCTGCAGGTCGAACACTGAGAGCGTTTCGCCTTCTTCGTACTGACCGGCGCTGTGGATGATCTGGTCGATATGCTTGAGCGCGTCCTTGTTCGGCGCGAGGACGATGCGGAAGCTTTCCAGGTTGGACACCTGACGCTTGTTGATCTCGCGGTTGAACAGCGCCAATTGGTGTTCCAGATTGTCGTAGTCGCTGCGGATGTTGCGCAGGGTGCGGGCAATGTCGGTAACCGCGGCGCGGCGCGCTTTAGCCAAGGTGATGGCCTCGTCCTGGCGGTGGGCGTAAGCGTTGACCAGCAGATGCAGGCGGCGCTCGACATCGTCTTCGCTGTCGAATTTGGCTACGCCCTTGAGGCGCACTTGCGCGTAAAGCGCCTCGATCTGCCCGTCAACACGCTGCAGGCCTTGCCAGGCGTCTTGATAGTCATTGAGCAGCGGCAGCAAGTTGTCCAGGCTGTCGTCCACTGGGTCGGTAAACGGTGTGCCGAAGGGCAGGTCGGCCGGGAGCAGTTGGCGGCGGCGCAGGGCATCTTCCAGGGTGCGTTCCTTGGCCTCCAGATCGGCGAGTTGGCGGCCGACCAGTTGCAGCTTGGCGGAGAGCTGCTGCACGCGCTCGGTAAAGGCATCCGAGGCGCGCTTGAGTTCGTCCTGCGCGGCTTCCAGCTGGGCCAGTTGCTCAAGCTTCTGCGGTTCTTCAACGGCCAGGGTCTGGCTTTTTCGGAAGTCTTCCAGGGCTTTCTGCGCGTCCAGCACCGCTTGGTAAAACTGCTCGGCCTGGGCCTTGCTGGCGGCGCGGTCGGCGGCGACGGCCTGCTGGGTTTTCAGCTGTTTGTATTCGCGGTCGAGGCGATCCTTCTGGTCGCGCAGGGCGGCGCGGTCAGCCAGTGCTTGCAAGGCCGGTGGCTCGATATGCGACAGATCGATGGACAGACCCGGCACTTCGAAGTGCTCGCCTTTAAAACCATCGAGAATGGCTTCCAGGGATTTCACCCAGGCGTCGCCTTCGGCAACCTGAATACCGTTCTCGCCCAATGGCAGGCTGAACAGCTGGCCATTGAACAGGCGCATCAGACGATCAACGTCCTGTTGGCTGAATTCTTCACGCAGGCGTGAATAGCTGTTGTTGTCGGCGTGTTCGAGCTGCTGCTTGACCGATTTCAGGCGTTTTTCCAGATCACGCAGGCGCTCGTCCAGGTCCTCGGCAGAGAACTGCCGCGACTGCGCCAGTGCGCCGGCGAGTTCGTCGTGGGCATCCTTAGCGACTAACAGCTGTTCTTCCAGCACTTTGGCGTCGTTGACCAGAGCGAAGCGGTTCTTCAGCACCGAAAGCTCGCCAAGCCAGCGTTGGATTTCGCTAATTTCGCGCTCCATGCGCATCAGCTCTTGGGTGCCGCCACGTTGTTCCTGCTGCAGGCCGTCTTGTTCGCCACGGTAGTGTTCGGCCTGGATTACCAGTTCTTCGCGACGGGCTCCGGCGTAGTCCTGCCAGGTGCCGAGCAGCGAGTCGAGCAGTGGTGAGATGCGGTGCAGTTTGCCGCGCAGCAGTTCGCGTTGATTGACGCCGGCAGCCAGGGCTTCGATCAGCGGGCCGGCAGTGACCAGCGCTTGGTAGTCCTGCTCCATGCGGCGTACATCGCGGAAGGCTTCTTCAGTGGCGGCGATGTAGTCGACGCTGCCGGAGCGCAAGCTGTGCTCGAACGCATCAAGGAACAGTTGCTTGAGCTTGGCGGCGGTAATCTCGCGCATATGCAGCAGGTTGATAAACAGTGCGCGGAAGGTCTTCAGGCTCTGTTCACTGGTGGAGCGCAGAGGGATCAGGGTCAGATCCAGTGGAATCGAGGTATGCCCGCCCACCAGAAGGCGGCGTAGTTCTTCGGGTTTCAGCTCATAGGCCTTGATGCCTTCACGTTCAAGGTTATTGAATAGCTCGCGCTGGCGTAGGCAGGTGCCGTTTTTCTGGTAGTGCTCCAGGTCCAGGGTGCCCTGATAGGCGAAGAACTGGTGACCGAAACCGCCACCTGGGCCGCGTCCGGCGACACCGATCACGTGCGGACCGTGGGGCAGGGCGACTTCGACAAGGATGTAGCTGGTGTCGCTGGCGAAGTAGAACTTGCGCGACTGCTCCAGGCTGTATTTGCCGAAGCTCATGTCCGACATGCGCGCCAGAATCGGAAATTGCAGGGCGTTGATCGAGGCGGATTTACCCAGGTTGTTGGCACCGTAAACCGATAACGGGTGTTCCAGCGGGAACAGACCAAGGCTGTAGCCGGCGGTATTCAGTAGGGCGAAGCGGCGGATGCCGTAGCGTTCCTGGCTCATGCGAGGGTCTCCTGGGCGTCACGTTCTTCGGCCATGGCGCGGGCCAGGGCATCTTCTTCGGATTCTTCTGTGTCGTCTTCAGCGAGGCTGATGATCTCGTCTTCGACGTCTTCATCCTGCAGTACCGGCGTTGGTAGCGGCAGGCTGCTGTGCAGGGTGGCGGCCAGGTCGCGGTCTTGCTGCACACTCAGGCACACATCAAGGAAGCGGTGCATGGGCGCGAGGAAGCGGTAGATGCCGTTGTCCTCGCTGGCAAAGCCGAGCTGAGTCAGGCGACGCATAATCTTTTCTTCCAGTTCCTCAACGGTGGTGACTTCAGCCTGGAGGAACAGGTCGCGGTACTTGTCGAGCAAGGCTGGCAGTTCATCACGACCGAGGCTGCCGCCGTCGAGTACGGCCAGCGGGTCGCGCCCTTGGTCGGCCAGGTGTTCCACCAGAATGAAGGTGAACAGCGCCAGACGCTGGGCGGTCTTGTTGACCTGAGCACCCATCTGTTCGGGAACGAAATAGTAGAAGCCGCGGCTGTCGCAGGTCAGCTCATAGCCCAGGGCTTTGAACAGGCTGCGGTACTGATCCTGCTGGTTGGCCAGTTGGGTATACAGCTCCGGGTTGCTGCGGCTGATGTGGTAGCCCTTGAACAGTTCGCGGAAAATTGGCGCGAGCTGGGTGAGTTCTTTCAGGTCGATATTCATACGGTGGTAGTCCCGGCCGGCTTGATCAGGGCAAATGAGCTCAGGCTGACCTGATGCTCGCGGGTGAGGTAGTCGCGGCGCTCCAGGCGCTCGCGCTGGAAGCGGCCGTCGCGCGATAAGCGCGAGAACCAGTAGAGCAATTCGTCGGTGGCCCCTTCGGGCTCCTGCTCCAGCAGCCAGACCATCAGGTCCGGCAACGGCAGGGCTTGTTCGCAGCGCTCAATCATCTCGCGTGCGGTACGCGGTGCGCGCGGCGCTTCGCCCTTGCGGCTGCTGTGCGCTTTGGGGAACTGCGCCGGCTTCGGCTCGAAGCGGGCCAGGGCGTAGACGTAAGCTTCAACCTGCGAGGCGGTGCCGAGAAAGGTGCTTTGCGGGCGGCTGAACAGCGGCAGCGAGGCCTGCGGTACGGCGTCCAGGCCCTTTTTGCGGATCGCCGCCAGCGCCAGGGCTGCACCGCGGGTCACGGCGTTGTGCCGGCGGGCTTCTTCACGCAGCGGCAGCAGCAGCTCGCGGGCGCGGCGCAGGGTCAGTTGAGCGGTGGTTTGCATCTCCAGAATGCGTGCGTGGGTGCGCAGCAGCAGGTCGTCATCCACCAGTTGACCGAGGCGCTGCTGTTCGCCGAGCAGGCGCAGCAATACGTGTTCGACGCGGTAGACGCCCTGCTCGAAGGCGCCATCGGCCGCCACCAGCTGGATCATCGGCTCGACGTATTCGTCCCAGGTAGCCAGCACCTCGGCGTAGCGCTGACGCAGCGGAATCTGCCTGTCGGAGGTCTTGGCCCGCTCGGCCACGGCGACCAGGGCTTGCTCGTCGTTGGCCAGCTTCTTCAGCACATCGCGCACACGCATATCGAGCAAACGCAGTTGACGCGCCAGATCGGCGGCGTCACGCACTTCGAAGGCGTCTTTGATATAGCCAGCCAGGCGCTCCAGATGGCGCAGGTAGGCTTCGATCTCCAGGCACAGGCCCAGGCGGTGTTCGCGGCGCAGGTAGGCGAGGAAGTCGTGGATCTGCGCGTTCAGCTCGAAGCGATTGGGGCTCTTGGCCACGGGCACCAGGATATCCAGGCGGATCCACTGGTCGAGCAGGGCGGTGACATCGGTTGGCGTGCCTTCCGGCAGTTGAGCGCCGAGCTGGTTGCGCAGCTCTACCAGGCTCAGGGTGCCCGCATCGAAGCGCTCGCACAGCGGCTCCAGCAACGTCCAGTGTTCAGCAAGGGCGCGCAATACGCGCTTGGGGTCAATCATCGGGGCATCCGCTCCGCGAGCTTTTCGCAAAAACGCCGATTGTACTGCAAGCCGCAGCCAAGGCTTGAGTGTCAGTCATCGTCTGTTGGCTTACCTGTGCGCGTGTAACCCTGGTTGTGGTGATGGGTAACAGCGTGGTGGCTCTCTGCTGTGGGGCAGGGGCGGATTTCCGGGGATTTCTCGACTATGGGTCGGCACGTTTAGGCGGCCGGCTTTTTATAGTGCTAATCAAGGCGTGGAGTCTGCAGGGCTCTGCCAATCGAATAATAAAGATAGGGAATCAGCCATGCGTCCGATCCTCGGCTTTGCCAAAACTGCGCTTGCCTTGATCTGTGCTGGATTTATCAGCAGCACTGCCCACGCCAGAATGGTTGAACTGGAGGACAGCGAGCTATCGGAGGTGACCGGCCAGGCCTTTATCAATCTGACCACCGATAGCGCCAATGGCATCGACTTCACACGCATCAATTTTGGTATGGATATCGCCACCCAGCTGAATATTAAAAAGATGCAGTTGGGTCTTTACCCGAAAGCCGGTGAAGCCGCGAATACTGCAGATATTGATATCAATAATTTTGCATTGGGCTCGGTCAACGATGTGACAGGGCAGGTGAATCCATTTCTGATTAAGAACCCCTTCCTTGAACTGGCTTACTCCGGCAACAAGGTGGTTGGGGTTCGTCTCGGATTTAGTGAGGCTCAGGGCTATTTGTCCGGCGATATCAACCGGGTGACGGGCAACATCGCTGTGGATCTGTACGGCAAAGGTAGTTATCTGGCTACCCAAATGAGCTGTGCCTGGTATGACCTTATCTGTGCAGGGGCTCGAGGTTTGGTGGGCGGCGCCTATGCCAACAGCAATTTCAGTGCTCAGGCACAGTTGGTGAATGGGAGTGGTGATGCTGACCCCTCGCGGGCAACCATGATCGGCATGGTCGATGGCCAGAAACTCTCGATTCCTTCTGGCTCTGGTTTCGATAACTTTCTGCTCAGTCTGTTTTCCTCCAGCAACTGTGAGTTGTTAAGCACTACCACCTGCTTCCCCCTAGCCAACTACGGCAGTTTTCCAATCGGTAAGTTGGATACCAATAACAACCAGCAGTTTGTCAGTGCGGCCAAGGGGGTCTTTCTTTCTATGCAGAGTCAGAATGTGCAGTGGCGCGATCAGCAGGATGCGGGCAAATTCATCACCGCTCTGGCCGGGGCTTTTATGAATATCCCGCGCAATGCCGATGGTACGGCGGCCATCAATACCAGTTTTCAAGAGGCGTTCAATGGTATTCCGCGCCAAGACACCTGTTTGGGTGGCGCTGATCGGGGGTGCTAATGATGCGTGGACTATGGCTTATTCCGATCGTCCTGCTCACCAATTGTGCTCAGGCTGAGTTGGTCGCCCTAGAGGACAGCGAACTGTCGGCAGTTCAGGGCGCCGGTATCGGTTTCGCCCTTGAAGGTATTTTGTTCGATGCCAGCCAGGCGACCATCACTATCAATGACATCACCAACGGCAGCGGGCAGAACGTACCGATTTCAGTCAAGGAGTTCTACCTCGGGGCCACGGGCAGCAACAAGGGCGCGTCGCTCAGTCCGGTCAATATTGGTCGACTTAGCCAGCCCTTCACCATCAACCTTGCAAAGGGCGAGGACCTGCGCAGCTTGCGTGGCGATGGAACCTACGTGCAAACCACTCCGAGCAACCTATCTGTGTTGGAGTTTGCCTTCCCGGCCATGATCAATGGGGCCGGTGGTCAGCCCTGTATTAGCGGTTTTGCCGGTGCGGGCAACAACTGTTCTAGTCGCGCCTCGGAGCGCGTTGATATGGGCGTTCGTTTCGATTTCCAGGTCGCGCCCAGTCGTATCGATGTGCTCAATCTAGATGTTACCGAGCTGGTTATGGATGGCTCCTACTTGCGCCTGTGGGGTGACAGTAGCCGTGCGCAGTTGGTAGGCGAAGCGCGGATGAATATTTTCGCCAAGACGATGGATTTGATGTCATGCGCCGCTGCCAGCGCGAATTGCGTCAGTGCGGCCGAACAGGCCGCGCGTACCATTTACCTGACCAATGCCTATGCAAATGTGTCGCTGGGCTATGGCAAGACCCAACCGCTGCTTTTTGATGTGACCAGCAACGGCCAGTTTGTGCTTGAGTTGCCCAATCCAGTGCTCAATCCCGGTAACCCCAGTGCCAACGTCGATACGCGCAGTGGCGTGGGCAAGGCGCGGGCCGACGATTTTTACGCCAACGCACCGCGCACTAATGTGTTTATTGGCAACCTTAACTTTGGAGGAGCGCGTGCGGGAGCCGGGCAAGCACCGGCGGGGGGGTATAACTTCGGTCAGAGTGAGATTCGTGGATTTAGCATCAACTACCTCAAGGTGACTAGCCGTGATCTCTAAAATAGGCCTTTTGGCTTGTCTGCTGGTTGCCGCTCCCGTCTATGCCGAGTTGCAGGCGCTGGATGATGACACCCTGAGCAGCATGAATGGTCAGGGCGGGGTTTATCTGTCCGGTGAATTCAGTATCAACAAGGATGGCGGCGTGCTGTGGAGCAAACCGGCCAGCAACAACCCCAGCACCTGGACGGCCAGCCAGCGCAGCTGCGCTACTGCCGGCGCCAGTACGCCGGAAAACTGCGGTATGCGCGTGGCGATTCGCTCTGAGGCCGATGGCGGCTGGTATGTGCTGGATAACCTCAAGGGCGTGTTCAGCTTTGAAGGCCTGACCCTGCGTACGCGCACTATCAACAGTGGTTTTAACGGTGATGGCGCCACTTTCAATCAGGATGTGCTGGAGTTCGGCCTGCCCAACGAGGTGAAGTTCAAGGACGGCAGCTTTGCCTTTGGTGTTGCCAATCAGGGTGGCTGGCAGAACAAATCGCTGAGCGTGGCCAATGGTGGGAATCCGTCGTACCAGCAGACCAATATCTTCTCGGCGAAGATCGACGGCACCATCCGCATGCAGGGCAACGTGCTGATCTTTCCGCAGAATTGAGGAGCAGGGCCATGCACCGTCATTCGCTGTTGTTGCTCGCAGTTCTCAGTCCGCTGACACAGGCCATGCAGGCGCTGGATGATCAGGCGTTGTCATCCGTCAGCGGGCGCGATGGCATCAGCCTGCAAACCACAGGCGCAGGCTGGTCGGCCGGCAGTATTGATTACACACAGGATGGTCAGACCCTTAGCCTCAAGGGTGTTAGTGGCACACCGCAAACGGCTGGCAGCAGTTCGACCACCACGCTCGATGTGGTCGGTGATCAACTGCAGGTGCAGCACAGTGGCAGTGCTCAGATGCTGAGCGTGGATAACATCGAACTGGCCGGTAGCAGCAAAAGCTTTGGTGCCTTTCGCGCGTTCTTCACCCTGGGCGCCAGCCTCAAACTGAGTGGCGGTGGGGCAAGTGGCGTTAGCGGTTTCAGCGTGGATGACAGTCAGCTGTCGCTGAGCGCGGCAACGTTTTATTACCGCGACAATGGCTTTGACCTGATCGTCAAAGGCCTGTCATTTGATACCTACCTGAACAACGCCTATCTGGATATCGTCAGCGGCGGCAGCGGCCAGGAGATCAAGCTGGACCTTGGCACCTCGCGCTTTGTCGGCTCGATTGCCGGTATCGGCCTGGACCTGGCGCATGGCGACCCAACTGCCGGTGTGGCGGTGACGCCGGGTAGCCCCGACCTGCGTGACGTCGATGCACAGCGCAGCTTTGGCAAGCTGGATATGGATCTGCGCCTGGGTGGCAGCATCAGCATTGCCGGTGGAGGGGCCAGTGGCGAGGGGCTGCGGATCAAACCCAATATCACCATCGCTAACAGCCTGTTCCAGTATCAGGATGAAGGCGTGCTGCGCGCCGAGAACTTCGCCGGCAGCCTGATCAGCAACGCCGGTTTGACCCTGGATCTGGAGCAGGACGGCGTTGGCAGCTACGCCAAAATTGCTTTTCAGGACCTCAAGTTCAACGCCACCCTCGGCGGCCTGATCATGGGCAACCCGAGCAATCAGAAACTCGGCGGGCTGGCGGTGGATTTGAATTTTCTCGATCAGGGAGCGCGGCAGAACTGGTTGAAGCTGCGTCCAGGTGGTGATCCCAACTCTGGGCAAAAAGGCATCAGTGCTGACCTCAGCTGGAACATGGTCAACAGCTCGTTGGCACTCACCGATAACGGCAACACCATGTGGTTCAGCGGTCTGCGTACCCACGGCACCGGTCAGTTTACGTTTGATCTGACCAAGAGCTGCGCCGCCGGCGTGAGCACGAGCTGCTATGCCGGCACCAACAGCGATATAAACAGCGGCGGCTACAACGGTCATTTCGATGGCATGCGCCTGGGTTTCAAGAATGTGGTCGGCAGCTATAGCTTCGATGGTCTACGGGTTGGCACTGCGGATGCGCCGCTACAGGGCGGCACCGAGTTGCTGGTGTTGATGGAAATTTTCCCGGCGTACGATTTCACCCTCAACGGCCAGGTCACTCTGCGCGCCGGCGGTGCTGTGGGTGATGGGCTGCGCTACAACGCCGACTTCTATATCAGCGAGGCGAATGCGGCGATTACCGTGGATGAAAACGGCCGTGGTCTTTGGCTCTCAGGCAGCAGCTATGACATGCATTACCGCGAAGGCTCGCTGGATATCAGCAACAACGGCGTCGAGCTGCGGAAAGGCACCTATTGGTCGAAGCTGGATGTCGACAATGTACGCTGGGGCGACCGGCTAACCGGCAGTAGTATTGGTCGTCTGGTGCTCAAGCGTTATGAGCAGGGCTCGACTCTGGCCATCAGCTCGGGCGGCGCTGGTGCGCTGTGCGTTGGCGGTAGTGGCAGCACCTCCAGCGCCTGCGTTGCCAGTGGCGGGCGCTGGGAAGATCGTGGCGACGAGGGCATCTCGGTCAAGCTGAAAAACGTCTTTGTACGCGATGGCACCGGTAACCCGGCCAATACCGTGTCGAACAATGAGAAGCGCAACCAGATCATTATCGAAACCGGGCGGGTCAACGGAGTGAATGGTACGGGCAGTCAATTGGTTGTGGATAACTTCCACACCTCGGACGGCAACCCGAGTAACCCGAACGCCAACGCTTATGGCTTCAACGTCGATCTAAACCTTGATGTGGCACCGACCAAAGTCTGCAACAAAACTGCCTCTGGTTGTGCGCCGGTCAGCCCCGATCCGCTGGGCTTTGCGGTCAACGGCCGGGTGCATTTCAAGGAAGTGAATATCGACCGGATTCAGCACGTCCACCCCACCGGCGGTGCAGTGACTTCGATGTACGGGGTCAAGCTGCAGAACGCCGATATCCGTGCCAACCTGACGGCCACGCCGATCAACTGAACCGCAGAGTAAGCGCCGCGTAGGCGCTTGCTGTCGTCATGCCCCTGTCATTCTTGTTGGTCATTCTGCTGGCGCGCTGTAGAGCGCGCCGGTTGTTTCACGTTGGCCGCGCAGTCGTTGCCGATGGTCACTGAATCGAGGAAATATCCCGGTTGCTCTTTCGATATGTGCCGGTTGTCGGCACAATTCGCCTCCACTTTTCGGGGAGGGGTCAGCTTTGCTGATTGCCTGCCGGCCGACTTTGCTAGCACTCAGGGCATAGACACGCAGATGATCAAGACGCCGTACTACCTCATCGACAAACAGAAGCTCTTGGTTAACCTGGAGAAGATCGCCTACGTGCGCGAACACTCCGGGGCCAAGGCGCTGCTGGCGCTCAAGTGTTTTGCCACCTGGTCGGTGTTCGACTTGATGCAGCAATACATGGACGGCACCACCTCGTCCTCGCTGTACGAACTCAAGCTCGGTCGGCAGAAGTTCGCCGGTGAAACCCACGCCTACAGCGTGGCCTGGGCGGATGACGAAATCCCCGAGATGCTCGCCAACTGCGACAAGATCATCTTCAACTCCATCGGCCAGCTTGAGCGTTTTGCCGAAGAATCCGCCGGCAAGGTGCGCGGCCTGCGCGTCAACCCGCAGGTGAGCAGCTCGGATTACCTGCTGGCCGACCCGGCGCGCCCATTCAGCCGCCTCGGTGAGTGGGACCCGGAAAAGATCGCCACGGTGATGGATAAAGTCAGCGGCTTTATGTTCCACAACAATTGTGAGAACGGCAGCTTCGAGCTGTTCGACCAGATGCTGACCACCATCGAGGAGCGCTTCGGCCATCTGCTGCAGCAGGTTGAGTGGGTCAGCCTCGGTGGCGGTATTCACTTCACCGGCGACGACTATCCGCTGGATCAGTTCTGTGCGCGGCTCAAGGCCTTCTCCGAGCGCTTCGGTGTGCAGGTGTATCTGGAACCGGGCGAAGCGGCAATCACCCTGAGCTCCTCGCTGGAAGTCACGGTGCTCGACACCCTGTACAACGGCAAACATCTGGCCGTGGTCGACAGCTCCATCGAAGCACACATGCTCGATCTGCTGATCTACCGGCTCAACGCCAAGATGGAACCCTGCAACGGCGAATACACCTACATGGTGTGCGGCAAGTCGTGTCTGGCAGGTGACATCTTCGGTGAGTACCAATTCGATCGTCCGCTGGCCATCGGCGATCGTCTGTCGTTTATCGACGCAGCGGGTTACACCATGGTCAAGAAAAACTGGTTCAACGGCCTGAAAATGCCGTCCATCGTGGTGAAGCAGCTCGACGGTAGCGTTGAGGTGGTTCGCGAATTTGGCTTTGACGATTACCTGTCCAGCCTGTCCTGACAGCTGGCGGTTAAAGGAGAGATAAAGAAATTGAAGAAGAATGTTCTGATCATTGGTGCAGGAGGTGTCGCCAAGGTGGTGGCCCACAAGTGCGCGCAGCACAACGACGAACTCGGTCGGATTGCTATCGCGTCGCGCAACATCTCCAAATGCCAGGCCATCATCGACAGCGTAAAGGCTAAAGGCAGCTTGAAGCTGCCGGCCGAAATCCAGGCCTATGCCCTGAATGCGCTGGATATTGAAGCAACCAAAGCACTGATCCGCGAAACCGAATCGCAGATCGTCATCAACGTGGGTTCGGCCTTCCTTAATATGTCGGTGCTACGCGCCTGCATAGACACAGGTGTCGCCTACCTTGATACCGCCATTCACGAAGAGCCGGGCAAGGTCTGCGAAACGCCACCTTGGTACGGTAACTATGAATGGAAGCACCTGGCTGAATGCCAGGAGAAGGGCGTGACTGCCATCCTTGGTGTCGGTTTCGACCCAGGTGTGGTCAATGCCTATGCTGCCCTGGCGCAGCAACAGTACTTCGACAGCATCGAGTCGATCGACATCCTCGACGTCAACGCCGGTTCGCACGGCAAGTACTTCGCCACCAATTTCGATCCGGAAATCAATTTCCGTGAATTCACCGGCCAAGTCTGGAGCTGGCAGAACAGCCAGTGGACCAGCAACAGCATGTTTGAAGTCAAACGCACTGACGATCTGCCGGTAGTCGGCGAACAGAATCTCTACCTGACCGGGCATGACGAAGTGCATTCCCTGTCCAAACACCTGAACGTGCCCAATGTGCGTTTTTGGATGAGTTTCGGTGAGCACTACATCAACGTGTTTACCGTGCTAAACAGCCTGGGTCTGCTGTCTGAACAACCGGTGAAAACCGCTGAAGGTCTGGATGTGGTGCCGCTGAAACTGGTTAAGGCCGTGTTGCCGGATCCATCCTCGCTGGCGCCAGGTTACAGCGGTAAAACCTGCATTGGCGACCTGGTCAAAGGCACCAAAGATGGCAAGCCGGCTGAGTTGTTTATCTACAACGTGGCTGACCATAAAGATGCCTATGTCGAGACTGATAGTCAGGGCATTTCCTACACCGCTGGCGTACCGCCGGTCGCCGCCGCGCTGTTAGTGGCTCGCGGCGATTGGGATGTGGCGCGCATGGCCAACGTTGAAGAGCTGCCGGCTGAGCCGTTCCTCAAACTGCTGGATGTGATGGGCCTGCCGACCCGGATTAAGGACGCCAACGGCGACCGTCCCTGGGATCAGGCCCTCTGACTGGCTGCGCGTCGGCCCTGCTGCGTTAAAAACAGGCTCAGACGGTGGCTTGCCACCGAACGGCCTTTAGGTCGGCCCAAAGGGTGAGCAGAGCGAGTAATGCTCATGTACAAAAGTACACTCCGCTTCTTCGCCGTTTTGACCAGCCGGAGGCTGTTACTACGTAGCGCCTTGCAGGACTCTAGCTCGCTCAATCAGACAGTAGGATGGGTTGAGCGAAGCGATACCCATCAGCGGTAAAGGCTCTATCCAAGCATAACGCCCGCCATTTCGGTGGGCGTTTTGCTTTTTGCAGCTTTCGCAGCGACGTGGCATCGATGTGCGCCGCGCTTCCCGCCCGTGGCATTTCACGCGACAATCAACCCTTATCGACACGCCCCCCAACGTCGGGTGCGTGCTATGGCGAATCCGTGAGGAAACCAGCATGAGCAGCAACGACCGCGTCATTATTTTCGATACCACCCTGCGTGACGGCGAGCAGAGCCCCGGCGCGTCGATGACCGGTGAAGAAAAGCTGCGCATCGCCAAGGCTCTGGAGCGTTTGCGTGTTGACGTGATCGAGGCCGGTTTCGCCATCGCCAGCCCGGGCGACTTCGCCGCAGTCAAAGCCATTGCCGAAAGCATCAAGGACAGCACCGTGTGCAGCCTGTCGCGGGCGCTGGACGCGGATATCGACCGCGCCGCAGAAGCGCTCAAGGGTGCCAACTCGGGGCGTATCCACACCTTTATCGCCACTAGCCCGATTCATATGCAGCACAAGCTGCGCATGCAGCCGGATCAGGTGGTCGAGCAGGCCGTGCATGCGATCAAGCGCGCGCGCAACCTGTGCAGTGATGTCGAATTCTCCTGCGAGGACGCCGGTCGTTCGGAAATCGATTTCCTCTGCCGCATCATTGAAGCGGCCATCGATGCCGGCGCGCGCACCATCAATATCCCCGACACCGTCGGCTATGCGATTCCGCACCAGTACGCCGAGACCATTCGCCAGTTGCTCAACCGCGTGCCCAACGCCGACAAGGCGGTGTTCTCCGTGCATTGCCACAACGATTTGGGTCTGGCCGTGGCCAACTCCCTGGCTGCCGTTGTCGCGGGCGCGCGTCAGGTCGAGTGCACCATCAATGGCTTGGGTGAGCGTGCCGGTAACGCCGCGCTGGAAGAGATCGTCATGGCGATCAAAACCCGCGAAGACCTGCTTGGCGTGCATACGCGCATCGATACCCCACATATCCTCAGCACCTCGCGCATGGTCTCTGGCATCACTGGCTTCCCGGTGCAGCCGAACAAGGCCATTGTCGGCGCCAACGCCTTCGCCCACGAGTCGGGTATTCACCAGGACGGCGTGCTCAAACACCGCGAAACCTACGAGATCATGTCTGCCCAGTCGGTTGGCTGGCACACCAACAAGCTGTCGCTGGGCAAATTGAGCGGGCGCAACGCTTTCCGCTCGCGCCTGGATGAGCTGGGTATCGTCCTAGCAGGTGAAGCTGAGCTGAATGCCGCCTTCGCCCGTTTCAAGGATTTGGCGGACAAGAAGCACGAAATCTTCGACGAAGACCTGCAGGCCCTGGTCTCTGACACGCTCAGTGAGGAGGCGCCCGAACACTTCAAGCTGGTGACTCTGGATGTAGCCAGCAAGACCGGTGAAGTGCCCCAGGCGCAGGTGGTGGTCAGCGTCGACGGCGCCGAACACAGCGCCAATGCCCAGGGCTCGGGGCCGGTGGATGCGACCTTTAAGGCCATTGAGTCGATCGCCAGCTCGGAGGCCAACCTGCAGTTGTATTCGGTTAACGCCATCACCCAGGGCACCGATTCGCAAGGCGAGGTGACCGTACGCTTGGAGAAGGGCGGGCGCATCGTCAACGGCAATGGCGCCGACACTGACATTCTGGTGGCATCGGCCAAGGCCTATATCAACGCACTGAACCTGATGCAGGCCGGGCAGAAGGCCCACCCACAGGCGGCTGACGTTTGATTGCAGAACTGCGCCGTCGTGCCTACCTGAGCGCCATGCAGGTAGCCAGTTGGCTGCCGCGTGTAGAGCTGCCGTTTGCAGCACCTTCGCGCCCGGAATTGCTGCAACCGCTGGTTGAGTCCGCGCCTGAGCCGGAGGTGGCTGCTGCCGCGCCACAGGCGCTTGCTGAAGCGGCGCCAGCCTATGAGGCGCCACTTGCCGAAACGCCCGTAGCTGCGCCTGCCCCTCGGCCTAAGATCGAAGTGCCACGCCCGGCGCCTCAGGGGCGTATGGCCAAGGCTGAAGCCGTTGCCGCCGACGCCGAAACCCAGGTGGCGCCGCCAACGCCCGTCGCGCCACCGCGTTTTGCCCTGCAGTTGCTGCGTGCTGGTGCCTGTGCGGTGCTGGTCGAGCTGCCCACTGGCGAGCCGTTGCAAGGGCGCGATCCGGCTTATCTGTTGCTCAAGGATCTGCTGCGCGCCGCCGGTCTGCCGGACAGCCCACAACTGATTGGCGAGCCGGTGCGCTGGCCGCTGCTGGTGCGTGGGCAGATCGATCAGGGGCCGCAAGCGGCGCTGGAATATGTGCAGAGTTTTGTCGGCGCGCGGCTGGAAGAGCAAGAGCCCTGCAGCTGTCTGTGGCTGGTAGGCTTGCCGGCTATTCGCTTTGCCGGTGAGGCCACTGCCGACGCCTATAACCGGGAGTTGCAGGTCGAGGGGCTGGGCGCTGCCTGGGCGCTGCCGGGCCTGGAGTTGCTGATGGATGAGCCCGAGCGCAAGCGCGAGCTTTGGCAGGCCATGCGCCGCGTGCGTCAGCGCTGGTTGGCCGACAATTGAATACACCTTTTCCCGGCCGCTTGGCCGAGGTTTCTCCTGCTTGCCGAGTCAACCTGAATGAGTGATGCAATCAGCTTCCGCCCGATGACTGCGACGGATATCGACGCGGTGCTGAAAATCGAATACGCCGCGTTCAGCCATCCCTGGACGCGCGGCATCTTTACCGACAGCCTGACCTCCTACAACTGCTGGGTGATGTTTGAAGGTGAGCAGCAGGTCGGTCACGGCGTTATCCAGATCATCATGGACGAAGCGCATCTGCTCAACATCACCGTCAAGGCGGAAAGCCAGGGCCGCGGCCTGGGCTTGAAGCTGCTCGAACACCTGATGCAGCAGGCCCAACAGCAGGGCGCCAATGACTGCTTTTTGGAGGTGCGCGCGAGCAATCAGGTGGCGTACCGCCTGTATGAGCGCTACGGCTTCAATGAGGTCGGCCGGCGCCGCGACTACTACCCAGCCGTCGGTGGTCGTGAAGACGCCCTGGTAATGGTCTGCCCGCTGTTCGACTAGTCTCTTGCCCAGCCGCTGCTGACCCGATTGGCTACCGCCCACGGCGTTATTCGCCGCTGACCTGACTCAGGGCTTGTCGCATACTGGCGTGCGCTGCCCAGCGGCAGCGGTATTCGGCCCATTGCCCTAAGGATTTGTCATGCGCCTGTCTGCTTCGTTGCTTGCGGTGTTCTGCCTATTCACCGCCGCTCAGGCCTTAAGTGCCGAACGCAGCTTTACCATCCTGCACACCAACGACTGGCAGTCACGCCTGCTCGGCTTTGGCCCGAATAACGAGTATTCCCCGGCCACTACAGGCGATGACGACACCGTCGGCGGTGTCGCGCGCCTGGCTACTTTGCTGGAACAGCGCCGCGCCGCTGCTGGCGAACAACCGGTGCTGCTGCTCGACGGTGGCGATTTCAGCATGGGCACGCTGTTTCATACCGTGACCCGCGAAACCGGCGGCGAGCTGCGCTTGATGACCGAACTGGGTTACGACGCCGCGACCCTGGGTAACCACGAGTTCGATTTTCGTCCGGCCGGCTTGGCCGCGATGATCAGCTCGGCATTCAAGATCAAGGGCGATGCGCTGATGCCTTTGCTGTCGAGTAACCTCGGCTTTGACCCCGCGCGCAAGGAAGACGACAGCCTGCAGGCGCACTACGAGGCTGGGCGTATTGCGCCGTACAAACTGATCGACAAGGGTGGCATCCGCTTTGGTCTGTTCGGCCTGCTCGGTAACAACGCCGTGGCGGTCAGCCCGATGATCAAGCCGGCAGTGTTTGCCGATCCGGTCGCGACCGCTCAGGCCATGGTTGCCAAGCTGCGCGAGGAGGGCGCCGAGGTGGTGATTCTGCTCTCGCACATGGGCGTGGTGCAGCAGGAGGACGGCAGCTGGCGCGGTGAGGAGGTCGAGCTGGTTGAGCAGGTGCCGGGCATCGATATCGTCGTCGGTGGCCATTCGCACACGGCGTTGGCGCAACCTGTGCTGGTTAATGGGCGTACGCCAGTGATGCAGGCTGGTTCCGAGATTCAGCACCTGGGCGAGCTGCATATGCGTCTGCCGGCGGATGGCAAACCGCAGGTTGTCGATTACCAGCTGCACCCAATCAACGACCAGATTGCTGGCAGCGCCGCGATCACCGCCAAGGTCGAGGACTTCAAGCAAGTGGTCAGCGCACAGATGCTGGCGCCCAAGGGCTACACCTTTGATCAACCGCTGGCCAAGGTCGACAAGACCCTGACCCGCGAGTACGACGATCCGGTTCTCGGCAATCTGGTCACCGATGCCCTGCGCCAGGCCACGGGCAGCGATGTGTCGTTCACCGGCAACGGCACCATCCGTGACAACCTGATCATGGGGCGACAGGGCGTGCAGGCAGTGTCCGACTTGTTTCGCATCGCCCCGCTGGGTGTGGGTGAGCTGGATGATGCGTCGGGCTATCCGCTGATCAAGGTGTATGTCAGCGGTCAGGAACTGAAGAACCTGCTTGAGGTGCTGCTGCTGGCTTACCAGCTGCGCGAGAGCAAAAGCTATTACCCGCGCGTGTCAGGCCTGCGCTTCAGCTACAACCCCTGGCGTGTGCCGTTCGACCGGGTTAGCCGGATTGAACTGGGCGACCCGATTAAGGGCTACACCCCTTTGGATTTGGCGGACCAGCGCCTTTACAGCATTGGCGCAACCAGCTATGTCGGCAGCTTTACCTGGCTGGTCAGCGACTTGACTAAGGGCCTGCTCAACGTACAACCCAAGGATGCCGAGGGCCGGCCGTTATTGGCGATCAAGGACGCGATCATCGATGCCGATTCGCAGCAGCCCGGTGTGCAGGAATATAAAGAGTGGCAGGGGCTGCTCGACCATATTCGCAGCCTGCCAGACCTGGATGGCGACGGCCTAGCTGATATCCCGACCCAGGGCGCAGCCGCCGAGCAGCGAATGCTGCGCGCGCCCAGCCTGCAGCCGGCCGAGCTGTACCGCTATGCGGGGCCATTGCAGTGGGGCGTAAGCCTGGTGCTGTTGGCGGGCCTGCTGCTGATTATCTGGTTGCTGCGTCGCCGCCGCGCCTGATCAAGCCCGCTGCCGCCGAGCTGTGACGGCGGCTAACCCGAGCTTGTCAAAAGCCCATAGCGCTCCTATGGTGCGCATCGACGAACTTGGGAGTGAAGCATGAGTGATCTACAGCACCTCTTCGACAACAACGCACGTTGGGCCGAAGCGATCAAGGAAGAAGATCCCGAGTTCTTCGCCAAGCTGGCCCAGCAGCAAGTGCCGGAGTACCTGTGGATCGGCTGCTCCGATGCGCGGGTGCCGGCCAACGAGATTGTCGGCCTGCTGCCGGGCGATCTGTTCGTGCACCGCAATGTCGCCAACGTGGTGCTGCACACTGATCTTAACTGCCTGTCGGTGATCCAGTACGCGGTCGATGTGCTCAAGGTCAAACATATCCTAGTCACCGGCCATTACGGCTGCGGCGGCGTGCGCGCATCCATGCAGGACACCCAGTTCGGCCTCATCGACGGCTGGCTGCGCAGCATTCGTGACCTGTACTACGAGCACCGCGAGCACCTGGCGCAATTGCCCAGCGAAGAAGAGCAAGTCGACCGCCTCTGCGAGCTTAATGTGATCCAGCAGGTGGCCAACGTCAGCCACACCACCATCGTGCAGAACGCCTGGCATCGCGGTCAGCCGCTTGCCGTGCATGGCTGCATCTACGGCATCAAGGACGGCCGCTGGAAGAACCTCAACGTCACCGTCAGCGGCATGGAACAACTGCCGCCGCAATACCGCCTGCGTCCGCTCGGGCAGAGCTAGGCTATGCAGCCTTCCGTGCGTGTAGCACTGGCCGGTTTGCTGCTGGCGACGCTGTGCTGGTCCGGTAATGCTCTGGTGGCAAGGGCGTTTGCTGGCGAGATCCCGCCGTTCGCCCTGTCATTCTGGCGCTGGAGCGTGGCCCTGGTTCTGCTGTTGCCATTCGTGGCCAAGCCGCTGTGGCAGCACCGCGCTGCACTGCGCACCGCCGGCTGGCGTTTGTTGCTGCTCGCTGGCGTCGGCATCGCTGGCTACAACAGCCTGCTATACGCCGCCGCGCAAACCACTGCGGCGATCAATATCACCTTAGTCAACACCTGCCTGCCGCTGATGACCTTTATCGGCGCCGGCCTGCTGCTCGGTGAGTGGCCGCATCGCCGTGCCTGGTGGGGGATGGCAGTGGCCGCAGGCGGATTGCTGGTGCTAATCAGTAAAGGCAGCTGGGCCAGCCTCAGTGGCCTGGTTTTCAACAAGGGCGATCTGATCATGCTGCTAGCGGTGGCCGACTGGGCGCTCTATTCATTGCTGCTGCGACGCTGGGCCAGCTACCTGCTGCCGATCCCTCCGCTGGCCCTGCTTGGTGTGCTGATGCTGCTGGGTGTGCCGCTGATTCTGCCGTTCTATCTTTACGAGCTGGCCCAAGGCGCATATTTCAACCTGACAGCAGAGAACGTGGCCGCCATCAGCTACACCGCGATCTTCGCCTCACTACTCGCCTACCTCGCCTGGAACCACGCCATCCGCGTACTCGGCGCCGCCAAAGCCGCTCTGAGTAACTACCTGATGCCGGTGTTTACCGCCATATTGGGTTGGCTGCTGTTGGGGGAGGGCTTGCAGAGTTATCACTGGCTTGGCGCAGTGCTGATCTTTTCGGGTTTGTTGCTGGGGACGCAGCTGCGCGTACGAATTCGGTGAGTAGAGTCTTAGAAGGGGTATTTTCAGGTGTGTAAATAGCACAAGCTTGGCTGCGGTCACTGTGGTGCGGGCGTAGTCATGACGGTAAGTTCATCTCAAACGCAAGCGTTGGGCGACCGTGGAAAAGCTACGCGCACAAAAAAGGGCTTAGCTTTCGCTAAACCCTTGTTTTGTTTGGTGGCTACGCAGGGACTTGAACCCCGGACCCCAGCATTATGAATCGCTTGAGGGTGACCATAGTGAGCCTCAGTGGCCCAGAAAACGGGGCTTTTAGCAGGCCATCGACCCCACCAGAACAGAGCATTTCAGAAAATCAGCTTTATGTAGTCACGTCTTGCCTGGCGTTACTCCACGCGACCATTTGATACTTCTAAGATAATATCGGGAAAAACATCAAAGGCTAGGAGAGCTTCATGGGGCTTGAGGATCGTGAATGGCGGCGTGAAGAATTGCGTCAGCAGGGTCATAAGGCCTCATGGGATGGCTTTAAGGCTAAAGGTTCTCCCCCAAAGTCAGAGCCTAATCGTGAAAATTCCTCTACACCGGGTTCTTCTGATGCTAATGACGAAATTTATGATAAGTCTCGGCTAGATAGGATTCGCGGCATACTTAACAGGAGTGGTGTGGTTAAACCTGCGGTACAGGTTAAAAAACGCACTCCACCGTCTTATGTCCATCTACAAGCGCAAGAGATTCTTGACTCACGCTCTGGTGGGGTTTCTTACTTGTGGCCTGTCATCGTCTGCGTTTCGGCTTTCGCTGCTGCTCTAGGTTATGCGTATTTCTCGCCATGAAGGCTAAACAAGAACGAGACCCCAATAAAAAAGGGCTTACCTTTCGGCAATCCTTTGTTTTGCGACCACGCGGGGGCTTGAACCTCGGCCACCTGCATTATGAATCGCCTGAGGGCGACCTTAGTGAACCTCAGCCGCCCATAGAGTGAATCGCCCCCGGTTTTCTAGACACTCTCCAAGCTCTGGAAATAGCGCTTTTCAAACTCTACCGGCGACAGCTGGTTGTTGAAACCGTGCCGGCGTTTTGGGTTGTAGAACATCTCGATGTAATCGAACACATCGGCTCTGGCATCCTGCCTGGTGCTGTAGATCTTTCGCCTGATCCGCTCCCGCTTCAGCAGCTGGAAAAAGCTTTCCGCTACCGCATTGTCATGGCAGTTGCCACGTCGACTCATGCTGCCAAGCAAGTTGTTGGCTTTCAGGAAGCTCTGCCAGTCACCGCTGCTGAACTGGCTCCCCTGGTCTGAGTGAATCATCACCTCCTGCTTTGGCTTGCGCCGCCAAACCGCCATCAGCAATGCATCAATAGCCAGATCGCTGGTCATCTGCGGCTTCATTGACCAACCGATTACCTGCCGCGAAAACAGATCGAGCACCACCGCCAAAAATAACCAACCCTCATAGGTGCGGATGTAGGTTATGTCCGTAACCCATACCTTGTTCGGTTCAGTGACATTGAATCGACGCTCAAGATGATTCGGTGAGGCCACTGGAGGCTTGCCACCATAACGTCCTGGACGCCGCCGATACCCCGTCTGCGAACGCAGGCCTTCCTGGCGCATTAATCGAGCAACGCGATGCCTGCCACACTGTTCTCCAAGCTCACGCAGGTCGTCATGGATTTTGCGGTAACCATAGACGCCACCGCTCTCTAACCAGGAGTGCTTGATCAAACCCAGCAGCCGCTGATCATCCTTAGCTCGTGCCGACTTCGGCTCAGCCAGCCAGGCGTAGTAACCGCTGGCATGTACTTTCAGGGTCAGGCACAGGCGGCGAACCGAATAGTCTGCGGATAGCTGACTGATGAAGGCGTACTTCAGTCGCACTCCTTGGCAAAGTACGCGGCGGCCTTCCTAAGAAACACATTCGACAGCCTGTAGCGTGAATCCAAACTCGGCTGCTCGGCGGTACAACCCTTTTACCACGCGCTCCCGATACTT
>JAHJXZ010000058.1 GCA_018827205.1 Gammaproteobacteria bacterium | reverse complement strand
TACGACGAAGGGCTTGGCGAGCGCGTCAATTTGCTCGGCTTGTCGATGCCTATTCCGTTGTTCAACCGCAACCAAGGCAATGTGCTGGCCGCTGCTCAAGGAGCTGACCAAGCGCGGGATTTGCGCAATGCCGCAGAGCTCCGCCTGCGCGCGGAAGCCCAGCAGGCATTTGAGCAGTGGGAAAGCGCTAGAAGTGAAGTCGACTCGATCAGCGGCACACTGCTGCCGACCGCGCAGCAAGCAGTAGAGGGCGCAGTACGTGGATTCGAGATGGGCAAGTTTGCCTTTATCGATGTACTCGATGCTCAGCGCACCCTCGTAAGCATGCGCTCCCAATACCTGAATACCCTGGATGAAGCTATTTCGGCCTGGGTGAGCTTGGAGAAGATTTACGGCTCCCAACTCAACATCGAATTCAAAAAATAAGCATCTCTGCGCACCTACATAACGCCTTAGACGGTCGCGTCATGCGACATGAAGCCTCGCCTGCTTTCCTGGCGGCTGCATGTTTATTGAGCGCGTTTAGTCGCCGCCTGGGCATGAATCAAATTCAATACTTTTGATAATTTGGAGTTACCAATGGCATCAACAACTCCCAGAAAGCAGTGGCTGATGATTGTGGCTGTTGTCGTCATCGGTTTAGCCGTGGCGGGCCTGATTCTAAGTGGTAGCCCTGGTAAGTCCGGGGAGGAAGGCCATGGCCATGATGAGAGTCATGAGGATGTATCGGCTCACGCAGATCCCGAGCACCACGGGGAGGCTTCGGCCGACGAGCATGAAGAGGCCGATGAGCATGCAGATAAAGAGCACCATGAAACTGTAGAACCCACCAAGGGCGAGCATGGCGGCAAGCTTTTCACCGAGGGTGATTATGCACTTGAAGTGACGATTTTTGAGGAGGGCGTAGAGCCTCAGTTCAGGCTCTATACCTACCTGGACGGTAAGCTTTTAAATCCTACTGAAAGCACGGTACAGGTGACCTTGTTGCGTCTTGGCCAACCTGCGCAAATCATCAATTTCAGCAAAGAGAATAACTACCTACGTGGCGATGCCGCGGTTGTAGAGCCGCATTCATTCCAGGTTTCCATCAGCGCCACGCACAGTGGCAAGAGCTATTCGTTCGGTTACGAGCAGGTTGAGGGCCGCGTGACCATGACGGATGCGCAGCTTGAGCAGGGTGGCGTCACGCTCGCCACTGCTGGTCCAGCGAAAATCGCCTCCACGCTGCAAGTGCTCGGCGAGGTTCGTTACAACGGTGACCGCACGGTTCAGGTGACCCCGCAACTTGCCGGGCGCGTCGACTCGGTGGCGGTTAGTGCTGGCGATACGGTCAGCAAGGGTCAGGTATTGGCCAAAATCTCCAGCCAGGCGCTGGCCGAACTGCGTGGCGAGCTAATGGCCGCCCAGCAACGCTCTGCGCTTGCCCGCACGACCTATGCACGTGAAAAGCAATTGTGGGAAGAGAAGATTTCCGCCGAGCAGGACTTCCTGCAGGCGCAAGTTGCCATGCAGGAAGCTGCTATCGCAGTGCAGCGCGTCCAGCAACAAATCGCTTCGCTGGGCGGTGCCCCGGCCAAAGGCCAGAATCTCACCGAATTCGAGATTCGTGCCCCTATCGATGGCGTGATAACCAGCAAAAGCATCTCTGTTGGTGAAGTACTCAAAGAGGATTCCGCAGTCTTTACCGTCTCGGATTTGTCGACCGTATGGGTGGACTCAACCGTCGCGGCGAAAGACTTGGGCGTAATCGCCGAAGGGCAAAACGTTGTCGTGAGCTCCAGCGCATTCGCCGCCACGGCTAAGGGCTCCATTTCCTATGTCAGCGCTCTGGTTGGGGCGCAAACCCGCTCGGCGACTGCTCGCATCGTGCTAGCCAACCCAGATCGGATATGGCGGCCTGGTTTGCCAGTGACGGTCGAGGTGATTGCCGAGGAGAACAACGTTCCCGTTGCAGTAGCGGTCGAAGCGATCCAGACCGTTCGCGATTGGCAGGTAGTGTTCGGCCGCTTCGATAACCAGCTAGAAGCTCGGCCTCTTGAGCTGGGCAAATCCGACGGCCACTTCGTCGAGGTTATCTCGGGTCTGAAGGCGGGCGATCGATACGCGCTGAAGAACAGCTTCCTGATCAAAGCTGAGCTTGGCAAAGCCGGCGCGAGCCATGACCACTAATTCGGAGTCGAGCTATGAAACAAGTTACAGCTATTTTTCG
>JAHJXZ010000057.1 GCA_018827205.1 Gammaproteobacteria bacterium | reverse complement strand
TCGCCGGAAGAAGCGCTGTACCGCGAATTGAATGAAGAAGTTGGCCTGGAGCAGCAGGATGTGAAAATTCTCGCCTGCACCCGGGGCTGGTTGCGTTATCGTCTGCCCCAGCGCCTGGTGCGCACGCACAGCCAGCCGCTGTGCATCGGGCAGAAACAGAAATGGTTCCTCCTGCGTTTGACCGGCGCAGAAGATCGGGTGCGCATGGACCTGACCGGCAAGCCGGAGTTCGACGGCTGGCGCTGGGTCAGTTATTGGTACCCGCTGGGCCAGGTGGTGACATTTAAGCGCGAGGTTTACCGTCGCGCCCTCAAGGAACTCGCTCCGCGCCTGCTGGCACGGGACTAATACAGGCTAGAGCCAAGCATGCTCAATACGCTGCGCAAGATTGTCCAGGAAGTAAACGCCGCCAAGGACCTCAAGGCGGCGCTGGGCATTATCGTGCAGCGAGTGCGCGAGGCCATGGGCAGCCAGGTCTGCTCGGTCTACCTGCTTGACCCGGAAAGCAATCGCTTTGTGCTGATGGCCACCGAGGGCTTGAATAAGAAAGCCATTGGCAAGGTCAGCATGGCTCTCAACGAGGGGCTGGTCGGCCTGGTCGGTACCCGCGAGGAACCGCTTAACCTCGAACATGCTTCCGAACACCCGCGTTACCGCTACTTTGCCGAGACCGGCGAGGAGCGTTACGCCTCATTCCTTGGTGCACCGATCATTCACCACCGCAAGGTGATGGGTGTATTGGTCATCCAGCAGAAAGAACAGCGCCAGTTCGACGAAGGTGAAGAAGCCTTTCTGGTGACCATGAGCGCCCAGCTTGCCGGGGTTATCGCCCACGCCGAGGCCACGGGCTCGATTCGCGGCCTGGGACGGCAGGGTAAAGGCATTCAGGAAGCCAAGTTTATCGGCGTGCCTGGCTCGCCTGGCGCCGCCGTGGGTACGGCGGTGGTGGTATTGCCGCCGGCCGACCTGGAAGTGGTGCCGGATAAAAGCGTCGATGACATCGCCGGCGAACTGACCCTGTTCAATAACGCCCTGGAAGGTGTGCGCAGCGATATGCGCGCGCTGTCGGCGAAGATGGCCACCCAGCTGCGTCCGGAAGAACGCGCGTTGTTCGATGTCTACCTGATGATGCTGGAAGATGCCGCCCTAGGTAACGAGGTGGTCAAGGTCATCCGTACCGGTCAATGGGCGCAGGGCGCACTGCGCCAGGTGATTGGCGAACACATCAATCGTTTCGAGTTGATGGACGACGCTTACCTGCGTGAGCGTGCCAGCGACGTCAAAGACCTCGGCCGGCGCTTGCTCGCCTATCTGCAGCAGGCGCGTCAGCAGACGTTGATCTATCCAGACAACTGCATTCTGGTCAGCGAAGAGTTGTCGCCGGCGATGCTCGGCGAGGTGCCGGAAGGCAAGCTGGTTGGCCTGGTTTCGGTGCAGGGCTCAGGCAACTCGCATGTGGCGATCTTTGCCCGCGCCATGGGTATTCCCACGGTGATGGGCGCGGTCGACCTGCCCTATTCGAAGATCGACGGTATTCAGCTGATCGTCGACGGCTACCACGGTGAGGTCTTTACCAACCCCAGCGAGGTATTGCGCAAGCAATACGCCGAAGTGGTCGAGGAAGAGCGCCAGCTGGCCCAGGGCCTTGATGCACTGCGTGCCTTGCCGTGCGAAACCCTCGACGGCCACCGCATGCCGTTGTGGGTCAACACCGGCCTGCTCGCCGATGTAAAGCGCGCCCAGGAGCGCGGTGCCGAAGGCGTTGGCCTTTACCGCACCGAAGTGCCGTTTATGATCAAGGAGCGCTTCCCCAGCGAGAAGGAACAGCTGGCGATTTATCGCGAGCAACTGGCCGCCTTCCACCCGCTGCCGGTGACCATGCGCAGCCTGGATATCGGCGGCGACAAGGCGCTGAGCTATTTCCCGATCAAGGAAGACAACCCCTTCCTTGGTTGGCGCGGCATCCGCGTCACCCTCGATCACCCGGAGATATTCCTGGTGCAGACCCGCGCCATGCTCAAGGCCAGCGAAGGGCTGAACAACCTGCGCATCCTGCTGCCGATGATTTCCGGGATTCAGGAGCTGGAAGAAGCACTGCACCTGATTCACCGCGCCTGGGGCGAGGTGCGTGATGAAGGCACCGACGTGCCGCTGCCTCCGGTCGGGGTGATGATCGAAATTCCTGCCGCGGTCTATCAGGTGCGCGAGCTGGCACGCCAAGTCGACTTTCTCTCGGTCGGCTCGAATGACCTGACCCAATATCTGCTGGCCGTGGATCGCAACAACCCACGGGTCGCCGACCTCTATGACTTTCTCCATCCGGCAGTGCTGCAGGCGCTACGCCTTGTGGTGGCCGGCGCCCATGCCGAAGGCAAGCCAGTAAGCATCTGCGGCGAGATGGCTGGTGATCCAGCTGCGGCGGTATTGCTGATGGCGATGGGCTTTGATGGCCTGTCGATGAACGCCACTAACCTGCCCAAGGTTAAGTGGTTGTTGCGGCAGATCAGCATGGGCAAGGCCCAGGAGTTGCTCAGTCAGGTGATGAGTATCGACAATCCGCAGGTGATCCACAGCACTCTGCAACTGGCCCTGCGCAACCTCGGCCTGGGCCGTATGATCAATCCTGCATCGGATATCCAGGCCTGATACCTGCTGACCAGCATGAGTGCACCGGTAACGGCTTCAGCAGGTCAGTACAACCTCTCCTAAACAGCTGCCATTGCTGCCGAACGTACGCTCGGCCAGCACGCGGCTGCCGTCGGCATTGACGATCAAGGCGGTGCTGGCACGGGTGCCGTAGGTCACGCTGGCAATAAACACGCTGGAGAGCAGGCGTTCGCCGGTCAGGCCTATGCCGGTTTGCGGCAGCTCAGCGTCCGCTGCGCGGGTGGGGTCGGCAAGCAGCTTGAACAGCGTCTGTGGCTGTGGCTCATGCAAGCTGTTGTGCAGTGCCTGCTTGGCCCGTTGCAGCTTGGGCCAGGGCGTGTCCAGGTCGGCATTCGACAGGCCGTACACGCCTTCCGTCAATGGCGTGGCGTGTCCGGTCAGGGAATTGAAGTGCCAGAGTTGCTGGCTATCACCTAGCAGCAGGTTGAAGCCGCTGTAGTGCCTGCGCTGTTCGTGCAGCTCATGCAGAAAACGTTCGACACTGTGGCTACCGGCGAGAAAGGCCACCGGCAGTTCGCCTCGTGAGCGGCCGCCCTGTGCTTGGTCGGGGTCGCGAATGTTGGTCAGAGCGGCAAAGCGCCCGCCAGGACCGACGCCCAGCCAGGTACCACCTGCCTGCAGGTCGCGCCCGGCAATCAGCCCCGGCATATCGGTCCACTCGGACAGTGGCTGGCTGGGGCGCTCATAGAACTCATCGCGGTTGGCGGCCAGCAGCAGCGGCTGGGCATGGCCCGGTCGCCAGGCCAGAACGATCAGGCACATGGGTTAGCTCCTTAACTTCGCCAGCACGCCGGCGCTGTCCAGTTCGCCGCCTAGGTGCAGGCGCACCTTGCGCGCGCCGCAACCCAGGCCGAGTTCAAGCAGGATGCGCTCCTCAACCTGCGAAAGGCCGCCCTCCAATCGCTCCAGCGGTTGAATCAGCAGCTGCGGTGGTCGGCTCAGGCGCAAAAAACGCTTGGGCAGTAGTTCATCAAGGCCGCGCTGCAGCAGTTGCTGCGCGGCGGCAAAATCCGCCACCAGCAGGCGCTGATTGCTGAACGCAGGATCAGCTTGCAGGTGCAGTTCGCGGCCACTTTGCAGGTGCGTCAGGTGCATTTGGTTGCAGCTCAGCTTCAGGTACAGGGTCGGGCGCACGGTGCTCTATTCCTTAGAGAGTCCTGGCACTGTACGCAAAGGCCGTAAGGACATCCATCGCCCAAAGTAGAGTCCGGCCCTGTGCATCCGTTACCATGCGTGATTGTTTGCGGGGGTGCTGATGGAACTGCTGCTGTATTTAGTCTTGGGGGCTGCTGCGGGAACCTTGGCCGGGTTATTTGGCGTGGGCGGCGGCATTATCATCGTGCCGGTGCTGGTGCTAAGTTTTGCTGCGCAAGGCGTCGATCCTTCAGTCTTGACGCATCTGGCCGTCGGCACCTCGTTGGCAACCATCATCTTTACCTCGATCAACTCAGTAATCGAGCATCACCGTAAAGGTGCCGTGCTGTGGCCGGTGTTTGCCTGGATGACCCTCGGCATCCTGCTCGGTGCCGCTATTGGTGCGAAGACCGCTGCAGCCATCCAGGGGCCGATGTTGCAGAAGATCATTGGCGTATTCGCGATCATCATTGCCGTGCAGATGGCCTTGGAACTGAAACCCAAAGCCAGTAGTACTGTCCCAGGTAAGCCTGGCCTGACTGTGGCCGGTATGGTGATTGGTTGGGCTTCGGCGATCTTTGGCATCGGCGGCGGTTCACTGACCGTGCCATTCCTGACCTGGCGCAGCGTGTCCATGCGTGAGGCGGTGGCGACGTCTTCGGCCTGCGGTTTGCCGATTGCTGTGGCTAGCGCCTTGAGTTTTATCTGGTTGGGCTGGCATAAACCTGAGCTGCCCGAGTGGAGTATGGGTTTTGTCTACTTGCCGGCGTTGGTCGGGATCGCCATTCCCAGCATGTTTTTTGCCCGAGTAGGTGCGCGTTTGGCACACAAGCTGTCGCCGCGTCTGCTCAAGCGTCTATTTGCCTTGCTGCTATTTAGCGTGGGCCTGAGCTTTCTGATTTGAGGAATTGAAATGCTGCCTTACCCGCAGATCGACCCTGTTGCACTGGCCCTTGGCCCGCTGAAAATTCATTGGTATGGCCTGATGTACCTGATCGGCATCGGTGGTGCGTGGCTGCTGGCTTCGCGCCGCTTGGAGCGGTTCGACTCAAGCTGGAACAAGGAAAAACTCTCCGACCTGGTGTTCTGGGTGGCGATGGGGGTGATTCTCGGCGGGCGTCTGGGTTACGTGCTGTTCTATGACTTGGCGGCCTATATCGCTGAGCCGATCCGCATGTTGCGTATCTGGGAAGGCGGCATGTCGTTCCACGGCGGCTTGATCGGCGTGATGCTGGCCACCTGGTGGTTCGGTAAGCGCAACGGTAAGAGCTTTTTCGAGTTGATGGACTTTATCGCGCCGCTGGTGCCGATTGGTCTGGGGGCTGGGCGCATCGGTAATTTCATCAACGCCGAGCTATGGGGCAAAGCGACTGACTTGCCTTGGGCAATGGTTTTCCCTACCGATCCGCAGCAACTGGCACGGCATCCGTCGCAGCTGTATCAGTTCGCTCTGGAAGGCGTGGCGCTGTTCGTCATTCTCTGGTTCTACTCGCGCAAACCGCGCCCGACTATGGCGGTGTCCGGCATGTTCGCGGTGTGTTACGGGATTTTCCGTTTTATCGTCGAATTTGTTCGCGTGCCGGATGCCCAGCTCGGTTATCTGGCGGGCGGCTGGTTGACCATGGGCCAAGTACTCTGTGTGCCGATGATCCTCGCCGGCCTGGGCCTGATCGCCTACGCCTATAAACGCCAGGCTGCGCAGGAGGCCGTGTAATGCAGCAGTATCTTGACCTGATGCGCCTGGTGCGCGAGACCGGTACCTTCAAGAGTGACCGCACCGGCACCGGTACCTACAGCATTTTTGCCCATCAAATGCGCTTCAATCTGGCCGATGGCTTCCCGCTGGTGACCACTAAGAAGTGTCACCTGAAATCGATCATTCACGAGCTGCTGTGGTTTCTGCAGGGCGACACCAACATCAAGTACCTGAAGGATAACGGCGTACGCATCTGGGACGAGTGGGCCGACGAAAACGGCGACCTTGGCCCGGTGTACGGTTATCAATGGCGCAGCTGGCCGGCGCCGAACGGCGAGTCGATTGATCAGATCAGCAAGCTGATCGAAATGATCAAGAAGAACCCGGATTCGCGCAGGCTGATCGTTTCAGCCTGGAATCCGGCGCTGGTCGATCAGATGGCCCTGCCGCCGTGCCACACCATGTTCCAGTTCTATGTGGCCGACGGCAAACTCAGCTGTCAGTTGTACCAGCGCTCGGCGGATATTTTCCTCGGCGTACCGTTCAACATTGCCAGCTATGCCTTGCTGACCCTGATGGTGGCTCAAGTGTGTGGGCTGAAACCCGGCGACTTCGTCTGGACCGGTGGCGACTGCCACCTGTACGCCAACCATATTGAGCAGGCCGACCTGCAGTTGACCCGCGAGCCGTTGCCGCTGCCGGTGATGAAGCTCAATCCCGAGGTGAAGGACATTCTGGCCTTCAAATTCGAGGACTTCGAGCTACTGGGTTATCAGGCGCATCCGCACATCAGTGCGCCAGTGGCGGTCTGATTCGCGGATGACGCGGCGGTTTTTGTTACCCTGAAGTTTTTTAGTTGGGGGAACAACGCATGCCGAGAGTCCTGATCGTCTTGTGGCTGATGCTGCTGGGGCTGAATGCCATGGCAGCAGAACCGAGCGAGCCAGTGCTGCGGGTGGGCATCACCGAGGTGCCGCCGTTCGTGATCAAGGAGCCGGATGGTAGCTGGCGCGGCATCAGCATCGACTTGTGGAATACGGTGGCCAGCACTGCGGGCTATCGTTTCGAACTGCTGCCCATGCCGTTCGAGCGTTTGCTGCCTAGCCTTGAAGACGGCAAGTTAGACGTGGTGGTTGGCGCGCTGACGATGACCGCCGAGCGTGAAGAACGCTTCGACTTTACCCACCCCTTCTATCGCACCGGCCTGGCTATTGGCGTGCTGCATGACGGTGAAAAAAGTGGCTGGATGGTGCTCAGAGGGTTGTTCTCCTGGCAGTTTCTTAGCCTGATTTTCGGTCTGGCAGCCTTATTGTTGCTGGTTGGCGCCTTGGTCTGGTTGTTCGAACGGCGCAATAACCATGAACAGTTTGGCGGTACGCCGGTGCAAGGCCTGGGCTCCAGCTTCTGGTGGGCAGCGGTCACCATGACCACTGTCGGTTATGGCGATAAAGCGCCAGTTACGCTCGGTGGGCGTTTGGTCGGGCTCGTGTGGATGTTTGCCGGTTTGATCATGGTGTCGACCTTTACTGCGGCCGTTGCCAGCATGCTGACTGTAGGCAACCTACAGGGTGGCATCCAGGGCCCGGAAGACTTGCGTCGTGCCCATGTGGCGAGCGTCGACAATACCTCTGGCGCGCTTTACCTGGAAAGTCAGCGCATTCGTCACAGCAATTATCCCAACCTAATTACCGCCATGCGCGCGGTACAGCAGGGCGAGGCGGAGGCGGTGGTGTATGACTTGCCGATCATGCAGTACCGCAATGGTGAGCTGAATCAAGGTGGTCTGCGTTTGCTATCCGGTACGTTCGTTAACCAGTCCTACGCATTTGCGCTGGCCAGTGGCAGCCCATATCGCGAACGCATCAACCTGGAGTTGCTGCGTGCGCTCGGTGAGGACGAGTGGGGTAAGGTGCAGCGACTCTATCTGGGCGAGCCCTGAGCCAGGGGCTTATTCGTTGCTTAGCAGCGTGGCGGCCAGTGTGTTGAGTTGCATTTCCCGTTCGCTGTGCTGAAGTTGCGCGCCTGGGTTGAGCGATGACCATTCGGGGTGGGCGCGAGCTCTGTGCAGGGCATCCGGCAGCTTGCCTTCGCGCCAGCTGGCGTCCTGCGGGGCGGCCAGGTTGATAGCCTCGACAGCGGCATGGCCGCGGGCTTCCAGCGCTTGCAGTAGCAGTTGCTGGCGCAGGGCGAGTAGGCGCAGCACGGCATCGTCCACGCTCAGTTCGCGCTGGCCTTTGAGTTTGCCTTTCAGCCGCGCGCCGTAGCCGCGCAAGGTTTGTGCGCTGCCGCCGATCAGCGCGCCTAGGGCGGCCGCGGCGCCCAGGGTAATGCCGCCGACCAGCAGGTCGACGCCCACTCCGGTGGCGGCACCCGCCGCCATCCCGCCGCCAACTTTTACGCCAAGCTGCTTGAGGGTTTCTGGGTTGAATAGATCGTCGCCCCAGCGGCCGTCGAGCAAGGGTAGGTCGCCAGCTTTGGCGTCATCCTGGCGGAAGCCATACAAGCGCAGGAGGGCTTCTACGCAGCGTTGTTCACGTTGACGAATGCTCTGGTGCAGCTCGCGGATCGCACTTTGCTCCAGCGCCTGTTGTGTGGCCACGCTGCGCCGGCAGGCGGCGCAATCTAGGAGTAGCTCGGCGATCAGCCGTGTGCCGCTGCTGCGGCGCCGTTGCCGTTGCACTTGGTGATCGTCGATCAGCCTTTGCAGTTGTGGCCGAGCTTTTTCCAGCAGCAGCGCCAGGCTGTCGTACAGGCGGCGTTCGCCATCCAGCGGCGGGGCCACGCTGTCGAAACACACCAGCGCATGCAGGCCCAGGCGAGCCAGGGCATCGCGCCAGTCCTGTTCGCGGTGCTGGCTGCTGCTGACGAAATTCAGCACCGGTAGCAGCGGCCGGCCGCACATGCTCAGCACGGCCAGCTCGTCGCGGTACTTGGCCAGCACCGGCTCGCGGGCGTCGATCACATACAGGCCGGCATCGGATGCGAGCAGTTGGCGCAGCACCTTGGCTTCCTGTTCGAAACGCTGGCGCGCTTCGCTGCCGTCGAGAAAGCGTGCCAGGCGGGCTGGGCCATCCAGGCGTTCGCCGGGGCGGTCCAGGCGTTCCAGATAATCGAGCAGGGCGATGGCATCTTCCAGGCCCGGCGTGTCGTACAGCTCCAGCAATGCTTGGCCGTCTACTGACAGGCGCGCACCTTCGACATGGCGGGTGGTGCTGGGGCGATGGGAGACTTCACCGAAGCCGACGTCGCGGGTCAGCGTGCGCAGCAACGAGGTTTTGCCGACATTGGTATGGCCGACCACGGCCAGTTTTAGCGGTTTAGTCATGGCCATGCTCCAGCCAGCTGAGCGGCAGGCTATCGCTATGCTGCAGTTGCAGTTGATCCAGTGCACTGTGCCAGTCGCTCAAGCGCGCGCTGTCGAGGGCTTCGCCCGGCGCGGGTGGCAGCAGCCAGATACGTGTGCTGCCTGCTGTGCGTGCCAGCTCGCCGAGCAGCGCCAGGCTGCCACGGTCTGGGGAGCGGCGTGGGTCACAGGCGATCAGCAGGCGCGCCGGAGGAAAGCGGCTGAGCTGGTCGAGCAGTTGTTTGCGTTGTTCGCGGCTGTCGATCACGCCGGCATTGCCGATGCTTTTGGGTAGCACGGGGGGCCAATTGCGCTGTGGGTCCAGCTCGACCCCCACAAGCAGTGCGCCCTGACTATCGAAAGCGTTATGGCCTGCCAGGGGCTGATGCAGCTGTGTGGGCGCGGCATCGCATACGCCGAGGCGTTCGCTGCTCGGTTGCAGGCGCTCACGCAGTAGGCTGTAACCGGGCAAGTTGAGGTCCAGGCTCAGCGCGGCACAGCCACGTCGCCAGCGCCATAGGCAGAGCAGCAGTAGGCCGAGGCGTGGCAGCACGCCGTAGACCACCAGCACACCCACCAGCCAGCCAGCCCAGCTCAGTCGCGCGCTTTCGTTGGCCAGCGCGCTGTCGCCGCTGGCGCGGATCAGTTCGGCGTCCGGCAGGCTGAAGCCGAGTAGCGCCGGTAGGCTGCCGAGGGCTTGAGTGAGGGCGATGAAGCTATCGCCGCCGAGCAGGGTGCTTTCCCAAACAAAGCCGTAACGGCGAGTTGCCAGCAAGGCCAGTAGGGTCAGCAGTGCAGTGAGCAGGGTCAGTAGCCAGAAGCCGTGCACGAGTATGCCTAGGCCCCAGCGGCTTAGGCGTTGGCGTTGCAGCATCAGCAGTAATGCCGGCGCCAGCTGCGCCGCTTGGGCGTCGCGGGCGAGCTTGGCGCTCAGCCACAACCATAGATGCCCGAGTGCGCCGGCACTGTCACGGCTCAGCAGCAGACCCAGTGCCCAGCCGAGCAGCAGGATCAGATTGAGCCCAAGCAGGCTGCCCAGGGCCCAGAACACATTGACTGGGCGTAAGCCGTCGCCCAAGGCCGCCACAGCCAGACCGCTGCCGCTAAGAATGGATAGCAGTAAAAACAGCAGCCCGGCCAGGCGTGCGCCCTGCAACCAATGCTGCAGCGCCTGCACCTGTCCATCGCGTTCGCCCAGCAGCCAGGCGCGGGCCTGGATACGTTCGCTAAGTGCGTCGCCTTGTGCCTGTGCGCGGCGATTGGCCTCGCTGTCATCCAGGGGGCCGGCATGCTCCTCGCGTAGACGGATGGTTTCGCTTAGCCAGAGGCGATGCAGGCGGCTGGGCATGGGTTTCTCAAGTGAGCTCACACGGTGTTCCGTTAGCAAGTGGAAGGTCGAGGATAACCGCAGCGGTCTTTGAATGGCACGGCAGTGCGTGCGTGTACTCTTTTGCTCAGTCCAGCTAGTCTGGCCAGATGTCGCTACGGTTTCTGCCAATTCCAACCGTAGCGACCGCACTGAGACATAACAATAAAAGCGAGTGCCATCGTGAATTTACCGCACCTGGAGTGGGTCAATCAGGACTCGCCGTACCTGCGTCAGCATCAGCAAGGCTTTCGCACGCTTAGCTTCGACGGCGAGCTGGAGCAAGCGTTCAAGCGCTATCACGCCAACGTGTTTTTGCGGCGTATGCGCTGGTCGTTGCTGGTGGCGACGCTGCTCGCGCTGTTGTTTGTCCTGCTGGATGCGATCAATCTGCCGGACCCATTGCGCGGCCGGATACTCGCCCTGCGCCTGGGGGTGATTCAGCCGATGCTGCTTCTGGCCTGGCTGGCGACCTATCGGCCGGGCTTGCGTGATCACCTGCAGCTGATCGGCGGCATTGTGGCGTTGCTCTCCGGACTGGCAGTGGCGGGCATTATCGGTCTGGCCCGTTATCACAGCTTTGCGTTGCCCTACGAGGGCATCATCCTCGTTACCGTGTTCTTCTACTTTCTGACGGGCCTGCGCTTTACTACCGCCGTGTTGTGCGGCTGGCTGACCTTCATCGCGTACCTGGCTGTGGAATTGAGCATCGGTCTGGCTGGCGAGATGCTGCTGAACAATGCCTTGTTTCTGGCCCTGGCCAACATCATCGGCTCGGTGGGCTGCTATTCCCTGGAATATGCCACGCGGCAGAATTTCCTTGCCCATGGCCTGCTGCAGGACTTGGCCGAGAAAGACTTCCTCACTGGGCTGCTCAATCGTCGCGCCTTTACCGAGCGTGCCGAACGCAGCTGGCGGCAGGCGCAACGGGAAAAGCAGACCCTGGGCGTGGTGATGATGGATGTCGACTTCTTTAAGCGTTACAACGACCACTATGGCCATGCGGCCGGTGACGAGGCGTTGCGCCAGGTTGCTCGGGTGATCGGCGAGCATGCGCGGCGGCCGCTGGATTGCGCCGCGCGTTATGGCGGCGAGGAGTTTGTCGGCGTCTGGTATGGCCTGGATGAAGTCCAGCTGCTGGCGATTCTGCAGGACATTCGCAGCGCTATCGAAGCCTTGGGCCTGACGCATGCCCACTCGGATGCTGCCGGCGTGGTCACGCTGAGCATTGGCATGGCCTACCTGTCGCCGTATCCCCATCAGAGTTTGAGCGATGCCCTGCGCCTGGCGGATGTCGCGCTCTACCTGGCCAAGGAGCAGGGACGCAACCGCGTGGTGGGTAAGCGGCAGGATGGGTGAGCGAACTGAACGGAGAACCGGTTCGGAGGTAAGGCTTCAATGATCGCCACGCAGACGGTATTCTCGCGGCTATGAAAAATTCCCTACCCCTCTGCCTGATCGCCGCCCTCGCGGAAAACCGCGTAATTGGCCGCGATAACCAACTGCCCTGGCACTTGCCGGCGGACCTCAAGCACTTCAAGGCGCTGACCCTCGGTAAGCCGATCATCATGGGTCGCAAGACCTGGGACTCGCTCGGTCGTCCCTTACCGGGCCGGCTTAATCTGGTGGTCAGCCGTCAACCCGGTTTGCAGTTGGAAGGCGCGGAAGTGTTCGCCAGCCTCGACGCCGCACTGGAACGTGCTGAGGTTTGGGCGCGCGAAGAAGATGCCGAGGAGCTGATGCTGATCGGCGGCGCACAGTTGTACGAATTGGGCCTGGCCCAGGCCGATCGTCTATACCTGACCCGCGTCGGTATCAGTCCCCAGGGCGATGCCTACTTCCCTGAGGTTGCCGAGGCCGATTGGCACCTGTCCTCTGCCATCGAACATCCGGAAGGGCTGGAAACCCCCGGCTATGTGTTCGAGGTTTGGGACCGCAAATAGCCCGTTCGGGCTGAGTTTTTCAGTACTGCATTGATTTCCGCCGGGGTGGGCGCCGATTGGGTGTGCCACCCTGCGGGTCATTGTTGCGTAGCGTTAAAAGCATT
>JAHJXZ010000056.1 GCA_018827205.1 Gammaproteobacteria bacterium | reverse complement strand
GTCGGGCAGGCTTCTTCGCACAAACCGCAGAAAATGCAGCGCGAGAAGTTGATGCGGAAGAAATCCGGATACCAGCGACCGTCTTCGGTTTCGGCTTTCTGCAGCGAGATACAACCCACCGGGCAAGCCACCGCACACAGGTTGCACGCCACGCAGCGCTCTTCGCCATCGGGGTCACGAGTCAGCACGATGCGGCCGCGGTAGCGCGGCGGCAGGTACACCGCCTCTTCCGGATATTGCAGGGTGTCGCGCTTGCGAAAGCCATGGCTGAACACCATGACCATACTGCGCAACTGGGTGTAGGTGCCGGTCACAACATCTTTGATGTAGCTGAACATGTGTGTTTCTCCTTACTGGGCCGTAGCCAGCACAACAGCGCCGGTCACCAGCAGGTTGATCAGGGTCAGCGGTAGGCAGAACTTCCAGCTGAAGGCCATGACCTGGTCATACCGTGGGCGCGGAATCGAAGCGCGCAGCAGGACGAAGATCATGATGAAGAAACAGGTTTTCAGGGCGAACCAGATAAACGGAATCTGCGGCAGGATGCCGAACGGCCCGTGCCAACCGCCGAAGAACAGGGTCACCAGCAGCGCCGAAATGGTGATGATGCCGATGTATTCACCGACGAAGAACATGCCCCATTTCATCCCGGCGTATTCGATGTGGTAACCATCGGCCAGCTCCTGCTCGGCTTCTGGCTGGTCGAACGGGTGACGGTGAGTTACCGCAACGCCGGCGATAAAAAAGGTACAAAAGCCGAAAAACTGCGGAATGATGAACCACAGATTCTCGGCCTGGTAATCGACGATATCGCGCATGTTGAACGAGCCAACCTGAGCGACGATGCCCATCAGCGCCAGGGCTAGGAACACCTCGTAGGACACCGTCTGCGCCGAGGCGCGCAGCGCACCGAGCAGGGCAAATTTGTTGTTACTCGCCCAGCCGGCGAACAGCACGGCATACACCGACAGCCCAGCCATGGCGAAGAAGAACAGGATGCCGATGTTCAGGTCCGCCACGCCCCAGTTCGGGGTGATCGGGATGATCGCAAAGGCCATCAACATGGCGGCGAAGGCGATCATCGGCGCCAGGATAAAGATGAACTTGTCGGCGAACGGCGGCGTCCAGTCTTCCTTGAAGAACATTTTGATCATGTCGGCGGCGATCTGAAACATGCCGAACGGGCCGACGCGATTCGGGCCGTAGCGGTCCTGCCACCAGCCGAGCAAACGCCGCTCGACAAAACTCAGCAGCGCGCCGCACACCACCACCACCAGCAGAATCACGATGGCCTTGAGCACCGCAATCAGCACGTCGATCACCTCAGGCGTTAGCCAACTCATTGCGCGGCCTCCTCAATGTGGCTGACCACGGCGCCGGCGATCTGCGCGGGAATACCCGGCAAGCCCACCGGTAGCCCGACGATGCCAATAGCCAACTCTTCGGTGATCTGCACGGGCAAACGCAAGGCTTGTCCTTTAACCGTCAGGCTGAGCAATGCGCCGTCATTCACGCCCAAACGCTGCGCTTCGGCCGTGGCTAGCAACGCGTAAGGTACGGGGATGCGTTCCTGCAGCGGCGCGGCCCCAGCCGAGGTTTCCTCACTGCCAAACAGATGATGCAGTGCCACAGCCTGTAACGTGCCAGGAGCCGGGTTAAAGGCTGGCGGTACGTTGAACCAGGGCAACGCAACGCCGTTGCCTTCCAGCAGACGCACGCCAGGGTCGCCGGCACGCAGGTGGCCGCCGACTTCGTCCTGAAACTTGTTCCAGGCTTGCGGCGAGTTCCAACCAGGCGACCAGGCGAACGGAATCTGCTGACGGTCTTCCTTGCTGCCGGAATAGCCTTCCATGGAATAAGCAAAGGCCGAGTCTTTATCCTGCGGCTGACGCGGCTCGTGCACGCTGATATTGGCGCGCATTGCCGTGCGACCGCTGTAACGGTGCGGTTCGCGGGCCAGTTTCAGCCCCTTGATGCGGAACGAGGCATTGGGCGCGGCTTCGATGATGCGCGCCAACGGCTTGTTAGCCGCAGCGCAGGCAACAGTGACTTCATCCAACTGGGTCCAGTCGACCGGTTTGCCCTGGATTGTGCTGTGCAGCGCATGCAGCCAGCGCCAGCCTTCGCGGATCAGGATACTGGCGTCGTAGTAGCTCGGCTCGAACACCTGGAAGAAGCGCTGAGCGCGGCCTTCGAAGCTGACCAAGGTGCCATCGCCTTCGGCAAAGCTGGCCGCAGGCAGCAGCAAATGAGCTTTGGCGCTGGTGGCGGTCACTTGGTGATCAGCCACAATTACCAGTTTGGCGGCCGCCAGTGCGGCGTCCACCTTGGCTCTATCGGCACGGCGATAGAGGTCGTTTTCCAGCACGATCAAGGCGTCAGCCTGCCCAGTCGTCAGCGCCTGCAGCGCACCATCAACGGACTTACCGGCAAAGGTGTCGCCCAGCAGCAGGGCCAAGCCCATGCTGTTGGCTTCCGGCACAACCAGACTGATGGAGGCGTTCTTCTCGCGATTTTTCAGCGCGCTGGCGATGTTGGCCGCGGCTTCGATGATTTCCCGGCTGCCCAACGAGGCTCCAGAGACGATCAGCGGACGCTTGGCCTCGAGCAAGGCTTCGGCAATTAGCTCCACCAGCTCGACCACGTCTGCATCCAGACCGTTAACAGCCGGGGCGCTAGGATCGATGGCATGGGCCACAGCGAAACCAATACGCGCCAGATCGGCAGGCGCTGCATGCACGCAGGCTTCAGCAATATCATCCAGGCGAGTCGTGGTAACGCTGGCGATAAACAGCGGATTCAGCGCGTCCTGCGCGACGTTTTGCACCGCCGCCATATGCCACTCTTGAATCTTCGCCCCGGCGGCGATCTCGACGGCTTTGCCTTTGACCGTCTGGCGCAGGGCCAGGGCCAGGCGTGCAGCAGTCTGGGTCAGGTCTTCGCCGAGAATAAACACCGCGTCGTGTTGTTCCACTTCACGCAGGGTCGGCACGGGCAGTGGGCCGTTCTGCAGGATGTCGCGGATCAGGCGGATATTCTCCAGCTCGTCAGCGGCGATACCGCTGAAGAAGTTGGCTTCGCCAACCAGCTCACGCAGGGCAAAGTTGCTCTCCAGGCTGGCGCGTGGCGAGCCAATGCCTATCACCCGTTTACCTTCGAGCAGCTCGGCAGCCTTGTCCAGAGCCGCATCAAGGCCCAGCTGCTGATTGCCATCGGCGCTGATCAGCAGCGGCTGACGCGGACGATCGGCGCGGTTGACATAGCCGTAACCGAAACGGCCACGGTCACAGAGGAAATACTGGTTCACATCGCCGTTGAAGCGGTTCTCGATGCGCCGCAGTTCGCCATAACGCTCACCGGGGCTGATGTTGCAGCCACTGGCGCAGCCATGGCAGATGCTCGGGGCAAACTGCATGTCCCACTTGCGGTTGTAGCGCTCGGAGTGGGTTTTGTCGGTGAACACGCCAGTCGGGCAGACCTCGACCAGGTTGCCGGAGAACTCGCTTTCCAGCACGCCGTCTTCGACCCGGCCGAAGTACACGTTGTCGTGCGCGCCATACACACCGAGGTCAGTGCCGCCGGCGTAGTCCTTGTAATAACGCACGCAGCGGTAGCAGGCGATGCAGCGATTCATTTCATGAGAAATAAACGGCCCGAGCTGCTGGTTCTGGTGGGTACGTTTGGTAAAGCGATAACGCCGCTGGTTGTGGCCGGTCATCACCGTCATGTCTTGCAGGTGGCAATGGCCGCCCTCCTCGCACACCGGGCAGTCGTGCGGGTGGTTGGTCATCAACCATTCAACAACGCTGGCGCGAAACGCCTTGGACTCTTCATCGTCGATGCTGATCCAGGTGTTGTCGGTGGCCGGCGTCATGCACGACATGACGATGCGCCCGCGAGTATCGTTTTCATCGGTGTACTGCTTGACCGCGCACTGGCGGCAGGCGCCGACGCTACCGAGCGCCGGGTGCCAGCAGAAGTAAGGGATATCGAGACCGAGGGACAGGCAGGCCTGTAGCAGGTTGTCCGCCCCATCGACTTCGAAATCGTTGCCGTCTACGTGGATAGTGGCCATGGTTCAGGTTTCTTCTTTACCCGCCGAAGCAGGCTTGGCTAATGGAATCACGGTGTGCTGCGGGGCCAGGTCAGTGGCCGCCAGAGCGCCATTTTTTACGCGGGAGCGAATTGCCCCGTCGCTGCCGGAGCCGCCGAGCTGGCCACGCCAGCCTCGAACTCCGAACGGAAATACTTGATCGCACTGCCCAACGGTTCGACGGCACCCGGTGCATGGGCGCAGAAGGTCTTGCCGGGGCCAAGGAAATTGACCAAGCCGAGCAGCGTGTCGATGTCTTCCTGAGTGCCTTGCTTGCGTTCCAGAGCACGAAGGATTTTCACGCTCCACGGCAGGCCATCGCGGCACGGGGTACACCAGCCGCAGGATTCGCGGGAGAAGAACTCTTCCATGTTGCGCAGCAAGGACACCATGCTGATGCTGTCGTCCACCGCCAATGCCAGGCCGGTGCCCATGCGCGTGCCGACCTTGCCGATACCGCCGGCGTACATCAGCGCATCGAGGTGCTCGGGCAGGAGGAAGCCAGTACCAGCGCCACCAGGCTGCCAGCATTTCAGCGTGTAGCCGTCGCGCATGCCGCCGGCATAGTCTTCGAACAGCTCACGGGCGCTCACACCAAAGGGCAGCTCCCACAGGCCGGGGTTCTTCACCTTGCCGGAGAAACCCATGAGCTTGGTGCCGTGATCTTCACTCTCTGGGCGGGCCAAGCTTTTGTACCAATCAACGCCATGGCCGATGATGGCCGGCACGTTGCACAGGGTTTCTACGTTATTCACGCACGTCGGCTTGCCCCACACCCCGACTGCAGCAGGGAACGGCGGTTTGGCGCGCGGGTTGGCGCGGCGACCTTCGAGGGAGTTGATCAGCGCGGTTTCTTCACCGCAGATATAGCGACCGGCACCAGTGTGGACGAACAGCTCGAAAGCGAAGCCGCTGCCGAGAATGTTCGTGCCGAGCAGGCCGGCGGCCTTGGCTTCGGCAATGGCGCGATTGAGGTTGACGGCGGCATCGACGTATTCACCGCGCAGGAAGATGTAGCCACGATAGGCCTTAAGCGCGCGCGCAGAAATCAGCATGCCTTCCACCAACAGGTGCGGCAGCTGCTCCATGAGCATGCGGTCTTTCCAGGTGTTGGGCTCCATTTCATCCGCGTTGCACAGCAGGTAGCGGATGTTCATCGATTCGTCGGCGGGCATCAGGCCCCACTTCACCCCAGTGGGAAAGCCCGCACCGCCGCGCCCCTTGAGGCCTGAGTCTTTTACCGTTTGCACGATATCGGCCTGGGCCATTTCGGCGAGCGCCTTACGCGCGGCGGCGTAGCCGTTCTTCGCCTGATATTCCTCCAGCCACACCGGCTGGCCGTCGTCACGCAGGCGCCAGGTCAGCGGATGTGTTTCTTCACTGCGGGTGATGGTGTTAGCCGGCCCCATGGACGTCAGCGTAGTCATGCGTAGGCCTCCAGCAGTTTGGCGACGCCATCGGCATGCAGATTGCCAAAGGTGTCATCGTCAATCATCACCGCCGGCGCCTTGTCGCAGTTGCCCAGGCAGCAGACTGGCAGCAGGGTAAAGCGGCCGTCGGCACTGGTTTGACCGAGACCAATACCTAGTTGTTGCTGGATGCTCTCGACAATCGACTCATGGCCGCCGATATAACAGGTCATGCTGTCGCACACGCGGATGATGTGCCGGCCCACCGGCTGACGGAAGATCTGACTATAGAAGGTGGCCACACCTTCAACATCGCTGGCCGGGATGCCGAGGATCTCGCCGATGGCATCCGCCGCGCCATCCGGCACCCAGCCACGGGCCTTTTGCACGATCTTCAGCGCTTCAATCGACGCCGCGCGCGGGTCTTCGTAATGGTGCATCTCGTGCTCGATGGCCGCATGCTCGGCTTCGCTGAGGATGAAACGATCAGTCTGGATTAGCGTGCTCATAATCAGCGGTCCACGTCGGCCATAACGAAGTCGATACTGCCCAGATACGCAATCAGGTCAGCCACCATGCTGCCGCGAATCACCGAAGGGATTTGCTGCAAGTGCGGGAAGCTTGGCGTACGAATGCGCGTGCGGTAGCTCATGGTGCTGCCGTCGCTGGTCAGGTAATAACTGTTGATGCCCTTGGTCGCCTCGATCATCTGGAAGCTTTCGTTGGCCGGCATCACCGGGCCCCAGGAAACCTGCAGGAAGTGGGTGATCAGGGTTTCAATGTGCTGCAGCGTGCGCTCTTTCGGCGGCGGCGTGGTCAGCGGATGGTCCGCCTTGTACGGGCCAGCCGGCATATTGCGCAGGCACTGATCGATGATCTTGATGCTCTGGCGCATCTCATCTACACGCACCATGCAACGGTCGTAGGCATCGCCATTGACCGCCAGCGGCACTTCGAATTCAAAGTTCTCGTAGCCGGAATACGGCCGTGCTTTGCGCAGGTCGAAATCACAACCAGTGGCGCGCAAGCCAGCACCGGTGGTGCCCCATTCCAGCGCTTCTTTGGTGTTGTACTGCGCCACACCGATGGTCCGCGCTTTGAGAATGCTGTTCTTCAGCGCAGCCTTTTCGTACTCGTCAAGGCGCTTGGGCAGCCAGTCGACGAATTCTTTGACCAGACGATCCCAGCCGCGCGGCAGGTCGTGAGCAACGCCGCCGATGCGATACCACGCCGGGTGCAGACGGAAGCCGGTAATCGCCTCAATCACCTTATAAGCGCGCTGGCGGTCGGTGAAGGTGAAGAACACCGGCGTCATCGCACCGACGTCCTGAATATACGTGCCGAGGAACAGCAGGTGGCTGGTGATGCGGAAGAACTCGGCCAGCATGATACGAATCACGTCGACCCGCTGCGGTACGGTGATGCCCGCGAGCTTTTCCACGGCCAGCACGTACGGCAGGTTATTCATCACCCCGCCGAGGTAGTCGATGCGGTCGGTGTAGGGAATAAAACTGTGCCAGCTCTGACGCTCGGCCATCTTCTCGGCTCCACGGTGGTGATAGCCGATCTCCGGTACGCAATCGACGATCTCTTCACCATCGAGCTGCAAAATGATGCGGAACGCACCATGGGCCGACGGGTGATTCGGGCCAAGGTTGAGGAACATGTAGTCCTCATGCTCGCTGCCGCGTTTCATGCCCCAGTCTTCCGGTTTGAAGCGCGCCGCTTCTTCTTCCAGCTGCTGCTTGGCCAGGGTCAGGCTGAACGGATCGAACTCCGTGGCGCGCGCCGGGTAGTCCTTGCGCAGCGGGTGACCTTCCCAGGTCGGCGGCATCATGATCCGGGTCAGGTGCGGGTGACCGCTGAAATGAATGCCGTAGAGGTCCCAGACTTCACGCTCATACCAGTTGGCGTTGGGCCAGATGCTGGTAACGCTGGGCATATTCAGGTCACGCTCATTGAGCGCCACCTTGAGCATGATGTCGCTGTTCCGCTCCAGCGACATCAGGTGGTAGAACACGGTGAAATCCGCACCGGGCAAGCCACGGCGCTGGGTGCGCAGGCGCTCATCGACACCATGCAGGTCATACAGCATGACGTAGGGGCGCGGCAGGTTGCGCAGGAAAGTCAGTATCTCGACCAGGCGCTCGCGGGCTACCCACAGCACCGGCATGCCAGTACGGGTGTTCTGTGCGGTAAAGGCCTCGGCGCCAAAACGGGAGTTCAGTTCGACGACCACGTCTTGGTCATCAGGCTTGTACGGCGGTATGGACAGAATGCTCTCTGCAGTCATGGTCTCGGTCGCTATCGGTCAACGGCGTCAGTAGGCGGGCTCAATCGAGCCCAGGCTTACACTTCGTCGGGGCTGCGCAGGTTGGTCACGGCGATGCGCTCGGCGCGACGCTGCTCTTTCTGCGAAGGCATGTCGGCACGGTAAACACCTTGATCGCCAACCACCCAGGACAACGGCCTGCGCTCCTGGCCGATGGATTCCTGCAGCAGCATCAAGCCTTGCAGAAATGCCTCGGGCCGGGGCGGACAACCAGGAATATAGACGTCGACCGGCAGGAACTTGTCGACCCCCTGGACCACGGAGTAGATGTCGTACATGCCGCCAGAGTTGGCGCACGAACCCATGGAGATCACCCACTTGGGCTCCAGCATCTGCTCGTACAGGCGCTGAATGACCGGAGCCATCTTGATAAAGCAGGTGCCGGCGATGACCATGAAGTCCGCCTGGCGTGGTGAGGCTCGAATCACTTCCGCACCAAACCGGGCTACGTCATGCGGCGCGGTAAAGGCGGTGGTCATTTCCACATAGCAGCAGGACAGCCCGAAGTTATAGGGCCACAGGGAGTTCTTGCGCCCCCAGTTCACTGCACCATTGAGAACATCTGAGAGCTTGCCCATGTAGATGTTCTTGTGGACTTGATCGTCTAGCAGCGGGTCGGAAACAGTCTCCCGCTCGCCGACCGGATAGCGCTCATTAGGCGCATCCGGATCGATCCGAGTAAGTTTGTATTGCATTGCCAAAGCCTCATTGTTTTAGCTTCGCCTGCCGCTCACGACGACCCTGAGGAGCCCAATCGAGCGCCCCGATCCGCCAAAGGTAGACAAGACCTGCCAACAGAATTGCTATAAAGACTGTAGCTTCGATTAGCCCAGCCCAGCCGCTTTCGCGCACCGAAACTGCCCAAGCGAAGAGAAAGAGGGCTTCAACGTCGAAGATCACGAAGAGCATCGCGACCAGATAGAATTTGGCTGACAGGCGCAGACGCGCGCTGCCGACGGGCAACATACCGGATTCAAAGGGCTCGTTCTTGCTGCGACCCCAGGCTTTGCTACCCAGCAGGCTGGATAGGCCAAGCATAAAGCCGATAAGCCCGAAGACTCCTAGCAAGAACACAGCAAAAGCCCAGTTATGGGACATCGTCGTTACCGCATCAGGCATGCCGGTACTCCTTGGATAAAAGGAACGGCTTGTATAATTTTATTGTGGCGAGTGCAAAACCCAGCCCGGGTCGCTCGCAAAGTATGGTCGCAATTCTATTCGCACAACGCTTTAGTAACTAATTATTTTCTGTTCACAAAGCGACATTAAAGCGTAGCCAATCGCCAAAACCCTTTCAGCACATCAACCACAGATGCGGAACCGCATCAGCAGTTGGTTCCATTGAAGACAGCCGCTATGCTTGGCTGCATCTCAATGGATAAAGACTATGACCCTCACCGAACTGCGCTACATAGTCACCCTCGCTCAGGAACAGCACTTCGGCCGCGCCGCCGAGCGTTGTCATGTCAGCCAGCCGACGCTTTCGGTGGGGGTGAAGAAACTCGAAGATGAGCTGGGTGTGCTGATCTTCGAACGCAGCAAGAGCGCAGTGCGCTTGACCCCGGTCGGTGAAGGCATCGTTACCCAGGCGCAGAAGGTTCTGGAGCAGGCCCAGGGCATCCGCGAACTGGCCCAGGCCGGCAAGAACCAGATGGCTGCACCGCTGAAAATCGGTGCGATCTACACAGTCGGCCCGTATCTGTTTCCTCATCTGATTCCGCAACTGCATCGCGTTGCACCGCAGATGCCACTGTATATCGAAGAAAACTTCACCCACGTGCTGCGCGACAAGCTGCGCAATGGCGAGCTGGACGCAATCATCATCGCCCTGCCGTTCCATGAAGCCGATGTGCTGACCAAGCCGCTGTACGACGAGCCGTTCTACGCCCTGCTGCCGGCCGGCCATCCTTGGGCCGCGATGAAAACCATCGACAGCAAGCTGCTGAATGACAAGAGCCTGCTGCTGCTCGGTGAAGGCCACTGCTTCCGCGATCAGGTGCTGGAAGCCTGCCCGACCCTGCGCAAGGGTGGCGAAGACAGCGCCAAGCACACCACGGTGGAATCCAGCTCACTGGAAACCATCCGTCATATGGTCGCCTCGGGCCTTGGCGTGTCGATCCTGCCGTTCTCCGCAGTCGACAGCCACCACTACGCTCCCGGCGTGATTGAAGTGCGCCCACTCAGCCCGCCCGCGCCGTTTCGCACTGTAGCCATCGCCTGGCGCGCCAGCTTCCCACGGCCAAATGCCATCGAAGTACTGACCGACTCGATTCGCCTGTGCTCGGTGGCCAAACCACTGCCCAAGAGCAGCTAAGACAGGCCATGACCGAGCTGGCCGCGGTTTCTGTCACCGCGCTGAAAGGCGTGGGTGCGGCCCTGGCCGAAAAGCTCGCCAAGGTCGGCCTGGAAACCCTGCAAGACGTGCTGTTTCACCTACCGCTGCGTTACCAGGACCGCACCCGTATTGTGCCGATTGGCGCCCTGCGCCCCGGTCAGGACGCGGTGGTTGAAGGCATCGTCGCCGGTGCTGATGTGGTCATGGGTCGCCGCCGCAGCCTGCTGGTACGCCTGCAGGACGGCAGCGGCACCCTATCCTTGCGCTTCTACCATTTCAGCCAGGCACAGAAAGAAGGCCTCAAGCGCGGCACCCAAGTGCGCTGCTACGGTGAAGTAAGGCCCGGCTCCTCAGGTCTGGAAATCTATCACCCGGAATACCGCGCACTGTCAGGCAGCGAGCAAATCGCCGTAGAACAGACCCTCACGCCGATCTACCCGACCACCGAAGGCCTGACCCAACAACGCCTGCGCCAACTCAGCGAGCAGGCCTTGGCGCGCCTCGGCCCGCACAGCCTGCCGGATTGGCTACCGCGCGAACTGGCCGACGATTACCAACTCAGCCCACTCGATCAGGCGATTCGTTACCTGCATCGGCCGCCGCCGGATGCCGACCTGGAAGAGCTCGCCGAAGGCCGCCACTGGGCCCAGCACCGCCTGGCCTTCGAGGAATTGCTGACCCATCAACTGTCACTGCAGCGTCTGCGCGAAAGCGTGCGTGCGCAGCAGGCTCCTGCGCTGCCCCTGGCGAAAACGCTGCCGCAGCAATACCTGGCCAACCTGGGCTTTACCCCCACCGGCGCGCAGCAACGGGTCGGCGCGGAAATCGCCTACGACCTCAGCCAGAGCGAACCGATGCTGCGCCTGGTGCAGGGCGATGTAGGTGCCGGCAAGACCGTGGTCGCCGCCTTTGCCGCACTGCAAGCGCTGGAGGCCGGTTACCAGGTAGCGCTGATGGCACCTACCGAGATTCTTGCCGAGCAGCATTTCATCAATTTCAGCAAATGGCTGGCACCGCTGGGCCTGGACGTCGCCTGGCTGGCCGGCAAGCTCAAGGGCAAGGCCCGCGCCAGTGCCCTGGAGCAGATCGCTGCGGGCGCGCCCATGGTGGTCGGCACCCACGCGCTGTTTCAGGATGAAGTGCGCTTTGCCAAGCTGGCCCTGGTGATCATCGATGAGCAGCATCGCTTCGGTGTGCAGCAGCGCCTGGCCCTGCGCCAGAAAGGCATTGGCGGGCGTATGTGCCCGCACCAACTGATCATGACTGCCACGCCGATCCCGCGGACCCTGGCGATGAGCGCCTACGCCGACCTCGACACCTCAATCCTCGACGAACTGCCACCAGGCCGCACCCCTGTGAATACCTTGGTGATCGCCGACAGCCGCCGCCTGGAAGTGGTCGAACGGGTGCGCCTGGCCTGCAATGAAGGGCGTCAGGCCTATTGGGTGTGCACGCTGATCGAAGAGTCCGAGGAGCTGACCTGCCAAGCGGCCGAAACCACTTTCACCGACCTGGCTGCAGCGCTCGGCGGGCTGAACGTGGGGCTGATCCACGGGCGTATGAAGCCGGCGGAAAAAGCCGCAGTGATGGATCAGTTCAAGCAGGGCCAGCTGCAGCTGCTGGTGGCCACCACGGTGATCGAAGTCGGCGTCGACGTACCGAATGCCAGCCTGATGATCATCGAGAACCCGGAACGCCTGGGCCTGGCACAGCTGCACCAGCTACGAGGCCGGGTCGGTCGCGGCAGCGCCGCCAGCCATTGCCTGCTGCTCTATCACCCGCCATTGTCGCAACTGGGCCGCGAGCGCCTGGCAATCATGCGCGAGACCTGCGATGGTTTTGTTATCGCCGAAAAGGACCTGGAACTACGCGGCCCCGGCGAAATGCTCGGCACCCGCCAGACCGGCCTGCTGCAATTCAAGGTGGCCGATCTAATGCGCGATGCCGACCTGCTGCCCGCCGTACGCGACGCCGCGCAGGCCCTACTGGAACACTGGCCGCAGCACGTCAGCCCGCTACTTGAACGCTGGTTGCGGCATGGCCAACAATACGGGCAAGTGTGAACCAGCGCACAGGGCAGCCGTCGCCTGCGCCGCCGATTCGCAAGCCCGCTGTTTATACTCGAAGAATTGCTGCCTCAGCCGGATACCGCCATGACTGAACTTGCCCTAGCCACCGACACCGCTCCGCAGCCGCCCGCGGTGATTCTGCAACTGCTGGAAAAGCTCGGCCTGCCCTACCAAGTCTGCCGCGACCTGCCCGGCCTGCCGGCCGCTCAGCGCCTACAGGCGGTATTACTCGATGATGCTGTCGGCGCACTATTGGTGCTCTACCCGCAGAGTCAGCTGCTTGACCTTAATCGCCTGACCGAACTGACTGGCCGCCAACTGACTGCAGTCAAACCGGAGCGGCTGGAACGCATGCTCGGCAAGCACAACCTGAAAGTGCTCCCCGGTCTGCCGCCGCTGACCAGCTCGCCCTGCTTGTACGACGAACGCCTACTGCAGGTACCCAGCCTGTATATCGAGTCCGGCCAGCGCGGCGTGCTGCTGGAACTGAGCACCGATGTGTTCAAAAGTCTGTTGAATAAGGCCAGTGCCGCACGCTTTGGTGAGCCGCTGAGCAATATCCGCCTGAACCTCGATCGCCCTGACGACGACCGCGCCGAAATCACCCTGGCGGTGCAGGCCTTTACCGCGCGGCGTATCCAGCAACGCCTGGAAGAAACCATCGAGATTCCACCGCTGCCGGAAACCGCGCAGAAAATCATCAAACTGCGTGTCGACCCGGATGCCACCGTGGATGACATCACCGGCGTGGTCGAAACCGACCCAGCGCTGGCCGCCCAGGTGGTTAGCTGGGCCGCCTCGCCCTATTACGCCGCCCCCGGCAAGATCCGCTCGGTGGAAGACGCCATCGTCCGCGTGCTGGGCTTCGATCTGGTCATCAATCTGGCCCTGGGCCTGGCCTTGGGCAAAACCCTGAGCCTGCCCAAAGACCATCCACAACAGGCCACGCCTTACTGGCAACAGGCGATCTACAGCGCTGCAGTGATTGAAGGCCTGACCCGCGCCATTCCACGCGCGCAACGCCCGGAAGCCGGCCTGACCTATCTGGCCGGCCTGCTGCACAACTTCGGCTACCTGGTGCTGGCGCACGTGTTTCCGCCGCACTTCTCGCTGATCTGCCGGCACTTGGAGGTCAACCCGCACCTGTCGCACAGCTATATCGAGCAGCATCTGCTCGGCATCAGTCGCGAGCAGATCGGCGCCTGGCTGATGCGCTACTGGGATATGCCGGAAGAACTGGCCAGCGCCCTGCGCTTCCAGCACGACCCTGAATACACCGGCCCACACGCCACCTACCCGAACCTGGTGTGCTTGTCGGTCAGCCTGCTGCGCAACCGTGGCATCGGCGCCGGCCCGCAGAGCGAGATCCCGCAAAGCCTGTTCGACAACCTCGGCATCAGCCGTGAAAAAGCGGAAGAGGCGGTAAGCAAGGTGCTGGCCGCCGAAGTCGCGCTACGCGAACTGGCCGCGCAATTCCATCCCGCGCAGTAACGCTGCAAAAACGACAAAGGGGCCTACGGGCCCCTTTGTCGTTTCAGTCGACTGATTACTTCTTCAGCTGCGCACGCCGTGCGGCAAAAAGCTCTGGCAGCACCTGCACGCTACCGTCGAGCAGCTGCGCAACGGCTGGCTGCTCATACAAGGCGGCATATTCGGCCAGTTTTTCACTGGGCATCTGCCGATAGGCGTAGAGCATAAAAGACTCCACCGCCTCAGAGCTGGATGCGCGCAACGCGTCTTCCTGAGTCTTGGTCTGAGTGCTCAGGGCTTCTTCGTCGATACTTTCGCCACGGCCCTGTAAGGCCAGAAACGCCTGAGTCTTGCCCACTTCATAGCGCAACAGGGTGGCCAGGGTCGTGGTGTGCGCGGCAGCATCCAGACGCCGTACAAGAGCCATACGCTCCTCACGTGGCGGGCGCTCGACCAGTTGTTTGCGATAGGTCGCCAGACCTTCTGCACCGCCCTCGCCCACCGAGCGTTCGGCGGCGGTAAACCCTTGCGCCAACGGGCTTTCCAGCAGGTTCTTGGCCTGTTCCAACTGGGCTTGGTCGAGCTTACCGGCCAGGCGCTTGGCCAGGTCCAAGCATAGACCATCAGCGGCAAACACCTTGGCCAACTGCGCTTGCTGTTTATCGCTCAGGCCTCGCTGCACCAACGGCGCACTCTGTTCGCAGAGCAAACGGATACCGGCCAGCTCGAATAACGGTGCAAAGGCTTCGGCTTTAGGGGGGGCGGCATGGGCAAGGGTGGTGGAAAACAGCAGGGCACTCAGCAGCAGACGCATGGGCAAACTCTCACGATGGCTCTGCCCAGCCTAGCGAAAGCAGCGCGCGCCGGCCAGCCCTGGCGCGCTGCGGTGCGGATCAGGCAGCCTTTTTGGCAGCGTCTTTCTTTTTCGGCATCAAGTATTTAGTCAGACCCTGGAACCAGATCACCAGCGCAGGGTTGCCCTGGATCTGGATGTCCTTGTTCTGGATGCCCTGCATAAACGCCAGCTGCTTGTTCTTGGCGCTCATGGTGGCGAACCCGTAGGCAGCATCTTTGAAGCCAAGGGCGAAGGCAGGTTCAGTAGCCGTGCCGCGCTTGCTGGTGATGCGCTGGTCTTTAACGATGAAGTGACGGGCAACTTTGCCGTCCAGGGTATGCAGCTGGAAGACCATATCGCGGTCGACCAGTTGCTGTTGGAATGCCGGATTTTCGCGGCTGGCCTTGGCCATCAGACGGCCCAGCATCCACAGAAGAAAACGAAATTTCATGCGCGAGGCCTCGCAAAGGGTAGGGAAAAGGCGGCGCATTGTAGCGGTTTGCGGCAGGGACTACATCCGGCTGAAAGAAGGGCGTGAACACGCTGGCCGGGGTGGTGCAGCCCGGAGCCCAAGGGCCCGGGCTCGAGGACTCAGTTGACCGCGTCTTTCAATAACCCGCAGAAAACCGTTTCAAAATTCACGTTTTGCAATTTATTTATTCATAATCATGCACTTACAATGTATAAATCCATGCTACTGCGCTAATCGTTTCAATTCAACCCCTCAGCCCCCTAGATTCGTTGCGGAGGGATCAGGATCGCCGTGATTTTGAAACAGCGACCGCTCGGTGACTCCCCCAACACGATCTATGAGCTGCCAGAAAATGATACGTTTTG